>DASUXU010000108.1:0-9694 GCA_036377735.1 Longimicrobiales bacterium
GACGACCACGCCTACGGCTCGCTCGTGTGGTTCATCCTCGGGTTGCACGGTACGCTGATCCTGACGGACCTGATCGAAGGTGGCGTGATCGGCTCGATCTTCTTCACGGACCGCTGCCAGGACAAACATTTCTCGGACGTCGAGGACGTGGCGCTTTACAAGTGGTTCCTCGTGCTCTCCTGGGTCGTGCTCTACATCCTGATCTACATCTCGCCGAGGCTGATGTGAAGATCGAGCAGCACGGATCCATGGGCTACTCGCAGCCGCCGAAGGCGAAGGGGGTTTACTGGGCGTTCATGCTGCTCGGCAGTCCGACTGTTTTCCTGGCGATGCTCACAGCGCGCTACGCACTGCGTGATCCCGCGTGCGAGAGCACCGGCGTGCGCGTGCTGATGGAGATCGCCGGTGCACTGACAGTGCTGGTGCCGCTGCTCATCGTGATCGCTGCATGGCGTCACTGGCGCGCCGACCGCATCGAATGGCCGAACGACGCCCCTGACACCGCATCCCGCGACCGGTTTCTGGCCGTGACGTCTCTCACCATCGCGCTGTTCGGCATCGCGGCCGCACTCGCGCTCTGGATGCCGAGCCTCTTCCTCTCGGCCTGCGACACGCAATGATTCACGGCGGCGTTCCCGGACTCGCGGTGGATGTGCCGATTGTCCCCGCCACGGCCCTGGTTGCGACGGCGGTGCTGTACGCGCGCGGCGCCGGACCAGGCGAGCGCGGGTGGCGCGCCGCGGCATTCGTTGCGGGGTGGCTCGCAGCCGGACTCGCACTCGCATCACCGCTGCATGCTGCCGGCGGTGTCCGGCTCACCGCGCACATGCTGCAGCACGTGCTGCTCATTTCCGTGGCTGCGCCGCTTCTCGTGTGGAGCAGGCCGGTCGGTGCGCTGCTGCGCGGGCTGCCCGGCGTGCTGCGGCGTCCGGCCGTCTCTGGAATGCGGTCGGTCGCGCCTGTCCGGCGTCGCATGACGGGAATTGTTGCGGCGTGTGTGATCCAGGCCATCGTGCTGTGGGCGTGGCACCTGCCCGGACTCTATGAGGCCGGACTGCGCTACCCGCTGGTGCACTGGGTCCAGCACGTCACGCTGGTGTGCGCCGCGCTGGCATTCTGGGCTTCCATCCCACTGCACACGCGGGCCGGCCACCGCATGACCGCCGGGATCGCGTCGCTCTTCATCACGACGCTCCAGATGGGTGTTCTGTCCGCGCTGTTCACGTTCTCGACCGTGCCATGGTACGACACGTATTTCAGCATCCGGCCGGCGGACGCACTGGGCGATCAGCAGGTTGCCGGCCTCATCATGTGGGTTCCCGGATCACTGCCGTACATCGCGGCTGCGCTCGCGCTGCTGTGGCGGCTTGTTACGCGCCCGGATGTCGTGCGCGAGGACGCACCGGTCAGCGTTCCCGTGCTGCATCAGCCCATCACGCAGCACGCGCTGCGCACACTGGCGATCCTGGTCGCGTGTGTGGCGTCTGCGGCGTTTGCGGCGGGCTGCGACGGTGGGCACGAAGGTGAGGCGGCCGCAATTACAGGCGGCGACCCGCAGCGCGGGAAGGTGCTCATTGCGCGCTACGGCTGCATTTCATGTCATGAGGTGCCCGGTGTGCCGGGCGGTGCGGCGAGGGTCGGGCCGCCGCTCGCGGGGATACGAAACCGAGCCTATGTCGCGGGTGTTCTCACCAACTCGCCGGACAACATCATCCGGTTCATCCGCGATCCGCAGGCAGTGGACAGTCTGACCGCGATGCCGGACCTGGGCGTGACTGATGCCCAGGCCCGTGACATCGCGAGCTATCTCTACAGCCGCTGACTACTGAACGCGGGTGGCAGCCACCTGCTCGGCCAGCTTCACTGCGTTGTATGCATTGATGATGGCGCCTGTCGCCGACAGCTCACCGAACCGGATCGTGGTATCGCCGCCCGGCAGCTTGACCACCTGGTCCTTCAGCGGCGTGGCCGACTCGAGAATGATCCGCTTGACGTCCGCCGCCGTCAGCGACGGATAGTACGCCATCAGCAGCGCAGCGACGCCGCTGACGACCGGCGCGGCGAAGCTCGTTCCCGATGCCGCGTCGTAGCCACCCTTCAGCGATGTCGACGTGATGTCGCTGCCCGGAGCAAACAGGTCGACCGCGGTGCGCCCATAGTTGCTGTATTCCGCGGCGAGCTGGTCACGGCCCTGCCAGCCTGCGGCACCGACCTCGAGCCAGTTCTTCGCGCTGCCGCCCGAGAGATACGTGCGGTTCGGGAAGTTGCGCTCCGTCTCGAGGTCCTTGCCGTCATTGCCCGCGGCATGAACCAGCAGCACGCCCTTCTCGTCCGCGTAACGGACGGCCTCATCGACGACCGCCTTGTCGGGCGAGAAGCCCTTGCCGAAGCTCATGTTGATGATGTTCGCGCCGTTGTCCACGGCATAGCGGATGGCGTTGGCCACGTCCTTGTCGCGCTCATCGCCATCGGGCACCGTGCGCACGACCATGATCTGCGCACCGCTCGCGATGCCGTCCACACCCGTGCCGTTGCGCAGCGCCGCGACGATACCGGCGACACCCGTGCCGTGAGACGCATCCGGACCGACAACATCGGTATTCCCGTAGTTGCGTTCCTTTGCGTTGGTATAGGTGTCACCTACCACCTTGCGCGGATCGAACTCCGGGTTGAGGCCATACGCCAGAAGCTCCTCGAGGCGCTTGATCTCATCCTTGATGATCTGGGGCGTGATGCCGTTCGCGGCGAGCTGCATGTAGATCTGCTGCGCCTGCCCCACGTCTGCGCGTACGGGCTTGAGCGCAGCGACGCGCGCGGTGGTCAGCGAATCGCCCCCGATTTCACGCTTCAGAACCGCGACGACCTGGTCGACATTGCGGTCCATCGCCTTGATCTGCGTAATCTGCTCCTGCGTCTCAGACCGCTTCTGCGCGAATTCCGCGCGCACGTCCGCGCACGTGGCTAGCGGCGGCGGCGGGCCGCCGGCTTCGCAGCGCACGAACAGACGGGTCACCTCGTACGTATCCTTGTCGACGTTGCCGCCGGGGCCACCGATGAAGTCCCAGCCGCGCACGTCGTCGACATAGCCGTTGCGGTCATCGTCCTTGCCGTTGCCTGCGACCTCGTCTGCGTTCCGCCACAGATTGCCGTGCAGATCGGCATGCGTGGTGTCCACGCCGGAATCGATGATGGCTACGACGACCGTTCGGGCCGGGCGGCGATCCTTCAGCAGCTCCGCGTACGCGCGCTCGACGCCGGCGCCATAGCTGCCGCTCGGGAGGCGGTCCTTCATCCACCAGCTATCCGGCACGGCGTTCGGCGCGGCGGCGGGCTCCGGCTCCGCAATGGGTACGGGCGCAGGCGCGACGGGCGGTGCGGGTGCAATCGGCGGGGCCGCCGGTGCTGGGGCGGCCGGTGGATTCCGGGTTGCGGCCGGTGCGCAGGCAGCCAGCGCGGCGATGACGAACAGAAGACGATACGGCCTCATGCGAGGACCTCCATGAAAGCAATCAGTGCCTCAAGATGACAGGTAAGGGTGCGCGTTTCAACAGCTTGCGGACAAGGGTGGTGCGGTCGCACTCCGCGGGAGGACCGCACGGCCGGGCGGGAGGATGAATGCTGCGGGTGGAGAAGCTGGGAGGGGTCCGGTGCGCAGGATGGGCGGTGTTCAAAGAAGAAAGGCCCGGTCGCCATCGCGGCGCCGGGCCTTTCGGAATTCGCGACGGGCCGCGGTATCAGCCCGCGCGCTTCGTCACACGGACGGTCAGAGCAGCAACAGGCGCGGTCGGCGCGCGCTTCTTCGACGCGGTACGTGCGACGGCCGGCGTCGGATAGAACGCGGCCGGTGCGGTCGTGTAGATCGTGTTCTTCAGGGGCGCCCTCTGAAATGCGCGCGGCGGTCTGGTCCCCGCCGGGATCAGCATGAGCGTGCGGGAATCCCCGGCAACGCCCAGGCGCTGATCGAGGCGGGCATCCATGAAGTGCAGGTAGGGCGCGATCCAGCGCGCGTACTCGCCGGGATGGGTTCCGCTGTTCGATTTGAAGACAATGCCGGCCGACCGGGCCTTCATCGCCTTCTTCAGCTCATATGCACTGACCGCCTTGCCATACACTGTCGGGATCACGTCATACTGGCCGTCTACCATGATCCACCGGCGCGCGTCCCGCAGGTATGCTTCGGTCACGACGTGGCCCGCGCCGCTCGCGCGGACTTCAGAATCCGCGGTCTTCAGGTTCAGCACGCGCGCCGGCATTCCGAGAGAGTTGATCGCGCCGGAAAGGACAGTCGCGTATTCGACACAGCGAAACTGCTGACCCTCACTCGCCTCCTCGAGGATCGAGATCGGGTCGTTGTGACGCGGCTGGTTCTCGCCATCGTGATCCCACTGCGTGCGCACCCAGCTGCTCAGGATCTCGACCCGGTCGAGATCCGTGCGCGCATCCTCGGTCATTGCATCCAGGTCGAAACGGATGCGCAGCGAATCCAGATAAGGAGTGCCGGGGGTGCTCCACTTGAACGACGGCGCACCCTTGAGCGAAACGACTATCGGGTGCAGCTCGGGCGCCTCGGCATCCGCTTTGGCTTCGTTTTCGGGAGGCATGACGCGTGATAAGCCGATGCCTATCACCGTCGCCACTGCAATTCTCGTTATCCGGTTCATTTTCCCCTGCCTGTCAGAGACAAGCTCTCGTTTCCATTTGCAAGTTGAGACACCGGCGGAAGACAATGGGTTGCTTCGATCTTCCTTCCGTGTTCCCTGCGCCATACGGGACATGGACGCCGGCAGTTTCCCGCGGCGCCCGGGGCGGCGCGCGCGGTTCGGCTAACTATTGATTTGAGCGTTACTTAGAGGGTCAGGGGTGTTCGGCTGGCGGGAGATCCGAGACGGCCGGGCCGTTGAGCACTTTGCCGTCCACGTCGAATCTGGACCCGTGGCAGGGACAGTCCCAGCTCTTCTCGATGGTATTCCAGCGGATGATGCAGCCCTGGTGGGTGCACGTGGCTGAGCGCTCATGGAGGGTGCCGTCCGGGTCGCGATACGCAGCGACCATGTGGATACCCCGCCTCACGAGTGCGCCCTGCCCCGGCTGCACCCTGTCGACGCTGTCGAGCTCCGCAGGCAGCAGGTAATCGAGAAAGCTGCGGCCGGCGTTCATCACTTCATGCAGATACTCACGCGTGCCGCCGAGGGAAACGCGCGTCGGTGAATAGTAATGCTCCCAGGGATTGCTCTTGCCGTTGATCAGGTCACGGATCAGCAGTGATGCGATCACTCCGTGTGTCATGCCCTGACCGGAGTCGCCCGTGCAGATGTAGACGTTGTCATGGCCGAAGTCGCGGCCGATGAATGCGAGAGAGTCGGCGGGTTCGAGCACCTGCCCCGACCACCTGTGCTGCACGGCACCAAGCCCTTCAAACCGCTGCCTCGCCCACGCTTCCAGCCGATCGAACACGGACTCATCCTGGTCGCGCGTGCCGGTGCCCTGATCGCCGCCGCCCACGATCAGGAAATCCTGTCCATGACCGGCATACCGGCGGACATAGTGATACGGATCGAGCGTGTCCCAGTAGAGCGCATCGTCGGGTCCGCTGGTATTCAGCGCGAACGTGACGACGAACGTGCGGTACGGCAGCATCTTCATCGGCGTCATGTAATGCGCCGCCGGTGAATTCGTCGCGATGAATGCGGCGCCCGCGCGCACCTCGTGACCGTCCCGAGTATGGACCGTCACCTGACTGCCGCCATCCACGCTCGTTACGCGAGTGCCGGTGTGCACGGTGCCGCCGAGCCGGATGATTGCTTCGGTCACTGCGCTCAGGAAACGCAGCGGGTGAAACGTCGCCTGGTTGGCGAAGCGCAGGCACGGACCGGAGTCGAAACCCTGCACGGGCGCGCGGTCCAGGCGCTCGACCGTCATGCCCGCGCGCTGCGCCGCTTCATACTCCTTGTCCAGCTCCGCGACATCGCCGCCTTCCCCCAGAAACAGGTAGCCGTCGAGACGCCGGAAGAAGCAGTCGATGTTTTCGCCCTCGACGATTTCCTCGATGCGGTTGATGGCTGCGCCGTGACTGGACGCCGCGCAGCGGGCGCCATCGAGACCGTGCATGCTCTCGAGATGGTAGAACCTGTCGTCCATGGCGTTCGCCAGGTGCGCCGTGGTGCGGCCGGACTCGCCGCCGCCGACCGGCCCGTCATCCAGAACGATCACCCGCTTACCCATGGAGGCGAGGTTGTAGGCGGTGGTGATGCCGGCAATGCCTGCCCCGACCACGCATACATCGGCGTCGGTGCTGGCTGCCAGGGGTGCGTACTGCGGCATGGCGCCGGTGTCCATCCAGATGGAGCGGGTGGTGCCCGAGGGGGTGCTGGAGCCGGACGGAGTAGTAGTCATCGTCCAATCGCGCGCTGGTTCCGGAAGGCGTATGTTGGCGCGTCCCAGGGGTGCAGAGGTCGTGCCATACTACGGAGACAACATTATGCGCGCTGGTCTGATCCTGATGATGGGTCTTCCTCTCGCGGCGTGTGCGGCCGACGGCGGGTCGGCGCGCGCGCCTCTGCGCGAAACCCGCGGCGACACCACCATTGTCACGTGGTCTGGCCCGGGAGCATGGGGTGACAGCGTGTCACTCACGGAGGAGCTCCGCATCGGGGAGCTGGAAGGGAGTGACGATTACACATTCGGCGCGATTTCCGGCGTCGAATCGGACGGTACGCTGACATACGTCGTAGACCGCATCGCGAAGAATATCCGGGTGTTCGACGAGCAGGGCCGGCTGGTTCGCACCATCGGCCGCGATGGCGGCGGACCGGGCGAGCTGCGCAATCCGTCCGGTATCGGTCTTCTGCCGGACGGCCGCATTGCTGTTCGCGATTACGGCAATCGCCGTTACAACGTCTATTCGCCTTCGGGGGACGCACTCGCGTCGTGGCCGATCCCCGGCGGCTATTCGACGAGCGCGAGCTTCATCATCGATACGGCGGGACGCCTGTACAATCCGATGAGCGTCGCAAAGCCCGGTGAAGACTGGAAGTCAGGCTTCGAGGTCTTCGACAGTTCCGGTGCTGTGCTGGATACGATCACACCACCGACGCGTGGACTGAAATCGTCGACACTGATTGCAGAACGAACGACCGGCGGTGCGACATCCCGCGCAGTGTATGGTATTCCGTTCACGCCGCAGGAAGTGTGGGCGCTCAGTCCGCGCGGCTACTTCGTCGGTGGCTACACGGGCGCGTATGCTGTCGAATCGTTGTTTCCCGATGGTAAGGTGCTGCGTGTTGTAAGGACATTGGACCCCGTGGCAGTGGGCGACGATGAACGCGCTGCAGCGGAGGCGAATACCCTGCGCGGTCTTCGCGACACTGACCCGGATTACAAATGGAACGGACCGCCAGTTCCGTCGACCAAGCCTTTTTTCGGAACCATCATCGTCGATGACGACGGCCGCTTCTGGGTCCGCACGCCACAGCCGTCGCATGAAGTTCCCGTACCGGAGGACGAGCTCGAGGGCGCTCCGGGCGGCGCGCCGCGCACGCGCTGGGCGGAGCCTTCGGTGTATGACGTTTTCGCGGCGGAGGGTGAATACCTGGGCGCCGTACCATTGCCGGATCGCTTCGAGCCGTACGTAATGCGCGGCGACCGGATCTGGGGCGTGATACGCGACGAGCTCGATGTGCCATTCGTCGCGCGTTACCGCATCGTTCACAACTGAACATTGTCGCCTGAATCATTGTTCATTACCTGCATGAGGCATCATGACCCGATACCAGGCCGCTGGTAGAATGACTGCTGTGGTTCGCTCGGTTTTCGCGCTGCTGCTTGCGACGTCTGTCCTGACTTCGACGGCCGCCGCGCAGGATCCGGTCAATGCGGCCATGGTGGCGCGCATCCGCGACGAGGGACTGAACCGCTCGCAGGTGATGGATCACATCAGCTGGCTGTCGGACGTCTACGGTCCGCGGCTGCAGGGCAGCCCCGCGATGCAGCAGGCGGCGGACTGGGCGGGCGGAAGGATGAAGGAGTGGGGGCTCGCGAACATCCACCAGGAGCATTTCCCCTTCGGCCGGGGCTGGTCCCTCGTCCGCTTCTCCGCACACATGATCGCACCGCAGGTGCAACCCATCATCGGTATGCCGGAGTCCTGGACACCCGGCACAAATGGCACGGTCACGGCGGACGTCGTGCTCGCGCCGATTGCAACCGCTGCAGACTTTGATGCATGGCGCGGAAAGCTGCGCGGGAAGATCGTGCTCACGCAGCCCGCTCGTGCAGTGCGCATGCTCGAGGGACGCATCGTGCTGCGCATGAACGAGGACGACATCGCCGAAGCGACCGCGCCCGTTGCACCCGCGGCGCCCGGTGGTGCGGGCGCGCGCGCGGGAGCACCCGCTTCGGGCGCGCGTGGCGGTGCGCCGGCTGTGGGCGCACGCGGAGGCGCGCCTGGTGCTGGTGCCCGGGCCGGGGCACCGGCCGGTAATGCAGCCGCGCGGCCGTCGGCCACGGAAGTTGCGGCGTTCTACAAGGCGGAAGGCGTGGTTGCGCTGCTCGAGCGCACGAGCGGCGGGGATGCTTCAGGCGGCAGCAACCTGTCGTGGATGACGCAGCCGACGGACGGTGGAACGTTCACGGTCGGGTCAGGCGGTTCACGCGTCCCCGGCGCGGAGCCCGGTCTGCCCAGCATCGTGCTCGCCGTCGAACACTACAATCGCATGGTGCGCATTCTGGAGAAGAACATTCCGGTACGCATGGAGCTCAACGTCGAGACGAAGTTCTACGACGAGACCACGCCTCTCGGATTCAACCTGATTGCCGAGATTCCCGGTACGGACCCGCGCCTGCGCGACGAGATCGTCATGCTCGGAGCGCACCTCGATTCCCATCACGGCGCCACCGGCGCAACCGATAATGCTACCGGGAGCGCCGCAATGATGGAGGCGCTGCGCATTCTGAAGGCCGTGGATGCGAAGCCGCGTCGAACCATTCGTATCGCCCTCTGGGGCGCGGAAGAGCAAGGGCTGCTCGGCTCGCGCGCCTACGTCCGCGAGCACTTCAAGGCCGGCGACACCATCAAGGCCGGTCACGCGAAACTCAGCGCATACTACAACCTCGACAATGGCACCGGCCGCATCCGCGGCATATGGCTGCAGCAGAACGATGCCGCACGGCCGATCTTCGAGTCGTTCATGAAGCCGCTTGCCGACCTCGGTGTCGAGCTCATCGGTCCGCGCTCCGTAGGATCCACCGACCACTCGTCTTTCGAGAGCGCCGGACTGCCGGGATTCCAATTCATGCAGGAGCGCCTCGAGTACAATTCGCGCACGCACCACACCAACATGGATTTCTACGACCGCGTCCAGGCGGAGGACATGGTGCAGATGGCAACGGTCGCCGCCGTGTTTGCCTACCTGACGGCGCAGCGCGACGAGCTCATGCCCAGGAAGGCCTCGCCGGCGTCGCGTTGAGCCTCTGGCGTGGTGTGGGGCTCAAAACGACGGATCGGCCGGCCGGTACAGCGGGAGGAACGGTCCGGTACTCCAGATGGGCCACATCTAAAAAGAAAGAAAAGCTGGCTCGCACGAAGCTTGCACTTGCGCTATACTCAATGACGGTGCGGACTTGACGCACCCCGGAGGGAGCCGGTCGCTCCCGCGCAGGGATCGAGAGAAGCAGGCATGGAAGCACCCAGAGTTGG
>DASUXU010000109.1:0-4663 GCA_036377735.1 Longimicrobiales bacterium
CGTACGCCGCGACGAAGGCGGCGTCCGATCATGTTGCCAGGGCTTGGCACGAGACCTATGGTGTTCCGGTGATCGTAACCAACTGCTCAAACAATTACGGGCCCTATCAATTTCCCGAGAAGCTGATCCCGCTCGCGATCCTGTCTGCTCTGCGCGGCGCTGAGCTGCCTGTCTATGGCGACGGCAGAAATGTCCGGGACTGGCTGTTCGTCGAGGACCACGTGGATGCGCTGCTCGCAGCGCTGCACGGGGGGGTGCCAGGCAGCACATACCTGATCGGTGGCGGCGCCGAACGCCGCAACATCGAGGTCGTGCAGGCGATCTGCAGGATTCTGGACGAAGAAACACCATCGCCTGACGGCACATACGCGCGGCTGATCAGGTTTGTCCCGGATCGCCCGGGGCACGACTTCCGGTATGCCGTGGATGCGTCGCGGACTATGGAAGAATTGAGCTGGGCGCCCCGTCATTCATTCGAGGAGGGATTGCGCGCCACAGTGCGCTGGTACCTGGCGAATGGCGAATGGTGTTCTCGGGTGCAGTCCGGGAACTACAGGGGTGAGAGACTCGGTCTCGCGCATGACTAGGGTGGTGACGCCAAGGTCATGCTCCTCATCGGTCCCGGATCAATTGTGTGTTTCGGACTTCATGATCCGTGCGTCGCCACTATCCTTGCCGAGTATCAATTCACTGAGCTCTTCGACGAATCGATCCAGTGTGAACTGTTTCTCATACCGTGAGCGCGCGCGATCTCCCATCTGCCGCGCGACGTCACCTTCGAGCAGGCTTTTCACCGCGGCTGCGAATCGGGCCGTATCACGCGTCGGCACAACATACCCTGTGGCGCCCTCCTCGATAATCGTGGCAACACCACGCCAATCGTAGCCGACGGCCGGAACGCCCATCGCGTGTGCTTCGATCACCGCCAGTGGCTGCGTTTCTGCGCGGAAAAAGCTGGGGAACACGAATACTGTCGTTTCAAAAAGCAGATCATACTTTGGCGCACCCGTCAGGACACCGCGGCGCTTGATGTAGTCCGCTACACCCCGTTTTCTGGCCAGGTCATCGAAGCGGGCGACGTCCGAGGCCACTCCTTCACCCACGACATGCAGCTCAAACCTGCAGCCGGCCTGCGCCAGGTGGGCTGCGATATCGACGAGGTCCAGTATCCCCTTGTCTTCGACCAGGGCGCCGATGTAGGTGATCTTCGCGATGTCCGACGCAGGTCGCTCGCGTCCGAGATAGGGAAGCAGCGGGTCGGCGATGCCATTCATGACGATGCGGTCCTCGCGCGCCTTGTACGCGACAGCGTCATCGGGCAGGACGTCCGCGCAGCGGACGGCAACATCCGGCCTGAAGAGGAATTTATCGGCAAACCAGCGGATCGAAGGAGACTGCCGCTCGATATACTCGCCGCTCCCCGTCGCATGGAAATGGAAGATGACCCGCGACGCTTTGCGGCGGATGACCGAAAGAAGCGCAATGTCCTTCAGCAGCGCGATCCGATTGGGACCGGCCGGGCAGTAATAGAGGACATCGTACGTCTCGTTCATCACAAGTGGCAGAACACGGCGGACCAATACGGCGGCAAAACGGATAAGCTTGCCGAGCGAAAGCGCGCCGCTATCGCCGATGTTGTTCTGGACCTGCGTGTTAACGGTGTCCACATCGGCACGAGCCGCGATGCTCCGCACCGCATGCTCGAACATGACCGCCTGCCCGCCAATCGGAGGAGGGAGCATGCCGACCGCCAGCACACGCGCGCGAGGGGTCAATTGCGCGTCCGGCTGCACCAGTCGGGATCCAACCTTGCCCACGCCACTGTTTCCTCTGCCGCCGTCAAGAGATTCGTCTGACACTTTGTCAACTCGAGAGTCCGTTCTATCGGAACCGGAAAATTGGTCGTCAATTCCCTCGCCTGCATGGGATTGATGGGCGCCGGCAGACCCGCCCGGCTAAGACCACCACCAATCGCACCCAGCATTCGGATCACTGCGGAGGGAACCCGCATCGCGCGTCCCTGGCCGAGCGCATCTACCAGAACGTCGCAGAAAGTGCCCAGAGAAATGGCTGAATCGGATATGTAATAGACGCGGTGCTGCAGGTCCCCGAATTCCAGATCCGCGAAGGCGCGCGCCTGATCTACGACGGTTCGAACGTAACCATAGAAGCGCACCCGGGTTGGATCACTGCTGATCAGAAGCTGTCCCTTCGCCAGGCGGTACAGCAACCCGTCCCGAAAACGGTTCAGCCCCGGACCCCAGATATATGTCGGCCGCAGAATCAGGTATCGCGCTTCCGGGAGCGAGGCACGAATCACCTCTTCCGATGCCACCTTGGACACGCCGTAGTTCTCGATCGGCCAATAGTCCTCGTCAGATGCGGGCATCTGGTCGGGTTTGCGAAACACGAACTGCGTCGAGAAGAAGATATATTTACGGATATTGTTCACACGCACGATGTCTACCATCGATCGTGTGGCGGCAACGTTCCGCTCGTACGCCGTTGCGGGGAGGCCGACCGCCGTGTGCGATGCCAGGTCATAGATCGTTTCGATCCTGTGGCGGCGAACGATCGAGTCGATTGTGCGCAACTCACGGACGTCAGCAACCACCTGTGTCACACCATCGATATCCGCTGTATTCACTGGCGCGGTATCGAGCGATACGACGCTGCACCGGGTACTGGCCAATCGCTCAACGAGATGCGCTCCGATGAACCCGCGGCCTCCCGTCACCAGCACCGTCTTCCGGGCCTCGTCTGTGGCGTTTTCAGTCATCCGGGGCATTGGTCAAGTGGGAGGTCGAGGCATACCATCCGCAACGATACGCGGCGCGCGTCTCCCGTCAACTGCCGGCACGCGCATCGGACCCCTTTTTGCACCACGGCTTTACCGTATATTGGCAGTGTTCCGCAGCACTCTCAGGGGTCGCATTCACGTCGCGCGAGAGCCCGATACGAAGATCAGGATGCTCAGCGTCATGACCAGGAGGGGACGGCTGGCGGCAGTCAGCCTGCCACACGAAATATCTGTGCGGAGGCGTGCCGTTTGAAACTGCTCTTCCTGAATCACAACGTCGTCAATACCGGGACATTCTTTCGCGCCTTTCATGTCGGTCGGCATCTGGTCATGCGTGGCCACGAGGTGACCGTCATTACGACGAGCCGACAGCGGCGCGTCGGTATCGGGACGTACGAGCGTGACGGCGTCCGCATCGAGGAGATGCCGGACCTGCTGCCGGGGCGGGCACGGACGGGGATGGACCCATGGAACACGCTTCACAGGTTGCGTGCGGCCAATCGTGAGCAATGGGACCTGGTATACGCGTTCGATTCGCGGCCGGCGGTCATCATCCCGGCGTTGTACGTCAGCCGCAGGCAGCGCATTCCCCTCGTCATGGACTGGGCAGACTGGTGGGGTCGCGGCGGCACGATCGTGGACCGGTCGGGGCCGCTCGTGAGGAATACAGTCGGGATCGTAGAGGCGTGGTTCGAGGAGCGCTTCCGCAGGGACGCCGATGCGACCACGGTGATCTGCCAGGCGCTGGAGCAGCGCGTGACCTCGCTCGGGGTGCCAGCCTCCACGATCCTGCGGTATCCGATGGGCTGCGATGCACCGGCCGACGCGGTCAGCCGCGCCGAGGCGAGGAGCCGCCTCGGCGTCGACACGGGGGCGCGGTTCCTGCTTCACCTGGGCGTTTCCGTGCAGAAGGATGCGGATCTGCTCTTTGATGCGTTCCGGTCGGCACGACAGCAGGAGCCTTCGGCGCGGCTCGTGCTGGTCGGCAATTTCCGCCCGGCCACGCCGCCGGAGCTGGAAGCGGACGGGTCGGTCGTTCGGACCGGTATCGTCCCGGACGACGTGCTGCGGGACTGGCTCGCCGCGGCCGACGTCTGTGTGCTTCCCATGCGGGACACCATCGCAAACCGCGGCCGGTGGCCGAGCAAGATCAATGACTATTTCGCCGCAGGGCGGCGGGTGCTGACGACGCGGGTCAGTGACGCTGCGGCGTACGTGGAGGCACACGGTGCCGGACATGTGGTTGCCGCATCCGTCGAGGGCGTCAGCCGCGGGATGCTGACTCTGCTCAGGCAGACGGCGGCGGACGCCGCAGCCGGGGAGGCCGCGGCGCTCCGCCTCGCCCGAACCGACCTGGCGTGGGACTCGATCATGGACGATGTGGAGGTTTTTCTGAAGCGGGCATGCGATCATGCATGATGTCACACCGGCTGACGTGCCGCGACTCTCGATCATCATCGTATCCTGGAACGTGCGGGACCTCCTGATCGCGTGCCTCGAATCCGTGATGGCGCAGGAGGATGTTCAGCTCGAAGTCTTCGTGGTGGACAATGCGTCGGCGGACGGCACCGTGGAAGCAGTGCGCGAGCGCTTTCCTGACGTCACCGTCATCGCAAACCGCGAGAACGTCGGGTTTCCGCGCGCAAACAATCAGGTCCTGGGATACGCGCGCGGTGAATACATTCTCTATCTGAATCCGGACACCGAGGTGCAGCCCGGCACGCTGTCAGCCTGTGTTGCAGAGCTGGATGCGCATCCGGAGCTGGGCGCAGTAGGCAGCCGGCTCCAGTTCGCCGACGGGCAGGTCCAGTATGACGGCGCGCGGCGGGCGTTCCGGCTGCGACACCTGGCGTATGACATGTT
>DASUXU010000110.1:0-7401 GCA_036377735.1 Longimicrobiales bacterium
GGCAGGTGGATGGGCACGACATTCAGGCGGAAGTAGAGATCCTCGCGGAATCGCCCGGCGTGCATGGCTTCTTCGAGGTCGACGTGCGTTGCGGCGATGATGCGGACGTCCACGCGTGTCGGCCGCACGCTGCCCAGCCGGCGCACTTCCTTCTCCTGAAGCGTGCGGAGCAGCTTTGCCTGCAGCTCGGGCGGGAGGTCGCCGATCTCGTCGAGAAACAGCGTGCCGCCGTGAGCCGCCTCGAACAGACCCGGCTTTGACGTGCGCGCGTCCGTGAACGCACCCTTCTCGTAACCGAACAGCTCCGCCTCCAGCAGTGTCGCCGGCAGTGCCGTGCAGTTCACTGCGACGAACGGCGCACGCGCGCGCGGCCCGTTGTGGTGGATCGCCTGCGCCAGCAGCTCCTTGCCGGTGCCGGTCTCGCCGCGCAGCAGCACCGTCGCATTGCCGCGCGGAATCAGACGCGACGCCGTGCGCAGCGCGGCGCGCAGCTCCGCACTCTCGCCGACCATCACCGAGAAATCGAAGCGCTCCCGCTCGCGCGCGCTCAGCTCCTGCGACGCACGCTTCGCCCTGAACGCATCGACGCGGTCGGTCAGCCATGTGCGCAGCAGCGCGAGATCCGACGGAAGCGCGAAATATTCGGTCGCGCCAGCGCGCAGCGCCCCAACCGCCAGGCGATGATCAGCCACCGAACCGACCACGGCCACGTCACGCGCGCCCGCGGACATCAGCTCACGCACCGCTTCCGGGCCGTCCTCCTCACGCCCCGGCACCGATGCGATCACCGCGCATGCAGCAGCCAGGTGCTCGAGCGCACCTGCACGCTCAGCCTCGATCAGCTCAACGCCCGCCGAGGCCAAATCGCGCCACACGGCCGCGAAGGAGTCGTCGGTTCGCAGCACGGCCAGCACCGGCCTCTCCGCCGCCGCGTTCTCCGCCATTCCCTGCTCTTCACTGGACACACTGTATCATAGCGCTACAGTTGGCCGCCGGACAGATTCGACGACCGGGGTCCGGGGCGACCCGCTATTTCATTGTGCCGCAAGATTTTACGACGACAGACGGCCGGCCGGGGTTTGCGGTCCGGCGCCTGCCTTTGAGAGACCCGTCCGGAATTGAATCAGACTGAAGCAAGGGGGAGGGTCATGAGGCTTGATGGAAGGATGGGGGCGGCAGTGGTGCTGCTCGGGATGCTGGCGGCGGGCGCATGTGAGGACAGCACCGGTCCGGGCGTCCGGGACCAGGTGGCCGTGCGGTTTGCCGCGGTGCAGCCGTCCGCGGCGGCAGGAACGGTGTCGGATGGCTCGCTGGTGATCACCGGCACAAACGGCACGCTCCAGATCGACTCGCTGTTTCTGGTCGTGGACGACTTCGAGCTGAAGCGTCTGGACGACGACGACTGCGACGATGTCGCAGACCATGAGTCGTGCGAGAAGTTCGAGGCACCGCCCGCGTTCGTGAATGTGCCACTGGACGGCTCGAGCGACATCGCGGTGCGTCAGTCCGTACCCGCGGGAGTCTACCGCGAGTTCGAGTTCGAGGTCGAGGACCTGGACGACGACGAGGAGAATCCCGCGAAGGCGCAGCAGATCGCGACACTGCGCAATCAGATCCGTGCTCAGTTCCCGGACTGGCCGAAGGATGCCAGCATGCTGGTGATCGGCACATTCACGCCGACCGGTGGTGCACCCGTCGCGTTCCGCACGTACTTCGAGGCGGAGATCGAGGTTGAAATGGATCTCGTTCCGCCGGCGGTGATCGACAGCACGGGCGGCGCACCGTCGTTCACGGTGCGCGTCGACCCGACACTGTTCTTCCGGAACGGCAACGGCAGCGTCCTCGATCTTGCCGCACTGAACTTCAGCACCACGGGACAGGTGGTGGAGTTCGAGGTCGAGATCGAGAACGGGATCACGGAGATCGAATTCGATCACTGACCGTGACCGCATCGAGGGCGTGCTGCAGATCCGCGACCAGGTCTTCCGCGCTCTCGATGCCCACGGACAGCCGCAGCAGTGAGTCCCGTATGCCGGCGGCGGCGCGCGCTTCCGCCGGCATTGCCGCGTGCGTCATCGTCGCGGGATGCGCCACCAGGCTCTCCACGCCGCCGAGCGATTCCGCCAGTGTAAAATGACGCAGACCCTCTGCAATCTGTCGGACCGCGTCGCCGCCGCCGCGCACCTCGAACGAGACCATGCCGCCGAAGCCGGTCTGCTGTGCGACCGCGATGTCGTGGCCGGGGTGTGACGGCAGCCCCGGATAGTAGACGCGCTCCACGGCCGGGTGTGACGCCAGCGCCTCCGCGACGGCGTGGGCGTTCCGGTCGTGCACACGCATCCGTGCGTGCAGCGTACGCACGCCGCGCAGCGTCAGATATGCGTCGAACGGCGCGCCCGTGATGCCGAGACAGTTCGCCCACCACGCGAGCTCTTCGCCGACCGCTGCGTCGCGGCTCACCACACAGCCACCGACCACGTCGCTGTGACCGTTGATGTACTTCGTCGTCGAGTGAATCACGATGTCCGCGCCGTGCACCAGTGGCCGCTGCAGTGCGGGTGACAGGAACGTATTGTCGGCGACGACGATCGCGCCGACCGCATGTCCGAGTGCCGCTACGCGCCGGATGTCCGTGATGCGGAGCAGTGGGTTCGACGGTGTCTCGATCCAGACCAGCTTCGGCGGCCTGGCAGCGAGCCGCTCAGCCTCGAGCTGCGCGAAGTCCGCGAACTCCGCATCGAAGTGTCCGCGCGCCGCCAGCGACCGGATGAGACGGTGAGTCCCGCCGTAGCAGTCGTGCTGCGCGATCACCAGCTCGCCCGGCTTCACGAGCTGCAGCGCGAGCAGCACTGCGGACATGCCGGTGGAAGTGATGGTTGCGCGCGCGCCGCCCTCGAGATCGGCGAGCGCGCACGCGAGCTGGTCCCGCGTTGGATTGGATGTACGCGTGTAGTCGTGCGTGCGCTTGATGCCGAAGCCCTCGAATGAGTATGTCGACGAGAGATGGATGGGCGGCACGACCGCGCCGTGGTGTGGGTCGGTATCGATGGCCGCGCGCACCGCGGCAGTTGTCTGCGACGTTGTCCGGGCCGTGCTCATGTCAGGGTTTCCAGTTCGAGGGATTGCGCCAGAAGGCGTGCAACGACGCCGGTCTCCTTGAGGAAGGCGTCATGGCCGTACTGCGTTTCGATTTCGTGCAGTGTGACAGGACCTGCGAGCTGCTCCGCGAGCGCCCGCAGCTGTGATGGCGGTGCGATGGCGTCGCCGGTGAATGAGACCAGTGTGACGGGCGTTCGAATCCTGGCCGGATCCACGCGATGCGTGTCGATCGAGCGCGAGAGCGTCTCGTAGCGTGCGGCTGTCCACGACGCGGCAAACCGGTCGCCGTGATAGTCGAGCCACTGCTCGACGTCCGCGGGGCCGCCGAACCGCGCGCCGAATTCGTCATGCGTGCGGTACGTGGTCATGGCGAGCGCGCGCGCGAGCGCAACGCCGTCCGCCGCCCGTCCCGCGGTGGTGGCCAGCGCGATGATCCGACGCTGCACGATGCGAACGGCGGCGGCCATCGGATGCGGACAGTGTGCCGCGCCGAGGATGACCAGGCGTGAGACGCGGTCCGGGTACAGCGCCGCAAATGCGAGCGCGACCATCCCGCCGTAGGATGCGCCCGCGAGTGCGTGCAGCCGGGCGATGGCGAGCGCGTCGAGCGTGGCAGCCAGCGCGCGCGCCTGGTCGAACGTGCTTACGTCCTGCGCGGTGTCCCTTTCCGTGAGCCCGCTGCCGATCCAGTCCATTCCGACGATGCGCAGCCGCCGGGTGTCGAGCGCACAGCCGTCGCCGGCAATGTCACTCCACCAGCCGGCGGAGTCATCAACGTTGCATACGTGCCGCCCTGCCGATATACCGCCGAGCACTGCGACTGCGGGACCGTCCGGATTGCCGAATGTCGCGCTTCGCGGAATCCGCCGCGTGCGGGCATCGGCGCGCTCGGCCGCGCTGGTTGTCGCACTCATCGCGCGACCTCCGGGTCGAGGCGTGCGAGCAGGGGCCGCGAGCCGAGCGAGCGGAGCGTGCGGATAATGCCGCGCAGCTCGGCGCGCGCACTCGGTCCGACGCGCAGCCGCACATAATCCCCGTCGCGCTCCCGCGCGATCAGCGGCACGCCGGCCGCTTCGAACGGCGACTCGATGTGCGACTGATCGAGAGCGGAGATGGACCATTCGTGCAGCGCCGGATCATCGACAGATTCGATCAGCGCGTCCTGCTCCCGTACCGGCGGGCAGGGATGCCGTATGTCGGCGAGCATGGCGGCCGCAGTCGGTGCACCGCCCGCGCCCGGGCCCGCCAGCTCGATCGCTGAGGTCCATCCTGCATCCACCAGCACGCGGTTCGCTTCACCGACCGTACGTCCGAATGGCGAACCCGGCCGCACGATCACGGGCTCGACTGCCGCGGCGATGCCGGCCGCTGCCCCAATGCCGGCCGTTGCGCCGATACCCGCGTCGGGCACTGCGCGTACGGTGCCGATCAGGCGCACCACACCGCCCGTCGCGCGCGCGTCTGCGACCAGCCGTACGGGATCCGGGAGCAAACCGTGCGTCTCCACGCGCACATGGCCTGGCGGAATCCCGAACGCCGTCCAGGCGATGATCGCGGTCTTGTCGGCCGCGTCCCGGCCGTCGAGGTCGCGCGACGGGTCGCTCTCGGCGAGGCCTCGGCGACGCGCGTCCGCGAGTACGGCATCGATCGAGGCGCCGTTCTCGAGGCCTGAAAGCACGAAGTTGGACGTGCCATTGAGGATCCCACTGACGGATCGGATGGCCGCACCGGCGAGCGCTGTGCGCAGAAGACGAATGATCGGCACGCCACCGCCGACAGCGGCGTCGAAGTGCACACTCTCGGCCCGGCCGCACGGGACGCCGGATGCGATCAGTGCCTTGTTCGCCGTGACGAAGCGTGCACTCTGTCTGCGCGCCGCGCGCGCGATGGCCGCTGCTGCTTCCACATCACCCGTCGCTTCGGCCACGATGTCCGCGGGTGTGTGAAGAAAGCTGTCGAGATCGTCCGTCAGCAGTCTCTCATCGAACGGGATGACACGCGGCCGCGCCGCATCACGCACCAGCACGCGGACGATCTCATAGCGCGGATCCCGCAGCAGCGCGCGAACTAGCTCGCCGCCCACAACGCCGCAGCCCGCGACCGCCACGCGCAGCCGGGGGGCGTGTGTCGTTGCGACTTCCACCGCGCGTGCCCGCTCGAGCACACGTATACCGGCCGCGCTCATGCCACACCTCCCACCCGCGTGCCGCACGTAACGGGCGGCCGGGCCGTGAAGTGGTGGATGAGCAGCGGCACGGCGTGCCGCCGCGCAATGCCTGCCGCAGCAGGATGTACGACCACTGCGCCGCCGCGCGTCAGGGACTCCAGTGCGTCGTGCGACATGGCGTCGTAGCGCACCGCACCGGCAACGGTGCGCGGGTCGGTGTCGTACACACCGTCTACATCCGTCACGATGTGACACGCCCCGCCGAGCTGCGCGGCGAGAAACACCGCGGTGGTGTCCGATCCGCCCCGCCCGAGCGTGACGCGCTCGCCGTCTGCGCGCAGCGCCTGGAACCCGGCAACTACCGGGACGACACCGCGCTCTGCGAGTTGGGCGATGCGGTCCGATGTGAGCGTGACCGGCGTCGCATTCCCGAAGTCACCGGCCGCAGCGATACCGGCGTCGCATGCATCGAGACTCACGGCCTCGACGCCGGCATTCCGGAGCGCGGCCGCGAGCAGTGCCGCCGACAGCGTTTCCCCCGTCGCCAGCGCCCGATCCCGCTCACGACCGCACGGCTTGCAGCCGCACACCTGGTCGAGCTGCGCAACGATCCGGTCCGTGGTGCGGCCGCGCGCACTCACCACCGCCACGGGCATCAGGCCCGCCCGCATGTGCGCCTTCAACCGCGCAGCCGCCCGCCGCACGCGCACTGCCGTCGCCAGTGATGTACCGCCGAACTTCACCACGATTACCTTCGACACCCGACCCTCCGCTGATGTAAGGACATAAAAAAACCGGCTCTCGTCGTGAGAGCCGGTCGGGTTCGCCACTGCTTCGGCGACTGCCTACCTGCACATGCGTGCAGGCGCCCGTACCAGCCCCCACGGGGGATAGCCGTTCATTCGCATCTGCATATGCATGGAAGCTGTCTGGCGCGTCATTTTCATCCTCGTACGAAAAAACCCCGGGAGGCGAGATGCCACCGCGGGGTGCATTCGCTCTTTAGCACTTGTTTAACGTGGCAGCAAGCAGCGCTCAAATCACCACGGGGTCCGACTGTTGTCCGGAAACAGTAAGCCAGTCGTTCAGACCTGTCAACTGGGCGCCGCCCCGACCTCGATCTGCTGCAGCCCGGTCACCGGCTGGTCCCACGCGAACGCCGCTTCCACCGCGGCGTCCACTTCGAACGAGCGGACGGTCCAGCGGTCGACCTCGGGCGGCTCCGCCATGTGCAGCACCGCGTTCTCCACGCCTGGATCCGCAGTCACCCTGATGCCGGAGAGTCCCGTCAGTCCGCAGCCCAGGGCCTTCAGCATCGCTTCCTTGCGCGTCCACACGCGGAAGAACGCGCGCAGCTGATCCTGCTCCGGGAAGCCCGCGACCATGTCCACCTCGGGCGGTGTGAAGCTGGTCCGGGCGAGACTGAACATGTCACGGAGTCTGCGGACCTCCTCCACGTCCACCCCGATCCGACCACCGGATGCGATTGCGATGAGGATCTCACTGCCGGAGTGGGACACGTTGAAGCTCGGACCGCTCGCGAGGTACGGCTTGCCCAGCGCCGTCTTCTCGAACCTGATGTCGGCCGCGGCTCGCCCGACGAGCGGCGAGAGTACCAGGCGCAGGACTGCCCGTCCGATAATGTGACGGTGGCGGTCGCGGTCGTGCAGAAACATCGCGGCCCGCGCCCGTTCCTCCTCCGATGCGACGGCGGCCAGCTCCTCGACGGACGCGGGGGGTCGGTCCAGCCGCACACGCAGTACGTGGATGACGCCGGGCGACAGACGCAGGGTCTCCAGGTCGGAGATGTTCAGAAATGGCCTCCGTTTCATGGTAACGGCTGAGCACGGTAGCGGTTGCGGCTCAGACTGCGCAAACCTACTCTTGCGGCCTGCTTCGTTTCACATGACAACACCCGTCTACCCGCGCTGCCGCGCTACAGAGGGAAGAGCTGCCCATGATCCGTCGTAATTCGACGCGCCTGCTTGCTGCCGCACTGGTCGCCACCATCCGGTTCGCCGCCCCTGCGCCTGCGCACGCGCAGCGCGCCATCCGCGGCACCGTCACCGACCGCACGACCGGCGAGGCGATCGCCGGTGCGCAGGTGAGCTCCGGTGATCTGGTCGCGGTCTCGG
>DASUXU010000111.1:0-16584 GCA_036377735.1 Longimicrobiales bacterium
TTATTCCGACCGTGCGGCTTCGATGTCCGCACGGGTGCGCGACGTCAGTGAGTACCTGGTGCAGCTCGACTTCCAGCCGCGCGGCCACGTCGATGCGACCGTGACGTATGACGCGCCGTGTCACCTGATCCATGCGCAGCGCATCGCCACTGCCCCGCTCGATCTGCTCCAGCGAGTACCCGGCGTCAACCTCGTACCGCTTGCGCGCGCGGACGAATGCTGCGGCGGTGCGGGCACTTACGGAATTACACATCCCGACATCGGCGGTCGGATCGTCGAGGACAAGCTGGACGCAGTTCGCATGACCGGTGCTCAGACAGTCTGCACGCCGAACCCCGGCTGCATCATGCAGATCGGCGGCGGTCTGATCCTCGCCGGTGACGACGTCGACGTGAGACATCCCGTCGAACTTCTCGCGCGCAGCGTGCGCGCGGCAACAGGAGCGGAATGACACAGATCGAGCAGTATCTCGGCATGTCGGAAGCAGAAGCGCGCGACATGGTCCTGGCGCGCATACGCACATACGTCGAGCATGAGACGCCGAGCTATCATGCGACGGAGATCACCGCACTCGCCGAGCTCATTGAGCGGGACCTGCGCGCCGTCGGTGCCGACGTCGAACGACGCGATACGCCCGGTCTCGGCCGCAACCTCATTGTCCGCTTCGATGCGACGCGCACTGGTGCGCAACCGTCACGGGATGACGCCCGTCGTCCGCTGCTGGCGCTCGCACACATCGATACGGTGCACGCGCTCGGCACCATCGCGGCACGACCGTTCCGCATCGAGGACGGCCGCGCGCATGGCCCCGGTGTGTATGACATGAAGGCCGGCGTCGCACTGCTCGTCGAGGCGCTGCACTGGCACCATCGGCGGCAGACTTCGCTGCCACGTCCGGTCACGCTGCTCCTCACATGCGACGAAGAAGTCGGGTCGCATTCCGTCCGTCCGCTGATCGATGAGCTGGCGCGCAATGCGGAAGCGGTACTTGTGCCGGAGCCGTGCATGCCGGACGGCGGCGTGAAAACCGGAAGAAAGGGCGTCGCGACGTATCGCATCGACACGACCGGCGTTGCGGCGCACGCAGGCATCGAACCGGGCACCGCGGTCAGCGCGATCACGGAGCTCGTGCGGCAGAGTCTCCGCATCCTCGCGCTCGCGGACCATTCAAAGGGCACCACCATCAACATCGGCACCATCGAGGGTGGCACCGCCACCAACGTCGTCGCTGCTTCCGCGTCGGCCGGTGTCGATGTGCGACTCGCCGTCGCAGAAGAAGGACCGCGCGTGCACGACGCGCTGATGAGCCTGCGCCCGCTCTCCGAAGCGACCGTAACCGTGACGCTCGCGGAAAGCCGGCCGCCGCTCGTGCGCAACGAACAGGTCGCCCGCGTCTACGAGTACGCCCGCGCCCTCGCCGCCGAGCTCGGTCAGGACCTCGCCGAAGGCGCCACCGGCGGCGGCAGCGACGGCAGCCTTGCCGCAGCCACCGGTGCCGCTGTCCTCGATGGCCTCGGCCCCCGCGGCGGCGGCGCACACGCCGAGTCCGAGCACATTATCATCGACGACCTGCCCTTCCGCCTCGCCCTCCTCTGCCGACTCATCGAGACGATCTGAGGTTCAGCCGGCAACGCTGGTGGCAGGTTGGCTGGAACGTAAGGGAGTGGAGCGGTGAGTCGGAGTCTGCGGCGAAGCCCGGCTTTTTAATGCCAGTGTTGCTAACGTTCAGCGCAGTTCCGAGCCGCGCAACAATGACGGCAATAATTGCCGTCAAACGCACACGCACCCGACATCGCTCGAGACCGCGCAACAATTACCACAATTATTGCCGGTAAACGCACAACCTTCGATATGTGACGTCACACTAGCAACAAACACGGCAATCCGCCCGGCGAACACTCGCACGCGGCGTCACGCCGCGGCGATCGGGCCGTCGCAAGGCGCGTAGCCGGGTACTGACAGCCGGTATGCGACAATCAGGTCGCGC
This sequence comes from Longimicrobiales bacterium, assembly GCA_036377735.1. GTDB lineage: Bacteria > Gemmatimonadota > Gemmatimonadetes > Longimicrobiales > RSA9 > DASUXU01. The sequence goes on from DASUXU010000111.1 coordinate 1,988, forward strand.
CCCGAATCGTCCGGGATTGTGCCGGTGACTCTGCATCCAGCAAATGCCACGGGCCTGAATCCGTTAGGCAGCATGATTCGCAATGCGGGCTGGCCGTTCGGAAGAATCCACACCCATGCCGAGCGCAATTCTGTCGCAAAAACGGCATAAGGCCGTTCGGACACATCGTAACGCTCAATGAGAGTGCCGTTCTCGCCGGAGGCAATCAGCCCAATGGCAGGCCGGAACTCGACGGGCTTGCCCTTGCGAAGCAGCCTTTCCATTTCCGGGATCATCGCCGTGTCGCGAGGACTCAGGCGGGCGATGAGCTGCGTCCAGTGTCCGATCCGGTCCTCAAAATCCTGCTTCGTTGTCCGGATCCTTTCCGTCTCCGAACGGATCGGCGGTAGCGAATCGCCATCGAAAGTCGTGCGACTGACAGTGAACGATCCGTCAGCGGCAGACACGTTTACTACGCCGTTCGGTTCAATCCAGACTTCTGCGAAATTTGCCAGGTGCTGCGTCCCCTCCATCCCCATCCCATACTGATGCACGGATCGCGGTACCCTGGCAACCGGTGGCGCGAATGCGGCGTTCCTGATATCGACCGGCAAAAGCTCGATAACGTCCTCACGGACATCTCCACGTTCAGCACCGCGAGAGTCGAACTCCGCAAGCAAGCCATGCGACGTATGGATAATGCGTGACGCGTACATGAGTCGGCCGACGCTGGATGGAGAGAGTCCAAGGAACGCGCCCGCCGTTGAAAACATCGTAATCCTCTCGCCGAGAACGAACACGGTGTCGTTGCCAACCGAGATCGATCTCGCGTGGTCGAGCTCTCCCGGCCCCTGGCCCGGGCGCCCGAACATGCGTACGAATGCGCCCGTGGAGTCGAAGACCTTTACATTCCCGAACTGTGAATCCAGGACATACATCTCACCGGTCCGGCTCACTGCCATACTTCTGATGGAGCCAATAACGCCCGGACCCGATTCCATTGCCCCCGCCGTGAAGATGGGCTTAGGCGACGCTACCGGAACAGAAGACATCGCGCGGGCAAATGCATCGTCCGAGTGCAGATCCGTCTTGCAGCCTGCCAGTACAAGTCCGAGAAGGACGGCGACGCGACAGGCAGCTGTGGCAGAATAGCTGTTAATGCGCCACCTCTTGAATAATCCGCCACGCGGCGGCGACGTGCTGCTCTTCCGTCCGCACATTACCAATCGCGAGGCGCAGTGCGTAGCGGCCTTTCGCCTTGGTGTGCGACAGGTAGACTTCGCCGGACTCGTTGATCCGCGCGAGCAGGGCGGTGTTTATGCGTTCGAGCTCAGACTCATCCGAGACGCCCGGAGGCCGATACCGGAACACGACGGTGGAGAACGGCGCGGGCGCGAGTCGCTCGAAATCCGGTGACGCGTCGACCCATGATGCGAACAGCTGTGCGAGGCGGATGTGCTCGCGGATGCGATCGGCGAGGCCGTTGGCGCCGTAGTAGCGGAGGACGAACCATAGCTTGAGCGCGCGGAAGCGGCGGCCGAGTGCCACGCCGTAGTCCATCAGGTTGCGCGCGCCGTCAGCGGTCACGAGGTATTCGGGTACAAGGCTGAACGCGCGCTTCAGCACGTCAGGCCGACAGGTGTACAGGACCGAGCAGTCGAGCGGGACGAACATCCACTTGTGCGGGTTGATCACAATGGAGTCGGCGAGCTCGCAGCCGTCGAGCACGGATCGCATCTCCGGCACGACGGCAGCGGCGCCGCCGTACGCGGCGTCCACGTGCAGCCACAGCTTCTCCCGTTTGCACACCGCGGCGATTTCGCGCACAGGGTCGACGGATGTCGTGGAAGTCGTGCCCACCGTCGCAACGACTGCGATCGGTTTGATACCAGCCGCGACATCCTCGGCGATTGCCGCCTCGAGTGCTGCGACATCGAGCCGGTATGAGTCGTCCGCGGCGACCCGCCGCACGCCATCGAGTCCCAGTCCGAGCGTCACAGCGGCCTTGTCTACACTGGAGTGCGCTTCCTCGGAGCAGTACACGCGCAGCTTCGGCAGGTCACTGCGACCGGCGAGGCCGTGCTCGCGGACGCGGAGATCCGCGGCCTCGCGCGCGGCGGCGAGTGCGTGCAGCGTGCTCGTGGATGCGGTGTCGTTGATGGTGCCGTCTAACGATGCGGGCAGTCCGACAAGCTGTGCGAGCCAGCGCAGCGTGACCTCCTCCAGCTCGGTCGCGGCGGGGCCGGTGCGCCACAGCATTGCATTCACATTCAGCGCGGCCGTCAGCGCCTCCGCGAGTACGCCGGGGGCGGATGACGAGCTGCTGAAGTAGGCGAAGAAGCCGGGGTGGTTCCAGTGCGTGGACGCCGGCGGCACGAGGCGCTCGAAGTCGGCCAGGATCGCGCTGATGGGCTCACCATCCGCGGGCGCCGCAGCGGGCAACAATGAAGCAAACGACCCGGGCTCGAGCGACGGCAGCACGGGCCATCCCGCCGGGTCGCTCTGGTACCGGGTGATCCATTCCATGACGTGACGGCCGGCGTCGTCGAGCTCGGCGGATGTCATTTCTTTCATGCGACGATCTTTCTCCGGCGGTTCAGGCGCTGTACGTTCGCACGTCCCGGATAATGTCGATCCGTCCGTCACCCGAACAGAACAGACCATGGCGCGTACCCGGCTGCTTCCCCTCTGCACCCTGCTCCTCGGCGCATGCGCGTCCGCACCCGCCGCCATGAACGGCCCGGTTGCCGCCCCGCCCCGCACGATGGCGTGGCTCATCGACTCCGTCGCGGACGCGCCGCCGCTCGATCATACGACGTGGGGCATCGAGGTGCGGGACCAGCAGACCGGCCAGATCCTGTATCAGCGCAATGGCAACCGCCACTACATCCCGGCGTCCAATACGAAGCTCATCGTGACCACCGTCGCAATGGGGACGCTCGGGCCGGAGTTCCGCTATCGCACGCCCATTATCGCCGGCCAGGCGACGGGTGACGGCGCGGTGCGCGGTGTCATGATCGTCGGCAAGGGTGACCCGACCATGTCCGCGCGCTTCTGGGGACGCCCGCTCGCCGTCGCATACGCGATTGCAGACTCAATCTACAATGCCGGCATCCGCGGGATCGACGGGCCTCTCATCATCGATGCATCACGGTTTACCGATGCGATGATCAACGGCACCTGGGAAGTCGGCGACCTGCCGGGCGGCTCTGCGCCGCCGGTCGCGGCGTTTGCAATCGATGAGAGCATCTTCCGCGTGGTGCTCGTGCCTGGTGCACAGCCCGGCGATCCGGTGACGCTGACCTATCCGGGGTGGCCAGAAGGAACCGGTGGCCAGCCGATCAGCACCGCGCGCGTGCGCACCGACACGGCCGGCGCGCGCGGCCTCATCCAGAGCGACTTCCTCGGCCGGCGTGATACGATCTTCCTGAGCGGAACCGTACCGCTCAACCGCGCCGATTCCGCTTCGTGGTCGATGACTGATCCGCCGCTGTACGCCGGTCGCGCGATCGCGGCCGCACTCGAAGCGAAAGGTGTCCGCGTCAAAGATGGCGTCATAGTGACGAGGGATTCGGTTAGCGCCGCCGCCGCGCGTCGCGAGCTCGGCGAGCTGCGCGAGATCGCAACGCTCACGTCGCCACCGCTGTCCGAGATCGTGCAGGCGATCCTGCGGCCGTCACAGAACTGGATCGCTGAAACACTGCTGAAGACGCTCGGCGCTGAGCTCGGATCCAGCGGCTCCTGGCGAGGCGGCCTCGCCGTGGAGCGGGACTATCTCATGCAGAAGGTCGGCCTCGACTCGCTCGACTTCAACCTGCGCGACGCATCCGGCATGGCGCCGCAGAACCTGCTCTCGCCGCGCGCCATCACGCGAACACTCGACCACGCGCGCACACAGCCGTGGGGCGCGCTCTATCGCACCGCGCTCGCCGCGCCGAACGTCAACGGCACACTCGACAACCGGCTGCGCGAGTACACCGGCCGGCTGTGGGGCAAGACGGGAACGATCAGCAACGTCGCCACCCTCAGCGGCTACCTGGTCACGGACAGCGGGCGCGAGGTGACGTTCAGCATCATGACGAACGGCACCGGGCTCGGATCGTCGACCGTGCGCCGCAATGCGGATGACATCGTGCGCATCATCGCAACGCACGTGGGGAAGTAGACGTCAGCGCAGCGCCTCGAGGGTCGCGCGGTAGCCTTCCTCGAGGAAAAAGTCCGTGCGACCGAACTCGAACGTCGAGAACTCGGCGATGCGTGGACGGACGTAGGTGAGCGGCGGGCCGTCCCAGGCCGCGAGCCGCGCCATCTTCCGCGGGTAGCCCATCATCTCGGTCGCGCGGTGATGGATGGCGACCATGCCCTGGTTCACGATCTCTTCCGGATCGCGCGTGTTACCGGCACCCACGTCGATCGCGATGATGCGGGCAGCGCCGCGCGATGCGGCAAAGTCGATCGGCAGGTTGTCGCCGATCCCGCCGTCCACCAGCCAGCGGCCGCCCACCTTGACCGGCGGATAGAACACTGGCAGGGAGCACGACGCGATCACGGCGTCCGACACGGATACGCTGCTGTTTCCGCCCGCCCCGAGCCACACCATCTCACCCGTCCCGAGGTCCGTCGCATTCATTGAAACCGGTAAGGACAGCTCAGCGAACGAGTCCACCGGCAGGATGCTGCGGACGTAGTCCGCGAAGACGTCGCCCCGGAAAACGCTCTGCTGACGGATCCCGTTGAACAGGACCGCCCACCGGTTCACCGTAACGAGATCCGCCTTCTTCAGAGCAAAGGCCTTGTCCCGCAACGTCTCATACGTATCGCCCCCCGCGATACCAGCCGCGACCAGGCCGCCGATGCTCGTCCCGACGATCTCCGCTACCTCGATCCCCGCCTCCTGCACCGCCCGCCACGCACCCACGTGCGCCAGACCCTTCACGCCGCCTCCGCCCAGCACCAGAACTACCTTTTCCATACAGCTTTCCTCGCCGCGATTCAGGGTTCCCGTCCAAGGTGCGCCACGCCCGTGCGCGAAAGCAACTACAGGCACCCAATTCGGCTTGACACGTCCGGAGGTGCCGGGTAGGTTGTTGATATCGAGAATCATTCTTGAGAGGCAACCCCTCTCGTACGCGCGTATCTCTACCGGATCTGTCATGAACGAGCCAATCCTGAGAGTCGAAAACCTGCACGCAGTCATTGCCGAGGACGGCACCGAGATCCTGAAGGGTGTGAACCTGGAGATTGCGGCGGGCGCGGTGCATGCGATCATGGGCCCGAACGGGTCCGGCAAGAGCACGCTGTCGAAGGTCCTGAGCGGACACCCCTCCTACGAGGTGACAGACGGCTCGGTCTGGTTCAAGGGCCAGAACCTGCTGGAGCTCGAGGTGGACGAGCGCGCACGCGCCGGGATCTTCCTCGCGTTCCAGTACCCGGTGGAGATCCCCGGTGTGTCGATCGCGAACTTCATGCGGACGGCTCTGCAGTCGCAGAATCCGGATGAAGAGCTCGACATCTTCGACTACCAGGAGCAGCTGCTGGAGAGCATGGAGCTGCTGGAGATGGATCGCACGTTCGCAGAGCGGTCGGTGAACGACGGCTTCAGCGGCGGCGAGAAGAAGCGCAACGAGATCCTGCAGCTTGCCATGCTCAAGCCTTCCCTGGCCGTTCTGGACGAGACGGACTCGGGTCTGGACATCGACGCACTGAAGGTCGTGTCGGAGGGCGTGAACGCACTGCACCGCGACCGTCCGGAGACCGCGTTCCTGCTGATCACGCACTACCAGCGGATCCTGGATTACATCAAGCCGGACCATGTGCACGTGATGGTGAACGGCCGGATCGCGCGGTCGGGCGGGCCGGAGCTCGCGCTGGAGCTGGAGACGAGCGGTTACGAAGCGTTCCGCGGCGAGACCGCAGCGGTATAAGGAGGCGAAATGCCGAGCAATGAGATGGTGGCCGATATCGGCCTCGAAGAATACAAGTATGGTTTCATAACCGAGTCGGAGCACGTCTTCAAGGCGCGTCCGGGTCTGTCGGCGGAGATCGTTCGCGAGATCTCGCGCCACAAGGGCGAGCCCGAGTGGATGCTGGAGTTCCGCCTGAAGGCGCTCGAGGTCTACTACTCGAAGCCGATGCCGAAGTGGGGCGGCGATCTCGAGACGCTCGATGCGACGCTGGACGAGATCTACTACTACCTGAAGCCACAGGAGAAGATGGAGCGCTCCTGGGACGACGTGCCGCAGGAGATCAAGGACACGTTCGAGAAGCTCGGCATCCCCGAGGCGGAGCGTAAGGCGCTGGCCGGTGTCGGCGCGCAGTACGAGTCCGAGATGGTCTACCACTCGCTGAAGAAGGAGTGGGCTGACCAGGGCATCATCTTCGAATCGATCGAGGACGGTCTGCGGCTGCATCCGGAAATCTTCCGCGAGCATTTTGCCACGGTGGTACCGGTCGCCGACAACAAGTTCGCCGCTTTGAATTCTGCGGTGTGGTCCGGCGGCTCCTTCGTCTACATCCCGAAGGGTGTAAAGGTCGACATCCCGCTGCAGGCGTACTTCCGGGTGAACGCCGAGAAGATGGGGCAGTTCGAGCGCACGCTGATCATCGTCGAGGAAGGGGCGCAGGCGCAGTACATCGAGGGCTGCACCGCGCCGGTCTACAGCACCGAGTCGTTCCACTCGGGCGTGATCGAGATCATCGTGAAGCCGAACGCGCGCTTCCGCTATGTCACGATCCAGAACTGGTCGCACAACATGTACAACCTCGTGACACAGCGCGCGATGGTTCATGAGCATGCGACGATGGAGTGGCTGGACGGCAACCTGGGCTCGAAGCTGACCATGAAGTATCCGTCGTGCTACCTGATGGGCGAAGGTGCGCATGGCGAGATCCTGTCGATCGCGTATGCGGGCGACGGCCAGCACCAGGACACCGGCGGCAAGGTCATTCACGCCGCCCCGAACACCACGTCGCAGATCACGTCGAAGTCGATCTCGAAGGGCACCGGCCGCGCGACGTATCGCGGTCTGTGCAAGATCTACGACGGCGCGGAGTCCGCGAAGTCCAAGGTCGAGTGCGACGCACTGCTGCTGAACGAGGACTCGCGCACGGACACGTTCCCGTACATCGAGATCGAGGAGCAGTCGGCTACGGTCGGCCACGAGGCCACGGTCTCGAAGATCGGTGCGGAGCAGCTGTTCTACCTGATGAGCCGCGGCCTGTCGGAAGAGGAGGCATCGGCGATGATCGTGCGTGGCTTCATCGAGCCGATCGCGAAGCAGCTCCCGCTCGAGTACGCCGTCGAATTGAACCGCCTGATCGAGCTGGAGATGGAGGGCAGCGTTGGATAACACGGCCATCATGCCGGAGCGCATGCTGACACAGCTGGAAGCAGATGTCCTTGCGGAGCGCTATTCGGGCGAGCCCGACTGGCTCAGCGACGCACGCAGCGAAGGTCTGCTCAAGTACCAGGACCTGCCGCTGCCGACCACGCGGCTCGAGGAGTGGCGCTACACGGACCCATCGAAACTCAAGTGGGACCGCGTCTCGCTTGCCACCCGGGACACCTCGGATGCTCCGGCCGCAGCCGCAATCGGTTACGCCGCGGACATCGCGTTCAGCGCGCGCGTCGTGCAGTCCGGCGCCCGCATCGTGTCGATCGAAGTGCCGACGGAGCTGATCGAGCAGGGCGTCGTCGTAATGGACCTGGCGGACGCCGCGCGCGAGCACGGCGACCTGGTGCAGAAGCACCTGTACCAGGCAGCGCCCGCATCGGTCGACCGGTTCGCGGCGGCCAATGCAGCACTGTGGACGGCCGGTGTATTCGTGCACGTGCCGGCCGGTGTCGAGATCGAGGCGCCGATCCGGATCATCCGCTGCATCGATGAGGACGCAGCGCTCGCGTATTTCCCGCGCACGCTGATCGTCGCGGAAGACAACTCGAATTTCGGTGTGGTCGAGGAGTTCGTCTCGCCGGACTTCCAGAATGCATGCTTCAACTGCGGCGTGGTCGAAGCGTTCGCAGGCGTGGGCGCGAAGGTGCAGTACGTCGCACTGCAGCGCTGGGGTCACAATGTCCACCACCTCGGGATGCAGCGCACGTTCGCGCAGCGCGACTCGAAGCTGGACACGCTGGTCGTGAACCTGGGCGCGTCAGTCTCGCGCGTGGACCTTGCCGCGTCGCTCAAGGGGCCGGGCGCGCGCAGCGACATGCTCGGTCTGTACTTCGCGCAGGGTGATCAGCACTTCGACCACTCGACGCGTCAGAACCACGAGGTCCCGCACGCCGTGAGCGACCTGCTGTACAAGGGCGCGCTGGACGGCAAGGGACGTTCGGTATTCCGCGGCCTGATCAAGGTGTTCCCCAAGGCGCAGCGGACGGACGCGTACCAGACGAACAACAATCTGCTGCTGTCGCGCACGGCGGAGGCCACGTCCCTGCCGAACCTCGAGATCGAGGCGGATGACGTGCGCTGCTCGCATGCTGCGACGGTGGGCCAGCTCGACAAGGAAGAGCTGTTCTACATCATGAGCCGCGGCATTGCACGCCGCGAGGCGGAGCGTCTCGTGGTGTTCGGCTTCTTCGGTGACGTGCTCGACCGTCTGCCGTTGCCCGGTGTGGTGCGCGAGCTGCGCGCCGCGATCGCGCAGAAGATTGCCGGATGACGGGTCTCAGACGGCTGGCGTCCCTCGCGGACGTACCGCCGAATACAACGCTGAGTGTAGAGGTGGATGACTTCAAGATCTGCCTCGCCAATGCCGACGGAAAGATCTACGCGTTTCGAGACAACTGCTCCCACCGTGATTTCCCGCTCTCGGTGGGGCAGATCCACGGCGGTGCCACGATCGAGTGTGCGTGGCACGGCGCGCGGTTCGACATGACGACCGGGAAGGCGATCCGCCTGCCGGCCATCAAGCCAGTTCATACGTATGAAGTCACGATCGAAGGCGACGACATTTTCGTCGCCCTCTGATCGGCCGTTCTGATTCCAGGAGTCGTACCGTGTCCGCCACCGCACCAAAAGCGCGTTCCGCTGCCGTCGGGTTCGACGGTGAGGCGATCCGCCGCCAGTTCCCGATCCTGGAACAGCAGGTCAACGGCCGGCGGCTGACCTACCTCGACAGCGCAGCCTCCGCACAGCGTCCCGATGTCGTAGTCGATGCGATCTCGCATTACTACCGCAACGACAATGCGAACGTACACCGCGGCCTGTACGACCTCTCACGCCGGTCCACGGACCGGTTCGAGGAAGCCCGCCGGACGATGGCGTCCTTCATCAACGCGCCGGACGCCGCGGAAGTCATCTTCACGCGCGGCGCGACGGAGGGCCTGAACCTCGTCGCGAGTGCGTGGGGCGGTGCGAACCTGAAGGCCGGCGACGAGATCGTGCTGACGGTGCTGGAGCACCATTCAAACATCGTCCCGTGGCAGCTCATCGCGCAGCGCACGGGCGCGGTACTGCGCTATGTCGACATCGACGACGAGGGCCGCATCCGCCTCGACCAGATGGAGGCGACGATCGGCCCGCGCACGCGCGTGGTCACGTTCGGTCATGTTTCGAACTCGCTCGGCACGATCAATCCCGTGCGGGCGATCGCGGACATGGCGCACGCGCAGGGCGCACTGGTCGTCGTGGACGGCGCGCAGGGCGCGCCGCATCTGCCGGTGGACGTGCAGGCATTGGGGTGCGACTTCTACGCGATCTCGTCGCACAAGATGTGCGGCCCGATGGGCGAAGGCGTCCTGTGGGGAAAGCGCGAGCACCTCGAGGCGATGCCGCCGTACCACGGCGGTGGCGAGATGATCGAGTTCGTGTATCCGGACCATTCCACGTATGCGCCGATCCCGAACAAGTTCGAGGCGGGCACACCGAACGTGAGCGGCGCAATCGGCATGGCGACGGCTGCCGATTTCCTGACCGGCATCGGCCGGGACGCACTCGCGGCGCACGAGCGTTCGCTGGTCGAGTATGGTCTCGGGGCGTTGAAGGCGGTGCCGGGACTGCGGCTGTTCGGGCCGTCGACGCCCCAGGACCGCATTGCCGTGTTCTCGTTCGAGCTCGGCGGCGTGCACCCGCATGACGTCGCAACCATACTCGATGATGCCGGGATCGCCGTGCGCGCCGGCCACCACTGCACGCAGCTCCTTATGAAGCGCCTGTGCGTGCCCGCGACCACGCGCGCATCCTGCTACCTCTACAATACGACTGACGACATCGACCGCCTGGTCGATGCGCTGCACGAGGCCCGGCGGGTTTTCGCGGTCTGAGTGGCTGAGCAGGCTTCACACCTCGGCGGTCTCAATCCCGAACAGCGCAGTGCGGTCCTCCACACGGAGGGTCCCGTACTGATCCTGGCGGGCGCGGGCTCCGGCAAGACGCGCACGCTCGTGCACCGGATCGTGCATCTGATTCGCGACAAAAAGGTGCCACCACACCGCATCATTGCCGTGACGTTCACGAACAAGGCGGCGGACGAGATGCGCGAGCGCGTGCGGTCGTTTGCCGGCGAGGATGCGAAGCGCGTGGTTGTGAGCACGTTCCACGCACTCGGCGCGCGCATCCTGCGCGAGCACCACGCGCGTGCGAAGCTGCCGAAACGCTTCGCGATCTACGGCACGGGCGACCAGCTCGGCGCACTTCGCACGGCCTGCGCGGAAGTCTCGGTCGGCAACGATGTGTTCGACTTCAAGCGCGTGCTGAAGCAGATCTCGGACTGGAAGGGGCGCGGCCTGACGCCGGCTGCCGCCGTGCGTGAAGTCGCGTCTGCGGCGGCCACCGGCAACCGGCATGACGACTACGCCGTCATCGCCGCGGACGCCTATCCGCGCTACGACGAAGTGCTGCGCGCGTGCGGCGCTGTGGACTTCGACGACCTGTTGCTGCTGCCCGTCACACTGCTCCAGGAGCACGAGGACGTCGCGCGCGACCTGTGGCGCCGCTGGCACTACCTCATGGTCGACGAGTACCAGGACACCAACGCGGTCCAGCTCCACCTCGCCCGGCTGATCGCCGGTCCCCGCCGGAACCTCTGTGTCGTCGGCGATGACGACCAGTCGATCTATGCGTTCCGCGGCGCGGACGTCGGCAATATCCTCGACTTCGAGCAGCATTTCACCGGTGCAAAGGTGATAACACTCGAGGAGAACTACCGCTCGACGCAGCGGATCCTCGGCGCAGCCAACGCGATCATCGCGGGCAACGCGCACCGCCACGCAAAGAAGCTGCGTACGAGCAATGGCATCGGCGCGCAGATCGAGGCGTACGAGCATGAGCACGAGATCGCGGAAGCGGAAGCCGTCGCAAAAGAGATCTCCGTCCGGCGCTACGCGCGGAAGGTGCCGTGGGAGGAGTTCGCGGTGCTGTACCGCACGAACCCGCAGGCGCGCGTGCTCGAGGAGGCAATGCGCACTGCGGGCATTCCCTACCGCGTCATGGGCGGGTCATCCTTCTTCGAACGGAAAGAGGTCGCGGACTGCGTTGCGTACCTGCGCGCGGCCGTGTATCCGGACGACGAGATCGCCATCCGCCGGATCATCAACTTCCCGCAGCGCGGTATCGGTCGTACAACAGTCCTGAAGGTCGCTGACTACGGCCGCGCGCAGCGCATCCCGTTCAGCCACGCACTGGCCGACGCGGCGTCCGCCGGCGTGGGCGCCGCGCAGGCCGCGGCGATCGCCGGGTTTCTGTCGCAGCTCGATGCAGCACGCACTGCGCTAGCCGCCGCAGAGCACACCGCGGCGTCGCCGCCGCCGCAGACGGGGCAGCCCGCGATCGCGGCCTGGGCGGAGCAGTGGTTCCGCGAGATCGGCATCTTCGACGCCATCCACAGCGATCCGCGGAATGACAAGTCCGCCGTCGCACGCGTCGAAAATGTGAAAGACCTGGCCGGCACGATTGCGCGCTACGAGCGCCGTGCATGGTCCGACGCGCCGCTGGGCGCCCTGACCGGCTCCGAGACGGCGCCTGGCGACGAGGACTGGGAGTCCCCGACCCTCGCCGGCGCCCTCGCGAGCCTCGCCCTGGCCGAGCTCGAGATGGAGGAAGAGGAAGCCACGGAAAAGCCAGCCGCGGTATCGCTCATGACGCTCCACTCCGCCAAGGGCCTGGAGTTCAGCGACGTCTTCCTCGTCGGCCTCGAGGAGGGCATTCTTCCACACGCACGGTCGATCGTGGACGATGCCGACGGCTTCGGCGGCGACCCCATCGCCGAGGAGCGGCGGCTGCTGTACGTGGGTATAACACGGGCGAGACAGCGACTGACCGTGTCGTTCTGCCGGACCCGCCGGAAGGGCGGGCAGACGGAGACAGTGCTCCCGTCGCGCTATCTCGAGGACCTGCCGGAGGACCTGGTCTTGTGGAAGACGGCGGACGCCGTGCTGACGCCCGAGGAGTCAACCGAGCTGCGGAAGAACTTCTTCGATCACATGAGAACCATGCTGGAGGATCAATGAGCACCGACCGCGATACACCGCCGCTCAACTCGCTGTACCAGGAGCTGATCCTCGACCACTACAAGAAGCCGCGCAACAAGGGCGTGCTCGAGGACGCGGACCACGAGTCGCACCTCAACAACCCGACCTGCGGTGATGAGGTGTGGCTTCGTCTGAAGCTCAACGGCGATACGGTCGAAGATGTGAAGTTCGTCGGGGAGGGCTGTTCCATCTCGCAGGCGTCGATCTCGATGATGACGCAGCTGCTCAAGGGGAAGTCCGTCGAGGACGCGCGCAAGCTGACGTCGAAGTTCACGGCACTCATGCATGGCGATGCCGCCGTCGCCAAAGACAAGGATCTCGGCGACCTCAGGGCTCTTGCCGGTGTTGCAAAATTCCCTGTGCGTGTGAAGTGCGCGCTGCTGGGCTGGAACGCGCTCGAGGAAGCGCTCAAGGAATAGCAGCCGGTCAGAACTCGTCCAGCAGCACGAACTCCGACCGCGGCTCGAACAGCGCGTCGAGCACACTCACGTCCCCCGTTACACGCGCCTTCCCGAGGCGCACTGCTTCGCTGACGCTCATCTCACCTGCGAAGATCTGAGCAAATGCGGGCGCTCCCACATCGATGCAGGTGTCAAACGGGTCTCCGTCGGTCACTCTTGCCCTGCCATCACTCACCATGACATTGAACGGTCCGCCATTCTGCGGGAGCTCGCGATCGGCAATGCGGAGGGTGAACCGGCAGCCGACTGCGTGCGTACCCCACTGCTGCCGCGATTCGAGCGCGAGCTTCACATTGACGACGCGTACCATCGGTCCGCGCGCCGCGCGCGCAACTTCCGCCCACAGGGCGCGGACGGGCGGCTCGCCGGCTGTGCGCGGCTCGACAAGCCGCAGATCCAGCCGCTCGGACGGTCTCGTTTCGTACTGCACGATCCGCCAGGCCTCACGCTGAAGTGCGACCCAGCTAAGCATGCGGGCATATGCATCATCGTCGATGGCGATGAGCTCGCGTATCGTGAGCTGTCTGTCTTCGGCACGAGGCTGCGCACCATGGTGCACGATTGCGTATGCGACGCATTCGCCGCCACGCATCGTTCCGTACACGTGCACATCCGGCCAGTCGAGATGCTGCCGCCAGATGCGGCTCGTGCGGTCGATCATGCCGTTCAGGCGGGGAGCGACACGGTCGTAGCACGGCGCGATGACGGTCACAGGGTCACGCAGCTCGATCACGTCCGGCGCTGCATGCGTCACAGGCAGGGATTCAGGCAGAAACCGGAATGACAGCATGGTGCCGGCCAGGCCCCAGCCGAGCGCTTCGTAGAACGACGGCCGGAAGGGATAGAGCACACTGAGCACGTCGCCGCGCTCGCGTGCATGGCGCAGCGCCGTACGGCAGAGCTCGGCGCCGAGACCACGCCGCCTGGCCGATGCGGCCACCGCAACCGCGGCCAGGCCCATCATGGGGACGATGCCACCGTGGAGGTACTGCTGCAGACGGTAGGCACGGAAGGCGCCCTGCGCGTGACCGCCGTCGCCTGAAATCCACGCCGTTTCGATGCCGCCGTATACGCCGCCGGCCTCGAGCTGGCGGATGCGCTGCTCGACGGTGCGCTCGCCGGGGAAGGCGTGAGCCCAGAGTTCCGCGAGCGGCCGGATATCCTTCTTCTGTGCGGGCCGAATCTCCATTCCACCTCCTGGGCGCGCATCATGCCCCGGAACGACGGGGTGCCGCAAGTCTCGTTGACGCGCAATGGAGGGGCAGGCACATTGAGCGTCGACACATCCCAGGAGGAGCAATGCGTCGAGTTGCCGTGATCGCGGGCTGCCGGACGCCGTTCGCGAAGGCCGGTACCACGTTCCGCGACATGTCCGCCGTCGAGCTCGGCACGGTCGCGGTCCGCGACCTGATCAGCCGGTCCGGCATCGATCCGGAGGTCGTCGACGAGATCGTCTACGGCATCGTCGTGCCGAGCGTACTTGCACCCAACGTGGCCCGCGAGGTTGGCATTGCCGCCGGCCTTCCGCTGCGTGTCCCCGCATACAGCGTAAGCCGTGCGTGCGCCTCGTCCAATCAGGCGATCACGTCCGCAGCGGACAGCATCGCGCTCGGAAATGCCGACGTAATCGTCGCCGGTGGCGTCGAGGTTCTGTCCGACGTCCCGATGCTTCTGTCAAAGCGCCT
>DASUXU010000112.1:0-14675 GCA_036377735.1 Longimicrobiales bacterium
CTGGCGGGCGCCGTCCTCGATGCGGCTGGTAGTCACCCCGCGCATCCACATGAACGATACCGGTATTGCTGCGGCGCTGCTGAACGTGGCCGCAGAAGACCTGTCATCCGATCGCGGGCTGCGCGCGCGTCTGCTCTCGACGTTCGTATTCCAGGAGCTGCGCCGCCAGGCGCGCGGCCTCCCCGATGCCTGCACGTTCAGTCATCTGCGCGACCGCGACGGTGCCACCGTGGACGTGGTGATGACGCGGTCGGACGGCCGGATCGCAGGCGTATCCGTGCGACTGGGCGGCACGGTCAGGAAGCAGGATTTCCGCGGTCTGCGGAAGCTGCGCAGTGCCGCAGCCGACCGGTTCGGCTGCGGCGTGGTTCTGTATGAGGGCGAGTCCGCCGTCGCATTCGATGAGAAGTTGTTCGCGCTGCCGATCCGAATGTTATGGGAGACGCCTGAACGTTAGTCAGCGCGCAGGGTCACATTGGGATCGACGCGCGTGGCGCGCCACCCCGGTATCGCCGCGGCGGCAAACGCCACAGCGAGCAGAGTGAGTGTGACGATCCCGAACGTGGCGGGATCATGCGGCGAGGTGTCGAACAGCAGTGGCTCGAAGCGCGGCGCCAGTGCGAATGCGACGGCGCATCCGAGGACCAGTCCGGTTATCGTCACGCCGATCGCGCGCGACAAGACCATCCGCAACAGCCTGCCCGTACTCGCACCGAGGGCAGTGCGCAGACCGAGCTCCCTCATGCGCTGTGCGACATCGAACGCGAGCACCGAATAGAGCCCGATCGCTGCGACGACCAGTGCGAGCAGGCCGAACATTCCGAACATCGTCGCACCCAGTTCCCAGGCCTGCCGCTTCGGCTGCAGCAGCGCCTCGAACGTTTCCGCATCTGCGTACCGGATGCGGTCGTCCAGCGCCAGCACCTCCCGTCGCACCGACTGCAGCGTTCCCGCCTCTTCGCCGTTCATCCGCACGAACCAGTAGTCGAGCCGCCCGTTGCGGTCCATCTGGGACAGCGACAGGTAGTACTGCAGGATGACGTCGTCGCGCAGCTCGATGTTGCTTGCATCCTCCGCCACGCCCACGATCGTGCTGCAGGCAGGTTGCGACAATCCTTCGCCACCGCTGACGTACAGGCACTTGCCGATCGGGTTGGTCCTGGGCCACAGGTATTCGGCCATGGTCTTTCCGATCACCGCGACGCGCGGTGCGCCGTTCACATCCTGCGCGGTGATGCCGCGGCCCGCGAGGATGGCGATGCCCATCGTCTCGAAGTAGTCCGGCGCCACTTCGTGCACATACGGCCCGCCGCTCGGCGGTCGCTTGATCGAATCCACACCCTCCGCGCGGAGCCGCCGTGTGCGTCGCGAGCGGAACGGCATGGTCGCCGCGGCGGACGCGGACTGCACACCCGGCACCCGTCGCAGACGCTCCATCCCTTCGTTGAAGATGCGCGTCCGGTCTTCGGGGGATACGGCCGTCGCATTGCTGATTCGTGGTGATATCCAGGCAAGGCCGGAGGGATCGAAGCCGAGATCGAGATGCCGGACGTTGTCCAGGCTGCGCACGAAGAGGCCCGCGCCGATGAGCAGCACGACGGACAGCACGGTCTGGGCGAGCGCGAGACTGGTTCGCACGCGGGACGTGGTGCGTGTGAGGCCGCCGGCCGTGGCCTCGCGGATCGTGTCCGCCACATCCCGCCGCGCGACCTGCATTGCGGGGACTATTGCGGCGATCGCCCCGGCGAGGATGGCAATGACGGCGACGGCGATGAGGACGCGACGGTCACCCATTCCATCGTCCCATACCACGTCCGGCAGCAGCGTCTCCCGGACGATACCCCCGCCCCAGTGCGCGATCGCGAGGGCGGCCGCGCCTCCGAGCAGTGCGAGGAATACACCCTCGAGTACGAGCTGGCCTACGAGACGGTAGCGCGAAATTCCGAGCGCAAGGCGGACGGCGATCTCCCGCCGCTGACGCAGTGTCCGTGCGAACAGCAGGTTTGCGACGTTCACGCACGCGATCAGCAGGACCAGGAGTGACACGCCGGCGAGGAGTTTCGTGACGACGGCCTCACTTCCCGCGTTCGGACCCTCCGCCTCGATAAGCGAGCCGAGGATGATGCCCGGATCGGCGCCCCAGTCACCACGCTCGGCATCATCCAGGCGCGCGGCGCGATGCAGCACGCTTGCTTCCGCCGCTGCGCGTTCCGCCGTCACACCATCAGCCAGGCGGCCGTAGGCATCCAGCCACTGCCAGTTGCGACCTTCTTCTTCGCTCCTCCACTCCATCCCCATGATCTGCGCGGCAGTGACCTGTATCGGCAGAAAAAGGTCCACGTTCGAGAGCTGCACTCCTGTAAAGCCGCGGGGAGCAACGCCGACGATCGTATACGGGCCATAGCCGAAATCGACGGTCTTTCCAACGACATCTCGCTCGCCGCCGTACAACGTGCGCCACGTGCCCCAGGACAGAACCGCCTCCTGCGGTCCCCCGACCGCGTCTGTGCCCGGCTCGAAGAAGCGTCCCGCCGCGGCGCGCGTGCCGAGGGTCCGGAAGAAGTTGTCGGAAACGAGTGTCGCCTCGACCTTCACCGCGTTCTCGCCCCTGCCGATCGTCAATTCCCGGGTCGACACGGCAAACACGCCGTCGAACGACTTCGCGGCCTTCATGTCCTCGAAGTCCTGATACGAAATCGAGCCTTCGGCTACGCGCTTGCCGACATTCGACCAGAAGCTCTCCGCATAGAGGTGCTGTACTTCGCCCGGATCCGTGATGTGCGACGGCGGACGGAGCAGCAAACGGTCGATTATCCCGAACATCGTCGCATTCGCGCCGATCCCCAGTGCAAACGCCACGACGATCCCGAGCGTCAGCGCGGGCGACCGCACAATCGAGCGCGCGGCCTCCGTCGCCATCCGGCCCGTTGCATTCATGCCATCGCGCCAGTGGCGCCGCCGTTCGGTACTGCGGTCGATCGTGCGCAGATCGCGCCTGTATCTGCGCACATCGCCGAACCGCCGGCGCGCTTCCGCTTCTGCTTCACTCCGGCTGTGGCCTTCGGACATCAGCTCCTCTACCGTCCTTTCGAAGTGGAAACCAAGCTCCTCGTCCACGTCCCGGTCCACGCTCTCCAGACGCATGAAACGGCGGGCATCACCCGGCAGTTTCCCGCTCATGACAACACCTCCGAAGATCGAAGGACCTTGAACACTGCTTCCGCATAGCGCGTCCACGCCGTCGCTTCCGCCGCCAGCTCGCGCTCCCCCCGCGCCGTCAGGGCGTAGTACTTCGCCCGGCGGTTGTTCTCCGAGAAACCCCACTCCGATTCCAGTAGCCCACGCCGCTCCAGCCGATGCAGCGATGTGTACAGCGCGCCCTCCTCCACCTCGAGCGTGCCCTCCGTCGTTTCCCGAACCCAGCGGGCGACTGCATAGCCGTGCCCGGGGCCGGCCTTCAATGCCTTCAACACCAGCAGGTCCAGCGTCCCCTGCAGCAGGTTCATCGCTTCCGCGCGTGTCCGGGCCGCCATGGTCTCTCCCCTCAAAGGTTAATGGGAAGCTCGGGGCGGGTGGGTCGCCCGTCAAGGGGATCGGGCCAGGCCGTTCGACGGAGCGTTCAGGGTTGGCGGAACAGAGTGTACGCGCGGGGGCACACGCCGTGCAGGTCCATGCTCGATCACACCAGTCATGATTGAGTCAGGGAGGAAAATGTCGATGACGGATATCAGGTCCCGGAACAATGTCCGGGTGTCGGGCACGGGTACACAGCCGATGGTGTTTGCGCACGGCTTTGGGTGTGACCAGAACATGTGGCGATTCGTGACGCCGGCGTTCGAGGACGAATACCGCATCGTCCTGTTCGATTACGTGGGTGCGGGCAAGTCGGATCTCGGCGCCTATGATGTGAGTCGCTACAGCAGACTGGACGGCTACGCGCAGGACATTCTGGACGTCTGCCACACCCTCGACCTTCGGGATGTAATCCTGGTGTGTCATTCCGTGAGCAGCATGGCGGGGGTGCTGGCGGCAAACCGCGAGCCCGATCTTTTCTCGCACCTTATCCTGATCGGCCCATCGCCGCGGTACGTGAACGACGAGGGCTACGTGGGCGGCTTCGAGCGCAAAGACATCGAGGGCCTGCTGGACATGATGGACAGCAATTTCATCGGCTGGGCGAACTTCCTCGCGCCTGCGATCATGAAGAACGACGATCGCCCCGAGCTGGGTACCGAGCTGACTGAGAGCTTCTGCTCGACTGACCCGAAGCTGGCCCGCCGTTTCGCCGAGGTCACGTTCTTCGGCGACAACCGCGACGACCTGAAGCACGTCCGCGTGCCGTCGCTGATTCTGCAGTGCTCGGAGGACATCGTGGCACCGGAGAGCGTGGGCGAGTACACGCACCGCAACATGCCCGGCAGCTCATACCGGAAGATGAATGCGACGGGGCACTGTCCTCACATGAGTCACCCCGACGAGACGATTGAGCTGATGCGCGAGTATCTCGCGTCCGTTGCGACGGTCTCGACAGAGGCAGGCCGCTGAGCGTGGACGAGCTGCTGTACGATGCGCCGTGCGGATTCCTGTCCTTCAATGACAGCGGCATCATTACGCTCGTAAACCGTACCCTGCTGAAGCTGCTGGGTTATCCGTCCGACGTGCTTACCGGCACAGCGGTCGAGCACATCCTGACCGTTCCCACACGCATCTTCTATCAGACGCACTTCTTCCCGCTGATCCGTATGCACGGTCACGCGGAGGAAGTGTTTCTGACGCTGCGCGACGCCGATGGCAATGATGTCGGCGTGCTGGTGAACGCGATCCGCCGCGAGCGTGCTGGCGTGATGGCGAACGACTGCGCGGTGATGCGTGTGCGCGAGCGTCAGAAGTACGAGCAGGAGCTACTGGCGGCGAGGCGGCAGGCAGAGCTGGCGAGTGAGGAGTCCGAGCGGCGTCGCGCCGAGCTCGAGGAAGCGAACGACCAGCTCGAGCAGCAGGCGCTGGAGCTGGAGCTGCAGAGTGAGGACCTCCAGGCGCTGAACCGCCAGCTGGAGCAGCACGGCATCGAGCTCGAGGGGATGCGCCGCGAGGCGGAGGAAGCGAATCTCGCGAAGAGCAACTTCCTCGCGATGATGAGCCACGAGCTGCGTACGCCGCTGAACGCGATCTCGGGCTACGCCCAGCTGCTGGAAATGGGCGTTCACGGGCCGGTGACGGATGCGCAGCGTGAGTCGCTGTCGCGAATTCAGCAGAGCCAGCGCCATCTGCTGCGGCTGGTCAACGAGATCCTGAACCTGGCGCGCATCGAGTCGGGTCACGTGGATTATAATCTGGCCGATATTGCGGTGACCGCCCTTGTCTCGCCGGTCTTGCCGCTGGTGGAGCCACAGCTCCAGCAGAAGGGCATCTCACTGGAGCAGGATCTCCCTGCGGACCTCGCGACTCGAGCGGATGTGGAGAAGGCACAGCAGATCCTGCTCAACCTGCTGAGCAATGCGATAAAGTTCACGCCGGCAGGCGGAAGGATTTCCGTAACCGCGGCGGCGCGCGGCGGTGGCGATGACGAAGTCGTGGTCGCGGTCACGGACACCGGCATCGGCATTCCGGCGGCAATGCTGGAGACGATTTTTGATCCGTTCGTGCAGGTGGAGATCAGCCGTTCCCGCCGCGGCGAGGGGACCGGTCTGGGCCTGGCCATCAGCCGCGACCTGGCGGAGGGCATGAAGGGCCGGCTCGAGGCGACCAGCGTCGAGGGCAGCGGCTCCACCTTCTACCTGACTCTCCCCGCCGCGAAACCGACGCCCGCCGTTTCGAATCCGGCCTGAACCCGCCATTTTTCACGTCCGAAACCGGCGAGCGGCAAGGACGGCGGCAGTTTTAGCTTCCGGCATTCGCTAACCACTGCCGGAGGCGTTCAGATGAGCACGGACACAATCATTCAGCGGACATCGATGGAATACGCGATCGTGGACTCGTCATTGGGGCGACTGCTGCTCGCCCGTACCGGGCGCGGTCTGTCTGCCGTGCTTTTCGGTGATGATGATCGTGCGCTGGTTGCTGATCTGCAGACGCGTTTCCCGTCTGTGGCGCTCACCCGCGCGGATGACGCACTGCGGCCACTGTCCGATGCTGTGCTTGAGGCTGTCGATTCCTCAGACGCCGTTTTGCAGCCGAACATCCCGCTGGACCTGCAGGGCACGCCGTTTCAGCGGCTGGTGTGGGAGGCGCTGCTCTCCGTTCCGGCAGGAACGACCACAACATACACGGAGCTGGCGGAACGTATCGGCCGTCCGTCTTCGGTGCGCGCGGTCGCGCAGGCTTGCGGCGCCAATGCGCTCGCAGTGATCGTCCCGTGTCACCGCGCGGTACGCCGTGATGGCGGCGTATCCGGCTACCGCTGGGGCGTAGATCGCAAGCGGAGACTTCTGGAGCGGGAAGGAGCCCTCCAATCGCTGAAGCTCTGAAGATTCCGCCCGGCGGGATCACTGATGCCGACGGTGTCACGCGCTGCCGCTGGGCGATGTCGGACCCGCTGAGCCGCGAATACCACGATACCGAGTGGGGTATGCCTGTGCGCGGCGAGGCGGCTCTGTACGAGCGGATCAGCCTCGAGGCGTTTCAGTCCGGCCTCTCATGGATCACAATCCTCCGCAAGCGACCTGCTTTCCGCGCTGCATTCCACGACTTCGATCCTGACCGCGTTGCCGCGTTCGGCGAGTCCGACATCATGCGTCTGCTTGGCGACGCCGGTATCGTCCGACATCGCCGGAAGATCGAGGCTGCCATTGCGAATGCGCGCGCGACGATCGCACTGCGCGTGGATGGCGGCCTGGAATCCTTCCTCTGGTCCTTCAAGCCGCCAGTTACTCCGTCACCGCGTTCGCATGCCGATATACCAACGAAGTCGCCCGAATCGGTTGCACTATCGAAGGCATTGCGCGAGCGCGGCTTCACATTTGTCGGCCCTACGACCATGTACGCCCTGATGGAAGCGATCGGCATGATCGATACGCACCTCGTCACCTGCCATCGACGCGGCGCATCCGGCGTGTGGCCGTCGTGATCGTTCACGTCGTCGACGGGACGTACGAGCTGTTCCGCCACTTCTTCGGCGCGCGCCGCGGCAACAAGGGCGAGGATCTGCCGTACGCGGCGGTGCTCGGCGTCCTGAATACGGTTCTGCAGATGATCGAAGGCGGCGCCACGCACATCGGTGTCGCCACGGACCACGTCATCGAGTCCTTCCGCAACCGACTCTGGCCGGGTTACAAGACAGGCGAAGGCATCGAGCCCGCGCTCTGGCGGCAGTTCCATCCGCTGGAAGAAGCACTCCAGCTGATGGGCGTCGCGACATGGGCGATGGTGGAGCTGGAAGCCGACGACGCGCTGGCATCGGCCGCGGCGCTCGCGGAGGCGGACCCGCGCGTGCAGAAGGTCTGCATCTGGACGTCCGACAAGGATCTCGCGCAGTGTGTGCGCGGTGACCGCGTGGTGCAGGTTGACCGCAAGAGCGGCGCGATCCGTGACGCGGACGGCGTGCGCGCAAAGTTCGGTGTCGACCCCGGGTCCATCCCGGACTATCTCGCCCTGGTCGGCGACAGCGCCGACGGGTTCCCCGGCATACCCGGCTTTGGTCCGCGAACGGCGCAGGCGCTGCTGAATCGCCACGGCACGATCGACCGCATTCCCGCTAGCGACGCTTCTCCCGCGGCAGTGAAGCTGCGCGCGAACCTGGAGCTCGCCCTGCTGTTCCGCACGCTTGCGACCCTGCGAACGGACGAGCCGCTGTTCGCGGACGTCGACGAGATCCGCTGGCGCGGTCCGCTGCCGGGCTTTGCGGCGTGCATGGAGAAGATGGGCGGCGCACGCGTGCTCGACCGCGCAACTCGTGCGGCGGCAATGGTGTCATGAACGGCGCGCCATTGCAGCGGCTGGACCGGCCGGTCGATCTCAGGCACGACCACGTACTGGGCAATCCCACTGCGGCGCTGACGCTGGTGGAATATGGCAGCTACATCTGCCCCCACTGCCATGCCGCGCATGAGGTGGTCAGCAATCTGCGCGACCGCTTCGGTGACCGGCTGCGCTACGTCTTCCGTCAGTTCCCGCTCCCCGGTGATGACGGTCTTCGATCCGCCGCGCTCGCGGAGTATGCCGGTGCCACGACGGATATGTTCTGGCCTGCGCACGACGAGCTGATGCGGCGCGGCCCTGCGTTCCCACCGGGTGAAATGGACGCCATCGCCCGCCAGCTCGATCTGCCGGAGGTCGGCGACAATGCCGTCGCCTGGGAGAATGCCCTGCGACGCGTTGAAGCCGACGCGCACAGCGCCCGCGCGAGCGGTGCCCGCGGCACGCCGACGTTCTTCATCAACGGCCGTCGCTATGAAGGCGCGTGGGATGAGGCATCTCTGGCCGAGGCGCTGCAGAACTCGCTGAGCCACCGCATGCAGACGGCGACGCTGTCGTTCGCGAGCTGGGCGCCCTCCACCGGCCTGATGCTCGCGGTGACGTCCATCCTCGCCGTGGTGCTGAGCAACACCATGTTCGGCCCCGCGTTCGAGTCCTGGTGGCACATGCCTGTGGGATTCGCGGCCGGCGATCGTGAGTTCTCGCTGCCGCTGCTCGAGTGGATCAACAGCGGCCTGCTGAGCATTTTCTTCCTGGTGGTTGGTCTCGAGATCAAGCATGAGGTGACGGTTGGCCGCCTGGCGTCACGGCGCGCGGCGGCGCTGCCCGTTGCTGCATCGCTCGGCGGCATGATCCTGCCCGCGCTGCTCTACACGCTGGTTATCGGCGGCACGGCGTACGGCCATGGCTGGGGCATGACGATCGCCACGGATACCGCGTTCGCAATTGCGCTGATCGCACTCCTAGGTGACCGCGTACCCGTGGACCTGCGTGTTTTCCTCACCGCAGCCGTCATCGTGGACGACCTGGCGGCAATTGTCGTCGTTGCGCTGTTCTATTCCGGATCACTGAGCGTGATCCACCTGGTCGGCGCCGCCGCGATCACGCTGCTGCTGGTTCTGCTGAACCGGACGAACGTGTATCGCACGCTGCCGTACGCAGTCCTGGGCATAGCGTTATGGGTGATGCTGCACCTGGCCGGACTTCATGCGACGCTCGCCGGTGTCATCCTCGCCCTCGTCACGCCTACGCGGCCGCCGCCGAATCTGCGCGCACTCACCGCACAGGCGCAGGCGGTCCTTGTGGAGGAGATGCGTGCGGGCGACGCCGTGATGAAGCACGGACCATCCGAGCCGGCGCTGCGCGCGCTGGACGCGATCCATGACCGCATCGAGTCGCCTGCGAGCAAGCTGCTGCGCACTGTGACGCCCTGGTCGAGCTACGTTGTGCTGCCGCTGTTCGCGCTGGCCAACGCGGGCGTGGAGTGGACCGGTGAAGCCGTCGCATCACATGCGCGTCTGATGGTTGCGATCATCCTCGGCCTGGTGGTGGGCAAACCCGTCGGAATCTTCGCGGGCGCCTGGCTCGCGGCGCGCGCCGGGATCGCGATCAAGCCGGACGCATACTCCTGGCGTCAGCTGGCGGGTGCGGGAGCCGTGGCGGGGATCGGGTTCACGATGTCGCTGTTCATTGCGGGACAGGCGTTCCGCGATCCTGCTGATTTCGCGGCCGCGAAGGTCGCGATCTTCACCGCATCGATTGCGGCGGGCTGCATCGGTCTCGCCATCCTGTGGCACCGTCCGGAGCGGCGGGCGACCGACTAGATCTGCACCGGCGCACGGCTTCTAGCTCTGTACGGTCGTGCCTGCGGCAAGGTGCGCGTGTACGAAGCTCACTGCCATGGCGCCCTCACCGACAGCGGACGCCACGCGCTTCACTGAACCACTACGCACGTCACCCGCGGCAAAAACGCCGGGCATGCTGGTCTCGAGGAAGAACGGCGTGCGCGCCGGGTTGTACTGCGGATTCGCAGTGCGCTGCGCGGTCACGACATCGTCGCCCGTGAGCACGAATCCCTTCTTGTCCAGCAGCGCGCAGTTCTTCAGCCACGCGGTGTGTGCCTCGGCACCGATGAACATGAACACAGCGGGTGTGCTGATCTCCCGGCCGCCCCCGTCAGCGTACTTCAGTTGGACTTTTTCGAGCTGACAGTCACCGGCCATCGCGTCGATCGAGCAGCCGTAATGGATCTTGACGTTGGGCAGACTCTGCACGCGGTCCACGAGATAGCGCGACATGCTCTTCCCGAGGTCGTCGCCGCGAATGACGATGTGGACCGTCCGCGCGTGACGCGCGAGGTACATGACCGCCTGACCCGCGGAATTGCCGCCGCCTACCACGACAACCTCAGCATTGTGGCACAGCCTGGCTTCCATCTCCGTCGCGGCGTAATAGACGCCGACGCCCTCGTACTGCTCGAGACCTTCGACGTCGAGGCGGCGGTATTCCACACCGCTTGCTACGAGCACACAGCGCGTGCGTATCGCTGTGCCATCCTCCAGTCGCACGATCCTGACACCGTTCTCGATACTGAGTGTGGAGACGTTTGCCGGTACACTCACCTGCGCCCCGAACTTCTGAGCCTGCAGCAGTGCGTTCGCCGTCAGCTCGCGACCCGAGATACCGGCGGGAAAGCCCAGGTAGTTTTCGATGCTTGAGCTCGTACCGGCCTGCCCGCCGGCGGCAACTGCGTCGAGCGTTATCACCTTCAGTCCCTCGGACGCCGCGTATACGGATGCTGCGAGTCCGGCGGGCCCCGCACCTACGACGACCAGGTCGTAGAGGTGGTCCGCCTGCACGTTGACGTCGAGGCCGAGCGCACGGCCGAGCGCACTGACGGTCGGGTTGCGCATGAGGGACCCGTCGCGCATCAGGACGACCGGCGTTTCCTCTGTCGGAATGCGGAACTGGCAGAGCATGGACTCCGCCTGCGGATCGGACTCCACGTCCCACCACGTGAACGGGATCGCATTCCGGTTCGCGAAGTCGCGGAGGTGGTGCGCGTCCGCCGAGTAGCGCGACCCGATGATCTTGATGCCCTGGATGCCGTGTTCGACGAGCATTGCCCGTCGCATCAGAAACGCCCGCAGCAGAATCTCGCTGAGTTGCGGCATTCCGTTCACCGCCTGGCGCAATTCCGCCGCCGAAAGCGCCACGACTCTGCCCGGATCGCGCACTCTGCCCGACACGATGACCGCGCGGCCGCTCAGTGTGTCCACGTCACCGGTGAACTCGCCTGGCTCGTGCAGGCGAACGATGATCGGCTCGCCGCTCGAGTGCTCCACGATCTCGATCGAGCCTTCCAGCACCACGAAGAAGCAGATATCGCGATCGCCTTCGGCGAACAGCGTTTCACCTGCGGTCGTATCGCGCACTCTGCCGATGCGCTCGAGCTCCTTGACGGCGCGTGCGTCAAGTCGGGGAAATGCAATCTCGCTGTCGGTCGCCGTCATACTTCGACTTCGTCGATGTAGCACCAGCGCCAGTCTTCGCCGGGCTCCATCGACTTGACGATGGGGTGGCTGGTGGCGCGGAAGTGCTTCGTTGCGTGTCGTCCCGGCGAGGAATCGCAGCAGCCGACGTGGCCGCACGTAAGGCACAGGCGCAGGTGCACCCACTGTGTGCCCTGGGCGAGGCATTCCTCGCAGCCGTCCGGCGTCCGCGGCCCGACCGGCCTTATGTCCTGGAGGTGTGTGCAGCGGCTCATGAGATGCCTCGGAAGGTGACCTGTCGAGAGGCTGACGATAGGCTGTGGCTCACTTATCGCAAGACCCGGGGCCGTCTGTCGATCGTGTTGAGCGGAGGCGGGGCGTGGAGAAAACGGGATTCGTGCGGGTGCGTGGCGCGCGCCAGAACAACCTGAAGGATGTGGACGTGGACATCCCGCGGGACGCGCTCGTCGTGTTTACGGGGGTGTCGGGATCCGGGAAGTCTTCGCTTGCGTTCGGGACGCTGTATGCCGAGGCGCAGCGCCGCTACCTGGAGTCTGTGGCGCCATACGCCCGGCGTCTCTTCGACCAGATGGGTGTGCCGGACGTGAGCGAGATCGACGGCCTCCCGCCCGCGGTCGCGCTCCAGCAGCAGCGTGGCTCGCCCACCACCAGATCTTCGGTCGGCAGTGTCACCACGCTGTCGAACCTGCTGCGCATGCTGTATTCGCGGGCGGGCACCTACCCGCCGGGGAAGCCGCGGCTCGAGGCCGAGGCGTTTTCGACGAACACGCCCGAGGGCGCCTGCCCGAAGTGCCACGGCGTCGGCCGGATCTATGATGCGACGGAGAAATCGATGGTGCCCGACCCGTCGCTCACGATCCGCGAGCGTGCGATCGCCGCGTGGCCGACAGCGTGGCAGGGCCAGAACCAGCGCGACATTGTCACCACCATGGGCTACGACATCGACATCCCATGGCACGACATCCCGAAGAAGGACCGCAACTGGCTGCTGTTCACGGACGAGCAGCCGCAGGTGCCTGTGTGGGCGGGTTACACGCTCGCGGAGGTGAAGCAGGCGAAGCGTCGGCGCGAGCCGCCGGATTACAACGGCACGTTCACGAGCGCGAAGCGCTACGTGATGCACACGTTCGCGAACACACAGAGCGCATCGATCCGCAAGCGGGTCGCGCAATACATGGTGAGCAGTCCTTGTCCGCTGTGCGGCGGCAAACGACTGAACCGGGATGCACTCGCGGTGAAGTTCGCGGGTCTCGACATCGCCGACATGTCACACCTGCCGATGGAACGCCTTGCCGACCTCGTGCGGCCATATGCGGATGGCACCGCGCGCGATCTGAAAAAGCTGTCGGTGGATCACCCCGAAAAGGCGGTGGTTGCGCAACGCATCGCGGAAGACCTCACCGCGCGTCTTGCCGTACTGCTCGATCTCGGGCTCGGCTATCTCGCACCGGAGCGCAGCACGCCGACGCTCTCACCCGGTGAGCTGCAGCGTCTCAGACTCGCGACACAGGTGCGGTCCAATCTGTTCGGCGTCGTCTACGTCCTGGACGAGCCGTCCGCCGGTCTCCATCCGGCCGACACCGAATCTCTGCTTGCCGCGCTCGCGCAGCTCAGGCAGTCCGGCAACTCATTGTTCGTCGTAGAGCACGATCTCGACGTGATCGGCGCCGCTGACTGGATCGTGGATGTCGGACCGGCCGCGGGCGAGGGCGGCGGTCAGGTGCTGTACAGCGGCCCGCCCGCGGGACTCGCGGCAGTGGACGATTCTCAGACCAGGATCCACCTGTTCGGTGACGTTGCACGTCGCCGGCGGCCGCCGCGCGAGCCCGCGGGCTGGCTCGTTCTCGAGGACGTCACGCGCAACAACCTGCACAGGCTCGGTGTCCGTTTCCCGCTTGGCGCCTTCACCACGGTCACGGGTGTTTCGGGCTCCGGCAAATCCAGCCTCGTCAGCCAGGTGCTCGTCGAGCTCGTGGCTTCGCACCTGGGGCATGAAGCGTCACCGCTCGAAGATGACGAAGACGGCGAGCACTACGAGCGAAGTACGGGCGGCCACATCGTCTCGGGCATGGAGTCGATCAGGCGGCTGGTGCAGGTCGACCAGAAGCCGATCGGCCGGACGCCGCGTTCGAACCTCGCCACGTATACAGGCCTCTTCGACCATGTCCGTAAGCTGTTCGCTTCGACGAAGGCCGCGCGTGCCCGGCGCTACGATGCCGGCCGGTTCTCGTTCAATGTGGCGAAGGGTCGCTGCGAGACGTGCGAGGGCGAAGGCTTTGTGTGCGTTGAGCTGCTCTTCCTCGCGAGCGTGTATGCGCCGTGTCCCACCTGTCACGGCGCGCGCTACAACGAGAAGACGCTCGAGATCCGATACCGCGACCGCAACATCGCGGAAGTGTTGTCGCTCTCGGTCGACGCCGCGTGGGATTTCTTCGAGGATGAGGCGCCGATCCGGCGTGCACTGGGTGTCCTGCGCGAGGTCGGTCTCGGCTACCTCCGCCTGGGCCAGCCCGCGACGGAGCTGTCCGGCGGTGAGGCGCAGCGCATCAAGCTGGCCACTGAGCTTCAGCGCGTGCAGCGCGGCAGCACGCTCTACATCCTGGACGAGCCGACGACGGGCCTGCACCCGTCCGATGTCACTCGTCTCATGGCGCAGCTCGACCGGCTGGTGGAGGCGGGGAACACCGTGATTGTTGTGGAGCACGACATGCGGGTTGTGGCAGGAAGCGACTGGGTGATCGATATTGGGCCGGGCGCGGGCGAGAGCGGCGGCCGCATCGTGGCCGCCGGACCGCCGGCGACGGTGGCCGCGGCAGAAGACAGCCGCACTGCGCCGTACCTCGCCCGCATAGTCGGCTGAGATCGCACACGGGGCGGCATGAAGAGCGACATTCACAGTGCAATCGACGGTGTCTGGCGCGTCGAATCTGCGCGCCTTATCGCGGCGCTCACCCGCATGACGGGTGACGTCGGCGTGGCGGAGGACCTCGCGCAGGACGCGCTGCTTGCCGCGCTCGAACGCTGGCCCGAGACAGGAATGCCATCCAATCCGGGCGCATGGCTGATGTCTGCGGCGAAGCGGCGCGGCATCGACATGTTCCGCCGCAGCAAGATGCTCGACCGGAAGCATGAAGAGCTGGGTTACGCGATGGAGAGTCGCGCCGAAGAAGTCGTGGACGCGCTCGACAGCGCGATCGACGACCACATCGGTGACGACATTCTCCGTCTGATCTTCATGACGTGCCATCCGGT
>DASUXU010000113.1:0-3900 GCA_036377735.1 Longimicrobiales bacterium
GGCAGGTTCATCTCACTCTCCAATCAGTCGGCCGAGGTCGAAGCGATTGTCCTTATCCACCAGTGGCGCCCACAGGTCGCCGATCTCCGCGACGCGGGCGGGGACATTGAAGATGTCGAAGTCCT
The DNA here is from genome assembly GCA_036377735.1 of Longimicrobiales bacterium. GTDB lineage: Bacteria > Gemmatimonadota > Gemmatimonadetes > Longimicrobiales > RSA9 > DASUXU01. The sequence continues at coordinate 126 of DASUXU010000113.1, forward strand.
CGATGCTGATGCCGTCCTCGACCTCCTCCCACGTGACCGGCGCCGATACCGGTGCACCCGGGCGAGGCCGCACGGAATACACGGATGACAGCGTGCGTCCCCACGCGTTCTGGTTGTAGTCCACGAGCACGCGGCCGTGCGGCCGCTTCGCAACGCGATATTCTGCAGTAACGAGCGACGGATCGTGCTTCTCGAGTGTCTGGGCGAGCCCCTTCGCGAACGTCCACACCTGCTTCTGCCGCGGTCCCCGTTTGATCGGGACATACACGTGGATGCCCTTCGATCCGGTCGTCTTCGGGTACGACTCCATGCCGAGCGAGTCGAGCGCGCGCTTCACCAGCAGCGCCGTCTCGCGCACTTTACTGAAGTCCGCGCCGATCACGGGATCGAGATCGAAGTGCAGGAAGTCCGGACGGTCCTGGTCGTCACAGCGTGCGTACCACGGATTCAGGTCGATGCAGCCGAGGTTGATCACCCACAGCAGGGTCGCGACGTCCTGCACGATCGGGAAATCGATGATGTTGCCGGAACCGTGTGGCGTGGTGCACAGCTCGATCCACTCGGGACGCGGCGACGGCGCGCGCTTCATGAAGAAGAATTCGCCATCGATGCCGTTGGGATAGCGCTTCATCACCATCGCGCGATCGGCGAGGTGCGGCAGCAGTGCGGGCGCGATCTCGGCGTAGTACTGGATCAGGTCGCCCTTGGTGATGCCGCTCTCGGGGAAATAGACTTTCTCGAGGTTCGTAATCCGCACCTCGCGGTCACCGATCAGCACGTTCGCGTTCGGTCCGCCAAGCGGCAGCACAACGGATTCCGTATGCGACGTCATCTCTGCCGCGGCTCCAGCTTTGGCGGCCGACTGCCACGCCGGATCGCCCCCGCCACCGGCACGTACTCCAGCTCCGTACCCTCGTCGACCTTCCTCAACAGCAGACCGCCGCGACTCATGTCGCCTCGGCCGACGAACTCGGACGGAAAGAGCAGGTCATTGCCGAATACCTCGAGAAGGATGGTGACATACTTGTCGCTTGCAATGCTGCCGAGCAGCACGACGCGCGCGTCGGGCGCAGCTTCACGTAAAGCGCGAGCGCTCCCTTCCAAGGGCGCGCGATACACGGGATTGGATGCATCGATCGGCACCGAGCCGAACGCACACAGGTCGGCGTGCGTGATGATGGTATCCACCGGCAGCAGTCCGCGATTCGTGGTGATGACGAGTCCGGGGTCCACGCCATGCGGTGCGCGCCCGAACGCCGTCGCATACGCAAGCTTCCCCCGGAAGTACAGACCTGACAGGAATGAGAAGGCTTCGCCCAACGGCACGCCCGTGGTGCGCAGGCGCTCAGCCAGCGGGAAGGCCGCCTCGTTGCGGAGCAGGATCTGCGCCCTGCGGCCGGCACAGCTCGCGGGGGACAGGAGGAACACCGTATTCACGTCGCAATCACCAGGCTCACCTCGGCAGACATCGGACTTTTCCAGTCCACGCACGCTCTGTACCTTACAGCCATCCGGCAACCGACCAACGGCAGGACACTCATGGCACAGCAGAATTCATTCGACGTCACCACGGGCGCCGACCTCCAGGAGGTCGACAACGCCGTGAACCAGGCGCAGAAGGAAGTGGCGACGCGCTACGACTTCAAGGGCTCACCCGCGACGATCGAGTTCGATCGCGAGAAGAGCCTGCTCAAGCTCGAGGCCGAAAACGATTACAAGCTCGCGGCCCTGTGGGACGTGCTGCAGACGAAGATGATCCGGCGCAACGTCCCGATCAAGAACATGAAGCGCGGCGAGGAGCAGCCCGCGTCGGGGGGTCGGGTGCGGCAGGAGATCACGCTGACGCAGGGGATCCCGACGGACGTCGCCAAGGAGATCGTGAAGCAGATCAAGGCGAACGGATTCAAGAAGGTGCAGGCCGCGATTCTCGGCGACGAGGTGCGCGTATCCAGCCCTTCCCGCGACGAGCTCCAGTCTGTCATGGCGTTCCTGCGAGCCGAAGACTTCGGCATCGAGCTCAACTTCGGCAACTACCGGGGTTAGCAATGCCGCGTGCGGTCATGAATCTGCGCGACGGCCGCCCCGCCTGGGCGCTGCCGGACTGGGCGACCGAGGCCATCAAGGGTGCGTTCCCATCGGACTGGGAAGTCCTGGACGTGGCGACACCCGCCAGCGGTGGCGGTGACGGCGGCGATGTCTCGTTCGAGGCGCTCGAGGCGATCGCATCCGCCGAGGTCTACTTCGGCTACGGCTTCCCGCACCCGCTGCTCCAGGCCGCGAAGCAGGGGACGAACCAGCTGCAGTGGGTTCACTCCGGAACGGCGGGCGTCGCGTCCGCGCTGTATCCCGAGTTCGTCGAGTCACAGATCATCTTCACCAACTCCGCCGGCATCCACGCGCCGCCCATGGCGGAGTCCGTGCTCGGGATGATCCTGCACTTCGCGCGCGGCCTCGACTTCGCCACGCGCGCACAGGCTCGCAGCGAGTGGGGGAAGGAGCCGTTCGAGCAGCGCACGGGTGTGGTGCGCGAGATCGCCGGTGCGACGCTCGGCATCTACGGCTTCGGCGGTGTGGGCCGCGAGCTCGCATGGCGCGCGGCCGCGCTGGGCATGAAGGTGATCGCGACCAAGCGCAATGACCGCATGGTGCCGCCCGACGTGGAGCTGCTGCGCGGCGACGACGCGCTGCCCACGCTGCTCGAGCGCGCGGACTACGTCGTGATCGCCGCGCCGTCCACCATGGAGACGCGCGGCAGCATCGATGCCGCCGCACTCGCGCTGATGAAGAACGATGCGGTGCTGATCAACATCGCGCGCGGCGATGTCGTGGACGAGGACGCACTGGTTGGTGCACTGCGCAACGGCCGGCTGCGCGGCGCAGGGCTCGATGTGTTCGACACCGAGCCGCTGCCATCGTCGTCGCCGCTGTGGTCGCTCGACAATGTGCTCATCACACCGCACGTCAGTGCGACGACCACGCGGTTCTGGCGGCGTGAGACCGACCTCATCGTCGAGAACATCGAGCGCTACCTCGCCGGCCGACCGCTGCGGAACGCCGTGGACAAGGAAGCCGGCTACTGAGACTTCAGGTCTGACGGCAGGCGAGGCGTGGACAGCAGCTGCTGGAAGACTTCCCACCGCCGGTCCGGATTGTCCACCGTCCCGCCGCGCGACTCCACGAACTCGCCGACCATGTCACGGCCGTAATTGTAGTTGATGACGTAGCTGCGGTACGTGTCGAAGAACTTCACGCGCTGCTGTGCGCGGGCCGGCTCCATCAGTGCATACGTCGTCAGCCAGTGCGCCGCGGAGTCCGCGCTGATCGCACCGTTCAGGTACGCCCGCGCCGCTTCGTTCCCCGCATAGCTCAGTCTGTCGACGAGCGCGCGCACGCGCGCATACTCGGACGCGCGGCTCGAGTCGAGGCCCGCCAGCGGGAACAGCACGTCGTGCTCGAACTTCACACGCTCCTCACCCGGAAATGCGACGTCGATGCCGTAGTTCGCGCTCCCCTCCGCGATCAGCGACTGCGGGCTGAACAGCGGATATACACTGAACTCCGGCCAGCCCCTTCCTTTCACCAGGTTCTGCTCGAGCAGCGCGTTGTACACGTGGTGACCCGGATAGCCCTCGTGCGCACCGACGTCGATCGCGCGCTCGATGTAGATCGGCAGCTCATTGTTGATCTGGATCAGGCTGCTGCCGTTCCCCTTGTACCAGTTGTACCCGCTCCACGGCTTGTCCTGCACGAACTCCAGCGTGAACGTCTCGTTCGC
>DASUXU010000114.1:0-10993 GCA_036377735.1 Longimicrobiales bacterium
GACCACTCGTTCCACGTGCTCAAGCGGTCGGGCCGCACGGATGCTGAAGTGATGAACGAGCTTGTGGACCGGATCGCGACGTTCGTGGTGGCGCACGCCGCGCCTGGCGCGACGCGCTGAATCGTCAGAACGCGGCGATGAACTCGCGGGCGAGGCCGGGACCGGTGCCGCCGTCCTCGTGCTTGAAGAAGACGAACAGCTCCCGCCATGGCTGCGCCTTCAGACGCCCCGCCCACGCAGCCACCTCGCCGGGCTCGTAGGCGACCTTCCGCAGCCGCGCATAACCCCAGGACGCCGTGGCAGCGAGCGGCGTCTCCGACTCCTCGTCATGTGCAATCACCAGGGCCGCATCGTGCGCGCGCAGGATGTCATACACATCGTCGACCAGCCACGCGTCGTTGCGGAACTCGAACGCGTACCGCAGATCGTCAGGTGCGGCCCAAAGGAACGTCGCGAGGCGGTCATCGTCGCGCTTCATGTTGGGCGGCAGCTGCACGAGGATCGGGCCCAGGTGTTCGCCCAGGCCGCGCGCGACGTTCGCGAAATAGTCGATCTCGTCGCCCGCGTCCTTCAGTCGCTTGAAGTGCGTGATCTTCTGGGACGCCTTGAGCACGAACGTGAAACCGTCGGGCACCTGATCCGCCCAGCCTGCGACCACCGAGGGATTCGGCATCCGGTAGAACGTGTTGTTGATCTCGACGGTGGGGAACTGGCTGGCATAATAGCCGAGCATGTCGGCGGCCTTGATGTCCACCGGATAGAAGATCCCCTTCCATTCCTTGTACGCAAAACCGCTCGTGCCGGTCAGCAGCCGCATCTCGATCCCCTGGGAGGTGGTGGAGCCGGCATTGTAGCCGCCCCAACTCCCCCGGACCACCCTTCGGAGCGTCGGTTTTGGCGCGTACACGCATGCCCGTGGCGCGCATTTGGGTCGATGTCCCCGTATTGCATGAGATTTCGCGCCAAATGCGTGTCGTGAGGGGTAAAATCCGAACCTCACCGGAGCTCCGAAGGGTGGTCCGGAGGGTGTAATCGGTTAAATTCCAGGCTGCACAACACCCGAAACGAGGATCCAGATGCATCGATATCCGGAAATGATGATTGCGCCTCTGCGCGCTGAGATTACGGGACTGGGCGCGGAAGAGCTGCGGACGGCGGCGGACGTGGAGCGGTTCGTGGGGGAGTCGCAGGGGAAGACGGCGGTGCTCGTGGTGAACTCGGTCTGCGGCTGTTCGGCGGGCAGCATGCGGCCGGGGCTGCGGATGGCGCTTGAGCGGATCCGGCCGGACCTGCTGGGGACGGTGTTCGCCGGCGCTGACCTGGAGGCGACCGACCGTGCGCGCGAGTTCTTCGCGCCCTACCCGCCGTCGTCGCCGGCAATCGGCGTGTTCCGCGATGGCGAGCTGGTCTACCTGCTGGAGCGGCAGCACATCCAGGGACAGGCCCCGGAACGGATCGCCGCCGCGCTCGCGCAGGCGGTGGAGGCGAACGCCGCGGCGTGACCGACGGGGCCGCGGCATGATTGACCGGGTATCGGCGTGATCGGCGAGACCGCGGACCGCCTTGCACGCCAGGTCGCCTTCATTGCAGAGGTGGACCGGCTCAAGACGGTCCTGCGCAATACCCGCCTGACGGACGGCTCGCGCGCCGAGAACAGCGCGGAGCACTCCTGGCATCTCGCCCTCATGGCAGTACTCCTCGCGGAACATGCACCGCCGGACGTCGATATAAGCCACGCGGTCCGCCTCCTCCTCGTGCACGACATTGTCGAAATCGATGCGGGCGACACCGACTGCTACGACGCGGACGGCTATGCCACGAAGGCTGCGCGCGAGCAGAGTGCCGCCGCGAGGTTGTTCGGCCTGCTGCCGCCGGAGCAGGCAGCGGAGTTCCGCGCGCTGTGGGAGGAGTTCGAGGCGTGCAGCACGGCGGAGGCGCAGTATGCGAATGCACTGGACCGCCTGCAGCCGATGCTGCTCGTACGACACGTGACGCATCGCGACTGGTCGCTGCGCGCGACGACGCGCGAGCAGGTGCTGCAGCGCATGGCACCCGTCGAGCACGGCGCGCCCGGTCTGTGGCCCATTGTCACGGGTATCATCGAAGAAGCATTCACGACAGGACGTACCGGGAGAATCGACTAGATGAAGCTGAGCACCCTGATGACCGCGGGTCTCACACTGTTCATTGCCTTCGCGGGCTCGACCGACGCGAACGCACAGGGCAAGGCGCAGGCGGCGAATCGCGACGAGGCTCTGACGAAGATCGTCGCAACGGAGCGCGCGTTCGCGAAGTTCGCGCTGGACAGCGCCGCGCAGAAGGGTTTCGACCGCTACCTCGCGCATGATGCGTATGTCTTCCGTCCGCGCGCGATGAAGGCGTCCGAGGCGGCGACACGCGCGCCGCTGCCGGCGAACCTGGCCCTGGCGTGGGAGCCCGAGTGGGCGGATGCGTCGCGGGCCGGCGACCTCGGCTACACGACCGGACCGTGGGTGTCCGGCGCACGCAACAATGCGCAGGCGGATCCGCGCTTCGGGCAGTATCTCACGATCTGGCGTCGCCAGGCGGATGGCACATATCTCGGCGTTCTGGACGGCGGCGTGGCGACGCCCGCGTCCGCAACCAGTCCGCAGAAGCTGCGCACGCTGCCGGCCAGTGGATACGCGGGCACGCCGAATGCCGCGAAGGACAAGGCCAGCCTGCTGCGGGCGGACAACAGCTTTGCGGCAGCCGCGAAGACGTCGGGCTATTCCGCGGCGGTGAAAACGCTCGCGACACCAGACATGCGCCTGCTGCGCAACGGCGCAACGCCTGTCGTGGGCGCCGACTCCGTCGCAGCCTCGACGAACGCGGCCCGCGTCACCTGGTGGGTGCCTGTCGAGACGACCGTCGCAGAGTCCGGCGACTTCGGGTACACGCGCGGCACGTACGTCATCACACTCCCCCAGGGCAGGCAGGACAGCGGTGATTACGTGCGCATCTGGAAGCGGGACGCAGGCGGCGCGTGGCGCATCGGCGTGGACCTGCTCATGCCCGCACGGTAGAGCCCGGTAACGCCGGGGGGAACCCGGGAACCATCCCGCCAGAGTGTCGCTACTACCAGTCGTGACGTCGCCCGTGGGGCGACAGGACGATTGCAGGAGGACACTCATGAGAAAGACGTTGTTCGTCACCGCAGCCCTCGTCGGGCTGACCGCCGCCGGCGGCGGGGATGCCCAGGCACAGGGCTCCATCGCCGACATCCTGGGCGGCCGCACCAGCACACAGCGATACGACGCGGTCCAGCGCGACCCCGTCGCACCCATTCTCCGTTACAGGCGGGAGCTGAACCTCACGCGCTCGCAGGAGAACAGGCTGCGCGACATCCAGAAGGATCTCAAGCGTCGCAACAACGAGCTCGAGAAGCGCATCAAACGGTTCGACGACGACCGCCGTCGTGACAACCGCGGCGGATCGAATGACGGGCGCTACGACCGCCGGGACGACCATCGCTACGATGGCCGCTACGACAGTCGTAATGGCGGATACGACTATGGCCGCAGCAGCCGCGAGTACGAGGCGGCGGTCCGTCAGATGCGGCTGAATTCCGACCGCGCGTATCAGGCGGCGAGGCGCGTGCTGTCGCCGCAGCAGCAGCGGCGGCTCGACAGCCTGTACCGCTATGACGGCCGCTATGACAACGACGGCCGGTATGACAATGACGGCCGGTACGGCAACGACGGCCGCTACGACAACGACGGGCGCGGTACCGGACGCGTCTACCGCTGAGTCGTTCAGCACCAGCGATCGGAAGAGGGGTGTCCGCCACAGGGCGGGCACCTCTTTTTCTGGCCGATTCTGCCATTCTCTCCCACGCATCAGCGTCGCAGATTAGATTCAGCGCATGAGCTCACAGTTCTCGATCGAGGATGCACTCGACGCGGCGCGCACGGATCCGCTGAACGTGCTGCGTGCGACGTTTGGCTATGACGCGTTCCGTCCGGGCCAGCGCGAGGTGATCGACGCCGTGCTGGACGGTCGCGACTGCATTGCAGTGATGCCGACGGGCGCGGGCAAGTCGCTGACGTTCCAGATCCCGGCGAGAATTCTCGAGGGAACGGTGCTGGTGGTGTCGCCGCTCATCTCGCTGATGAAGGACCAGGTCGATGCGCTCGGCGCGAACGGTTTCCGTGCGACGTCGATCAATTCCTCGCTCGCGTTCGAGGAACGCCGTGACCGCGTCGCCAGGCTGCGGCGTGGCGAGTACGAGCTGGTGTATGTCGCGCCGGAGGCGCTGGACGGCTCGCTGCGCAATCTGCTGCGCGGCTGTCCGATCGCGCTGCTGGTGGTGGATGAGGCGCACTGCATCAGCCAGTGGGGTCACGATTTCCGCACGTCGTACCGGCGGCTGCTGGGTCTGAAGGAGGAGCTGAACGTTCCGGTGCTGGCGCTCACGGCCACCGCCACGCGAGCCGTCGCAAGAGACATCATCCGTCAGCTCGGCATGACGAAGCCGGCGGGATACAAGGGCAGCTTCTTCCGCTCGAACCTGCGCGTGCACGCGCGCAAGAAGGGGCAGGGCGGGGAGACGCGGAAGGAGATCCTCGCGCTGGTGAAGGAGCGCGAGGGCCAGAGCGGCATCGTGTACTGTATGTCGCGCAACGCGGTCGAGCAGACAGCGGCGTTCCTGCGCGAGAAGGGCGTACACGCGCTGCCGTACCATGCGGGCCTGAGTGATGAGGACCGTGCGAAGAACCAGGATGCGTTCGCGCGCGACGACGTGGACGTGATCGTCGCGACCATCGCGTTCGGCATGGGGATCGACAAGTCCAACGTGCGGTATGTCATCCATCGCGACATGCCGAAGGATGTCGAGTCGTGGTACCAGGAGATCGGCCGTGCAGGGCGCGACGGCCTGGACAGTGACTGCTTCGTCTTCTACTCGTGGGCGGATGTGAAGCTGCACGAGCGGTTCCTCTTCGAGATCGAGGACCCCGCGCTGCGCAACATGAAGTTCCGCAGCACCGTCCACCTGTTCGAGATCCTGGACAACGCCGTCTGCCGCCACCAGGCCATCCTCCGGCACTTCGATGAGGAGATCGCGCCGTGTGATTCTTCATGCGACGTCTGTACGGGCGAGTCCGGCGAGTCGCTCGTGATGGCGGCGGTCGCGCGCACGCGTGTAGCGCGCGGCGCCGGTCGCGGCAGGAGCAGCGGTCGCAGCGGCGCCGCCATCGACGGCGGGGACACCAGCAGCCGCAGGGGCGCAGCGGCCGGTGTCGCAGGGAAGGATGCGGACCTGTTCGAGCGGCTCCGCGCACTGCGCAAGGAGATCGCGGACGCGCAGGGCGTCCCCGCCTACATCGTGTTCAGCGACGGCACTCTGGCCGCCATGGCAGCCAGGCGGCCGCGCACACCGGACGAGCTGCTCGAGGTGTCCGGCGTCGGGCCCGCGAAGCTCGAGCGCTACGGCAGTGCCTTCCTCGAGGTCATGCAATAGACCCATCTGACGGTAATGCGCTACGCCAGTATGGCCTCCGCTTTCTCGGAGAATGCGATAAGGTCACGTACAATCTGCCCGGCGTCTTCGACGGTGAAGTACCTGCCCTGGTATGAAACCTGGTCCTTTCTTGCAAGCACTCTCTGGAGGTTCTTCAGCAGATCTGCATCAGTCCTCGTACCGAGGGCATCCTGTAATGCTTCAGCCGCCTGAGTGTGGTCGCCTTCGGAGGATTTGTAGCCGCCAAAACGGATGCAAAGCGTGTCGCTGAACGCTATTGCGCAATGAACGGCAATGATCCCAATCGCATTACCGTAGGAATCATCCGCCTCCGCCAGATCATGCAAGTCCAGCGTGGCTTTCCGGAGGCTCCGTGCCACCTGGTGATACTTGACGTGCTGACCAGGATCAACCTGTCTTCTTCTTCCTCTTCTCAACTGGCTCTCCTTTGAAAAGGAGTGTCCCCGATATCATAAGTGCCTCTTGCAGCACCGCCGTCGCAAACGGATCATGCTCGCGGACTTGCCTCTGCCATCGTGTCTTCGTCAGCACAACCGGGGAAAGGCGTACACCGAATCTTTCCCAGAGTGAGTTTGAAGTAGCGAGCAGCGCGTCGTATATGGTGCCCTCACCGCTTGCATCAGATACGATTACGATTACGTCCAGGTCGCTTTCAGGTCGCGTATCGCTTCGCGCAGTGCTACCAAATATTGCAGCTCCGAGGACGGTTGCTCTGGTGGAGAGCACATCACTGATCGCCTGGGTCAATTCCCGGGTTCGACGCTCTTCCGCCTGATACAACGCCGCCAACGGCCTGGACAGAATGTTTTTGCGGTTGAAGGAGTATAGAAACTGTCCGGTACCCTCGCGCTTTGTCACCAGTCCGACGCTCGCAAGCTCATCGAGCGCCCTAATCGCTTTTGATGACACACCCGCCAGCCGGGCGGCCTCACGACCGGAAATCGGTCGCGTCAAGGTCACCATGACGCGTAGAACTCGGACTTTTGTGGAAGTCCCGAGCACGTGCTCCAATGCCTGAAATGTCATACGTTCGCCGTTAACGGGCCCATCCGCCCCCCACGTCAATATCGAGGTCCAATCGGCATCATGTGTTGCCAAATGGTAACAAGTGTTACCGAATGGTACCGGGTGCCAGGCGAAGGGTCAAGGCTGCTATAGCTGGCTGGGCCGTCGGCCTCAAGTACATCGATCGGGCGCATGGCCTTTTGCGGCGGGACCGTGATGCGACTAACGTGCATAGGACTCATCGTCACAGTCGGACTCAAGAGGCATCAAGTAACTCGACGTCTGTTCCGCGTCCGCCCGCGCCGTCTACTGGAACAACCTCGCAAGAATCCCTTGCTTCTTTGGTGGAGCGCCCGGAATGGCGTCACCGGGCGTCTTGCCGGCGCCCGTCGCCATCTTGAGGACATAGCGGGGCCAGTCCTCGTCGAACATGCCCGCCGAGACAGCGCCGGATGCGTCATAGCGCATAAGGTCGAACTTGTCGCGAGCCTTCCGCACGTCGTACAGCCAGATGACGGTCTCGACCGCCTCGCGTTGCGCGAAGTAGTAGCGGAACTGGGCGAGGGAGCCGTCCGCCTGCTCGAGCAGGTGCTCGCGGTCGAACCACCACCGCAGGAGAGCTTTAGACGTGGCCGAGGCGCCCTCGTAGCCGCTGTGCCGCCAGTCGTAGACATGCTGCCGGATCTTCGCGACCAGCGGTGGCAGGAGCTTCTCGTACGCGGTATCCCGCAGGGTTTCGTCCGCAGGGAACCAGCGATGCTCCGGGATCAGCTCGTCATACGGCGATTTCGGGAACGACGGGTGCAAAGCCATGCGCCAATGGGAGTCCGGCTGGATGAGAAGGGTAGCGGCGGGACAAGGTGCTTTCAGGTTACTCTGACGTCAATCCCGGGACGCCGCCAAGCGCGTCCGCGCGGGCGGCGACTCGTCAGGAGCAGGTCGAGCGGCGGCGTGTCCCATCCAGCACGTACTTCATCACAACCTGCGCGCCGTCCTCGAGCTCGGCGACGCCGTACAGATCGCAACGAGCAAACACTTTGGCCTGGAATCCCGTGGGCAGAAGAAAATTCCCCAATGGCCTACCTGCGGAATCGATCATCGCCCAGACGGTCCGCGCGTCGGGTCTGAATCTGTTGTAGGGACTCTCCGAGATGTCCGGGCGCTGAATCAGCATGGTGCCTGCCTCGGACACGATGATAGCTCCGATTGCCGGCCGGAACTCCGTCTTGGGGCCGTTCCTGATAAGCGCCCGGATGTCGGGCCACTCCATCATGCTGTAATACTTCTCGAACACCTCAGCGACGTCGTTCGCGACATCATCCACATCCTGCTTCGAGACCTTCACACGTGGCACATTCGCGACGTACGCTCGATCCACACGCCCCGATGCGGACACAACGGCCACATGCAGGCTGTCTCCTTCTGCGACGAAGATCTCGCCTCTCGACGAGATCGCGAACGGGAGTAGCGCGAATGGTGTCGGCCTTCGGTAGAGGACTCCCCTGCCCGCGAAGTCGACCGTTCCCTCGACTAGCTCGGCAATCGGCGCTTCCTCGTTCCGGGCGATGTCATAGCGGCTGAAACGGTACAGAGTGCGAGCTGATCCCGGCGAACTGCTGATATGATCGTCGCCATACAGACGTCTTCTGACAGTCATGATCTGCCCATCAGCAGGCGCGATTCCTGACGCTGTCGAGAAGATGAACTGCGCCGGCGTCTGCGACAGGTAGTTGCCGGTCGTGTCCAATGCTACGATATGGCCGGCGTCCAAGGCCAGAAGCGTGTCTCCGATCAGTGCGATGCCGTTGATTCCTCTTCCATCCACCTCGCCGTGGAGACCCTCGAACTCACCTGGTCCACGGCCTCTGCGCCCGATATCACGAGAGTGGTTCCCGGTAGGGTCGTAAACCCGCACCCGCCACGTCATGGCGTCGGCAATGAAAATCCGCCCGTCGCCTCCGACGGCGATCCCAACAACCGCGCCCAGCTCGTCGCTTGCCCCGCGCTGACCGGTTCCAATGGCGAATTCCGGAGTGATCTCGACCGGCATCACGGAAAGCGCCGCCGCGTCGACCGCAATGATTCGCGTGTTGGCGTCGTTCGCGGGCAGCACATCACCGGCCCAGTCGTTCGACTGCTTAGTGGCGGAGTCGCACGCAATCAGGACCAGCAGGACGGCAGGTCTGACGCAGCACTGGAGCACTACGTCAAACCGAAGCCCTTTGATCAGGAGCACCCCAGCTCGTGCACGCTGTGTTGCTCCCAGTGTCCCGCCACTGGGTCAGGGTGAAGGTCGGTGATGTTGGGATGCGAATTGTAACCTTGGGAATACAAGCTCAGACTGCCATCATGCGCGTAGCCGCCTGCACGAAGGTAGCCTTCGATCATGGTGCCGCATGATCCACCAACACCTTCCTCCGCGTTCGCGGTCGTACCGGGCACGAGCATCGCGCATAGCATGAATACCCCGATAGCCGCTCGTTTCCTACGCAACATCGTAACCTCCTTGTTGGATTGCTCCGGGCAGAGCGAATTGGCGAGAAACGCCCTGCGACGAGTTAGTCATCCGCGGAAGCGCCGGTGACTGCTCCGTATGTATGCCCCATGGCGAGCTGTCGCAATAGGACAAATATGCCTAGGGCATTTGTGCCAAGGAACGTACTTGAAGAGCCGGCTGCGCGAAGTAGTAGTGGTTGTCTCCTTCATCTTCGGCCTCGCCGACCACCTTGAGATTCTCGGCTTCCAGCAGCGCCCGGTAGGCGTCCCGGCCGAGTGACATCGACTCCTCCCCTGTCAGGACATCCTTCCACGTGCACTTCTGCGCGGGTGCCGTGAACATCAATCGGCCGCCGGGCTTCAGTGCGCGGGCCATCTTCCGGATCAGCGTTGCCTGCTCGTCTGCGGGCAGCAGGAAGATCAGCCCCCACGCGAGGATGCCGTCGAAAGAGAGATTGAAGAAGGATGAGTGCACGGCGCTCGCGCATTCGAGCGGGATGTGCGGGTAGCGCTCGCGGAACGCGGCGGCCATGGCCGGCGAGGCATCCACGGCGTGGATGGAGAGACCGGCGTCGACCAGCACGCGGGTGATCGGGACGCCGGACCCGCAGCCCAGGTCCAGAACGCGGCCGCCCGGGGGGAGCTGCGCGGCCCAGTCTGCCGTGGTCGCCACGCCAATGGTGGAATTCTTCCGGTGGGCGATGAACGCCGCCGAGGCGGCCTCATAGCCGTGATCCTCGCCCGCCGTTTCGCTCACAGGAGCCGGGGTATTCCGTGGGGGAAAGTCGTGCACATCGGCAGTCTGCGGGTGGACGGGTGCGGCCGCAACGTCGCGGTAAGCGAAATCAGGCCGTCGCCGGCGGCGTTCGTCCCGGACTCAGGGACGGGGCGTTGACAGTTCGTCCCCGGCCGCCCCAGTATGACGGCGCACAACCGACCCGCGGGGCTCCACGATCCCCGCGTGCCGCACTTCGTTCGATCCTCTGACTACAGGTACCTATGCGAAGTCTCGTCAGCGCCGTCGCTGCAGGGCTCGTGCTCAGCGCCTGCGCGCGCAACACGCCCCCACAGGCACCCAGTCCGGCGCGCAATGTGCCCGCCGCGAATGCTGCCGCCGCCGGTGACAGTGCCGGTCCGGGCGGCCGTGGCGGCGCCGGAGCCGAGCCCCGCCCGCAGCCGTACAACCGCGTCGTTACCTCGGGCGCGCAGACGCGCGAGGGAATGTTCAAGGTCCACCGTATCGGACCGAAGCTGCTCTTCGAGATCCCGAAGGATCAGCTGAACAAGGACATCCTGCTGGTCTCGGAGATCGCGCAGACCACGCTGGGTGTCGGCTATGGCGGCGCCGCCGTCGGCAACCGCGTGCTGAACTTCGAGCGCCGCAACAACTACATGTACCTGCGCGGCAAGTCGTTCGCGATCCGCGCGGACACGACGACGCCGGAGTGGCAGGCGGTGCAGGCGGCGAACGTCCGCCCGATCATCGCAGTGTTCAACATCGAGTCGTACGGCGCTGACAGCGCCGCGGTCATCGACGTGACCCGCCTCTTCACGCAGCCGCCGAACGAGCTGGGCGTGAGCAGCCGCATCCCGGGCTCCGTGGATGCCGCTCGCTCGTGGGTCGAGAACGCCGTGCCGTTCCCGGACAACGTCAATGTGACGTCGACCCTGACGATCAACCGCACGGGTGCGGCGGGCCGTGGTGAAGGTGCGCCGGCCGCCGGTGGTGGCACGACGGCCAGCACCGTCGTCATGCACTGGAGCTTCCATCGCCTGCCGGACGTGCCGATGATGCCACGCCTGTGCGACGACCGCGTCGGCTACTTCTCCGTGCGCTACACGGACTTCACGGACCGCGACGGCAAGGTGCACGACCGCTGCCTGATCACGCGCTACCGCCTCGAGAAGAAGGACCCGAGCGCGGCCATCTCGGATCCGGTCAAGCCGATCGTCTACTACATCGATCCGGCGACGCCGACGAAGTGGGTGCCG
>DASUXU010000115.1:0-8441 GCA_036377735.1 Longimicrobiales bacterium
ATGCGTCTATTGACGAGATGCGGGGGGATGAGGGTGTGAGGGTGGTGAGTGTGTGTACGCCTACTGATACGCACGTGGGGATAGGGGTGAGGGTGCTGGGGGCGGGGAAGCATCTGCTGATCGAGAAGCCGGTGGCGTTGCGGGTTGAAGGGGTGCAGCAGCTGGCGCTGGCTGCGGGGGAGGGCTCAGGGGCGGGGGAAGGCCGAGGGGGGGTGTGTATGCCGGCGCACTGCATGAGGTTCTGGCCGGGGTGGCCGGAGGCGCGGGAGATCATCCGGTCGGGGGAGATGGGGCGGGTGAGGGGGGCGCGGTTCCGGCGGGTTGGCGGGGTGCCGGACTGGAATCCTTCCTTCTATCTCGACGACGCGCGGTCGGGCGGGGTGCTGTTCGATCTGCACGTGCATGATGCTGATTTCCTGCTGTGGTGTTTTGGCGAGCCGCTTGGGGTGAGGCTGGACGGGGAGCATCGTCATTTCACGGCCTCGTACGACTATGGCGACTTCGCCGTGCAGGCGGAGGCGGGGTGGCTGGCCGGGGACGGCGTGGCGTTCGAGATGACGTATCGCATCGAGCTGGACGGCGGTGTGCTGGACTTCGCTTTCGACCGTGCGGAGCCGCTGCTGCTCACCACGGGCGGCGTGACGCGCGCGGTCCCGCTCGACGGCCGTAGCGCGTACGAGATCCAGGCCGGGCATTTCCTCGACGTCGCGCTGCGCGGCGCCGCGCCGCGCGTCACACTGGCAGACGCGGAGAAGGTGATAGCTCTGCTAAATTCTTACGGACCACCCTTCGGTCGTTCGGACTAGACCCTTCCAGCTATTGACAGTTTTTCGCGTTTCCCCGGCATGCCGGCGCAGCCCCTGTGCAGCCGGCATGGCGAAACGCGCGACCGTCAATCAGCAGGCGATCGCACGTTCCAGGCGGGTCTGAGCGGCAATTCGCCGCGACCTGAAAGGAAGTTACCGCACATATTCCAGGGCTCCATGGCAGAACGGGCCAATTCCAACACTCCGAAGGGTGGTCCGTAAGATTGCGGGGCGGGTCGTGGCGGCTTATTTGTTCACCTTGCACGGCCCGGCGGGCCGGCAAGCCCAACCCCACATCCCGGAGACAAGATGAAGACGTTTCGATGCGGAATCGTCGCAGTACTGACGCTCGCCGCGGCACTTCCCCTCCAGGCGCAGCAGGGCCAGAGGCCGGCGGGTCCGTCGAGCGCGGCGGGCGTGCTGGACGAGGTGCTGTCGGGCCTGGCGTGGCGCGAGATCGGGCCGGCGAACATGATGGGCCGCGTGACGGACATCGAGGGGATCCCGAGTCCGTCGGCCACGTTCTATGTGGCGTCGGTTGCGGGCGGCATCTGGAAGACGACCAACAACGGCATCACGTTCCGCCCGCTGTTCCAGAACGAGCGTGTGATCTCGATGGGCGACCTGGCGATCGCGCCGAGCGACACGATGCAGGTCTGGGCGGGAACCGGCGAGGAGGACTCGCGGAACTCGATCTCTCCGGGTGGCGGCATCTACAAGTCGACGGACGGCGGCCTCACGTGGAAGCTGATGGGTCTCGAGAAGACCGAGCACATCGCGCGCATCGTGGTGCACCCGACGAACCCGAACATCGTGTGGGTCGCAGCCATGGGCCCGACGTGGCGCGCGGGCGGCGAGCGCGGCCTGTTCAAGACGACCGACGGCGGCGCGACATGGCGCAACACCAAACAGATCAATGACAGGACCGGCTTCATCGATCTGGCGGTCGACCCGCGCAACCCGAACGTGCTGTTCGCGTCGAGCTGGGAGCGCATCCGCGGGCCGTACTTCCTGAACAGCGGCGGCCCGGGCAGCGCGCTGTGGAAGTCGACGGACGGCGGCGAGACGTGGACGGAAGTGAAGGGCGGCGGCTTCCCGGCTACGATGAAGGGTCGCATCGGCTTCGACATCAGCGAGAGCAGTCCCGACATCATGTTCGCAAGCGTCGAGGCGGAAGCGCCGGACACGACGGGCGGCTGCCAGCGCGCGAAGGCGGGCGGCTGCGGTCTGTACCGTTCGGAGGATGGCGGCCGCACGTGGACGTGGATGCAGCCGCAGAACACGCGGCCGTTCTACTACTCCCAGGTGCGCATCGACCCGGTCGACCCGAACCGCGCGTACTGGTCGTCGACGCCGGTGATGCTGACGACGGACGGCGGCAAGACGGTGAAGACCGCGTCGAACGGCATTCACGTCGATCACCACGCGATGTGGATCGACCCGATCGACCCGAACCGCATGGTGGTCGGCAACGACGGCGGTATCGGCATCTCGTTCGACCGCGGCGGCAACTACTGGTTCCCGAACTCGTTCGCGATCGGCCAGTTCTACAATGTCAGCTATGACATGGAAGTGCCGTACAACATCTGCGGCGGTCTGCAGGACAACGGCTCGTGGTGCGGCCCCAGCCGCCGACCGAACGGTCAGATCACGAACTCGATGTGGGCGACTGTCAGCGGCGGCGACGGCTTCCACACGGCGCAGGACCCGCGCGACGGCTGCATCGTCTACAGCGAGTCGCAGGGCGGCGCGATGGGACGTCGCAACATCTGCACGGGTGAGAACCTGGGCATCGGCCGCCCGAGCTTCCGCATGCGCTACACGCCGTGGGAGGACTCGATCGCGATCGCGCAGCCCGACCCACTCGCATCGGTGTCCGCGGAGGTGCGCGAGCGGATCTCGCGCTATCGGAACACGCAGGTGCGCGACTCGCTCGAGGACCAGTTCCGCTACAACTGGAACACGCCGTTCTTCCTGTCGTCGCACAATCCGGACGTGATGTACGCGGGCTCCAACCGCGTGCTGAAGTCGACGGACAAAGGTGCGAACCTGCTGCCGATCTCGCCCGACCTGTCGAAGAAGGACAGTGCGAAGATCAAGGTCTCGATCGAGACCACGGGCGGTATCACACTCGATGCGACGGGAGCCGAGACCTATGGCACCATTGTCTCGCTCAACGAGTCGCCGGTCAGACGGGGCATGCTGGGCGCCGGCACCGATGATGGCAACGTGTGGCTGTCGACGAACGACGGCGGCACGTGGATCAACCTCACGCCGAAGTTCCGCGGCGTCGTGCCCGACACGGCATACGTGTCGCGCATCGAGTTCTCACCGCACGACGGCAACCGGTTCTACATCACGTTCGACAACCATCGCAACGGTGACTTCAAGCCGTACGTGTTCATGACGCGCGACGGCGGCAACACGTTCCGCTCGATCGCGTCGAACCTGCCGACGGGCGGACCGGACTTCGTGCACGTGATCCGCGAGGACAAGGTCAATCCGAATCTGCTGTATCTCGGCACGGACGTCGGTCTGTACCTGTCGATGGACCAGGGCGGCACGTGGCAGAAGTGGGGTCACGGCTTCCCGACCGTACCGGTGCACGACATCCAGATCCACCCGCGCGACCGCGAGCTGATCGTCGGCACGCACGGCCGCTCGATCTGGCTGGTCGACGTCGCACCGCTGCAGCAGCTCACACCGGCGCTGATCGCGGCAGCGCAGCCGACGCTGTTCCAGCCGCCCGCGGGTCTGCAGTTCAGTGCAGCACCGATGGGCGGCGAGTCCGGCGGCCACGCGCAGTTCCGTGGCGAGAACCGCGCGTACGGCGCGGAGATCACGTACTACAATCCGGTCGCGTCGGACTCTTCGGTGCGGATCGTCATCACGAAGTCGAACGGCGACACCGTGCAGACGCTCAATGGCTCGGGCGCGAAGGGACTGCGCCGCGTCGCGTGGAACTTCCGTGCGCGTCCGGTCGACGAGAAGCAGACGCTCACGCCGTCGCAGCGCCGTGACAGCCTCGTCACCATGCGACGTGCGGACACGGTCGCTGACTCACTGATCCGCGCGGGCAGCGATTCCGCGACGGTCCGGCGGGTCGCCAGCATGCTGAAGGGCGAGCCGCAGCCGGCAGGCGGACAGCAGTTCGGCCGCGGTGGTGGTGGTGGCGGCGGCGGCGGTGGTGGCGGTGCAGGCCCGGCCGGCCAGCAGTGGAATGAGCGTCCCGGCGAAGGCAACGTCGGCGGCGGCCGCCAGGGCGGCGGCGGCGGCGGTCAGAACCAGGTTATCCAGGCATTCCGCGCCGCAGGCGTACCCGGAGTGCCGGGCGCAGTCGGTGGCGGTGGCGGCGGCGGCTTCGGCGGCAACCAGGCCCCGCTCGTCGACGAGGGCACGTACAACATCTCCGCAGTCATCGGCGGGAAGACGTACACAACGAAGCTGCAGGTCGTAAAGCAGAAGCCGTAAACTGCGTTTTAACGCTTTAAACCGACGGGCCGTGAGATAGAGTAGTCTCACGGCCCGTTCTTCCTGTACGGATGAGAACGGATATGTCTCGCACCGAGCACACCGGGGGCACCGAGGGCATGTCGTGAAGCACCAACTTATCATTGCGCCGCTCGCTGTACTGTTGTTGGCGTGTCATGACGCACCTTCTGAAACGCGCGCGACCGATGCCACCATAAATGGAGCAGGACAACGACGGAATCATCTCACATGGATCCACGCAGTGCACGAGTCCGCGGGCGCGAAGGTGCCCGTTGCGGCAGGAAACTTTCTGTCTTGTTCAAAAGAAAGAACGGATCTATCTCACACAGGGCCCACAGGGATCACTGGGATTCACTGCTCGCGCCTCTCCGTGCTCTCCGTGGCTCCGTGTGACACAATCCGTTGTTCAGAATTCAGTGAAATCCGCAGCTTCCCGGTGCCCTCGGTGAGCTCGGTGCGAGAAAAATCCCGTTGCTCCCCCGTGTACCCTGTGAACCCTGTGTGAGAAAAAATCGTTCAGCGCCTCAAAGCCATCCCCGGCTTAGCCCCCGTGACGCGCGTGTCGCGCACGACCGGCACGCCATTCACCAGCACATGCACGATCCCAACGGCCGCCTGCACAGGCTCCTCGAACGTGGCGCGATCACAGACGGTAGCAGGATCGAAGATCGTGATGTCGGCGTACATGCCGGCCTTTATCACACCGCGATCGCTCAAACCCATGCGCGCGGCAGGCAGTGATGTGAACTTGCGGATGGCGTCCGGCATGGTGATGACCTGGCGGTCCCGAACGTAATGACACAGCACGCGCGGGAAGGTGCCGAACGCGCGGGGGTGCGGGTGCTCCTGCACGACTATTGAGTCCATGGCGCGCGCGCCGGCGTCCATGCCGATCGAGACCCAGGGCTGCTTCATGGCGTACTCGATGTCGTCTTCGGACATCGAGAAGAATATCGCGCCGGTTGCAGATGAATCGGCGATCAGGATGTCGAAGAGTGCATCGATCGGTCGCTGCTTCCGGGCAGTCGCGACGTCCGAGAGGAACATGCCCGCGTACTTCTTGAGACTGTCCGTGCGGAAGCCTGCGAGCATGACGCCGGTCGGGCCGCCGGAGGATTCGCCGATCAGCTTCTCGTTGCCGCCCGGCATGATCTCCTCCTCCAGCCGCTTGCGCGTCGCTGGGTCCTGCAAGCGGCCGATCAGTGCGGCAGTGCCGCCGACCTTCGCCCAGTTGGGGATGATCGTCTCGAGGTCGGTGTTGGACGCGCGGTAGGGATACTGATCCGCCGAGACGTCGACACCGCGCGCGCGTGCCGCCTCGATCGTTGCGACGGCGAGCGGCATCTTGCCCCAGTTGGCCTGGCC
The DNA here is from genome assembly GCA_036377735.1 of Longimicrobiales bacterium. Classification (GTDB taxonomy): domain Bacteria; phylum Gemmatimonadota; class Gemmatimonadetes; order Longimicrobiales; family RSA9; genus DASUXU01. The sequence goes on from DASUXU010000115.1 coordinate 5,664, forward strand.
GGACGCCTTGAGGTGATGGATCTGCACCCACGTACCGGCCTGCTCGCCGATCGAGATCGCTTCCTCGATCGCCTCGATCAGCCGCGCGCCCTCGCTGCGGATGTGCGATGCATAACCCCCGCCGTACGAAGCCGCCACCTTCGCAAGCGAAACGATCTCGTCGGTCTCGGCGAACGACGCCGGTGTGTAAATCATGCCGGTCGACAGGCCCATCGCGCCCTGCTGCATGGCTTCCGCGACCAGCGCCTTCATCTGTGACAGCTCGTCCGGTGTCGGCACGCGGTCGACGTCGCCCATGACATAGCGGCGCACCGATCCCACCGTCACGAACGTGCCGAGGTTCGTTGCGGCCCCCTGCCGCTCCATGCGCGCGAAGTAGCCGTCGAGATTGGTCCAGTCCACCGTGTTGTTACGCGCAAACGATAGCTCGCGCAGTGTATTCGAATTCACCGGCACCACACTGAACACCTCGCCGGTAATCTCGCTCGTGACGCCCTGCGTGATCTTTGAGAGCGAGCGCCCGTCGGCGATCTGCGGATACTCGGAATGGCCGAGCATGTCGATCCAGCCGGGCGACACCACGAGACCCGTCGCATCGATTACGTCAGTTGCAGTCGCACCCGTGAGCCGGCCGACCGCGGCAATGCGGTTGCCGCGGATGCCGACATCGCCGATGAACCACGGCGAGCCGGTGCCGTCGAGGATGCGGCCGTTGCGGATCAGCACGTCGTAGTGGTTTCCGCCGGGTGATACTGTATGCGACGTGGGACGCGCGGCTGACGAGCATGCGGTCAGCAGCAGGAGTAGAGCAGCAGAGAGTTTCATGAAGGTCCCCGTCAGAAGATGCCGCCGATGATGTACGAGAACACGGCGTAGAGAATACCGAAGCTGATGCCGACGAACGCACCGTAGGACAGCGCCCCCCGCAGCCAGACGCCGGGCTTGCGGTCGTCGTAGAAGCCGGTCGCGGCCCATGCGACGTAGACCGCCTCGATCAGCATGATGATGCCGTTGCGGACGTATTCCGTCGTCGACGAATGGACGTCGCCGAGGCCGGTGAAGTAGTTGATCGTGAGCAGGACGGCATGGAAGGCCGCAATGGTGCCGAGCATGTACAGCCCGAACGCGTAGGTGTCGCCAAACGAAAATCGCCGCTTGCGGAACAGCAGCCTCTGCACAGCACTGGCCGGCAGGAGCAGCAGTGGCGCGATGTAAGGCCAGAAACCTTTCCACCAGATGAACGGGTCGAACATCTTCGCCATCCCCGTCGCCACCAGCGAGTTGACGACGAGGAACAGGGAGACGCCGAGGAATGCGATGCGTCCGGGGCCCGCGATCCTCGCGCGGTTGCCCTCAACATAGGATCGGATGAGCTGTCCTGGCCGCTTGAGCAATGAGCCGACGGTGCGCATCGGCCGCGTTACGAGATCGGTCACACTCCCGAATGCATCGCCCAGCATGCCGCGCATGGAGAGACCGCGGCGGGGCGGCTCTTCCAGCGTGACGGCCGCGCGCTCGGGTTCGGCGCGAGCTTTCTCAGGCGGTGTCATGCGCGCGGAAACGCCCAGATGACGATGCCGTGGAGGACACCGTAGCCCAGCGCGGCAAAGACGGTGTATACGAATGCGCCGCGCAGCCAGACGGAGATGCGGCGGTCGCGGTAGAAGCCGGTGACGGACCAGGCGACGTACGCTGCCTCGGCCGCGATTAACGCGCTCGAAAGGAACAGAGCCGTATCCGAAGAATGGACGGCCGGAACACCGGGCACGTGACGCAGGAGCACGGTCAGCGCCCGGAAGATCGCGATCTGGCCGAGCATGTAGAGACCGAACGCGTACGCATCGCCGACCGTGATGTCGCGTCTGCGGAAGAGCAGCGTCTGGAGCGCACTGACGGGCAGCAGGATGAGCGGCGCGAGGTACGGCCAGAAGTCGCGGAACCACACAACTGGATCGAAGAAGGCAGACAGCTCGCCCTCGAGTCTGCTGTTGACGGCGAGGTAGAACGCGACGCCGAGAAACGCCATCCATATCGGGCCGGTGTAACCCGCATGGTTCCCCTGCAGATATGCGCGTACGACTCTGCCGGGGTGCGTGAACATTGCAGATGCCGTGTGCACGGGCCGCGTCACGAACTCGGCAGCGCTGTCCAGCGCCCTGCGCACAGAACCGGGCATAACGACCCGGTCTGTCCAGTGCCGATCGAGCCTGACGGGCGCGCGCTTCGGCCGGACGCGTACCTGCTCAGGCGGGATCACAGTGCACCTTCCAGCGCGAACACCCGCACATGCTCGACATCGAGCGAGTCCGATGCGACGACGACAATGTGGTCGCGGCCGGCGGACAGCAGGTGCTGACCCGGCCGCAGAGACAGGGTGGACGGCGTCGCCTGAGAAGATGGAGGGAAAATCCACCATTTCTCGGCAGCCGATGGTCCGCCCGGACTCATCGCACGCGCCCACAAGCGGCCACCCTCACCGACGACCAGTGCTCTGAACACCGGCAGCGAGGACGGGCGTGGAAGTGCGTCATACACTTCGCCGGCCTGCCGCAGTGCTTCAGGATTCGACGATTCCGCGCGCTCACGATCCATCAGCGCCTCGATGTACGACTCGTCAAATGGCACTACGGGCGCATCCCAGGTCACGCGCGCGGTCCCGGCAGCATTGGAAAGATCGAACGCCGCGGAGTCCGTGGTGCCAGCGGCGATGACGAAGCGCGTGCCATTTGCGGACGATGCTGCACCCGCCGCAGCCACAAAGCCCTGGTAGAAGTCGTA
>DASUXU010000116.1:0-9438 GCA_036377735.1 Longimicrobiales bacterium
CCGCCGCGCGGCGGGAACAACGAGATCGGCCCGGCCGTATCAGGGCTGCGAGCGCCCCTCCCGCGCGCTCGAGCCGCACCAACCGATGGTTGGACCCCGGAGGTCCCTCATGCTCTTTCCGCTGCGCTGTCTTGCTGTATCCACCCTGATCGCGTGGCCGCTGTGCATCCCCGCCGCGGATGCGGCCGCCCAGGACGGCTTCATGTTCAGGCCGCCTGTCGCCACTGTCGAGGTGCGACTGGGCCGGGCCATGTATACGGCCGACAGCGACGTCTACCGGCTCATTACCGATGAGCTGACCCTCGAGAAAAGTGATTTTGCGGCATTCTCGGCGGGCGCCGACCTCGCCCTGAACGCCGCGTCCCACGTCGACGTCGTGATCGGGCTGGGCTATACGCACAGCCGGTCCCCGTCCGAGTTCAGGGATTTCGTGGACCAGGACGACCTGCCGATCGAGCAGGTGACGGAGGTGACGCATGTGCCCCTGACTGCCGGGCTGCGGGTCTACCCGCTCAGCCGCGGCACCGCGATCGGTCAGCATGCATGGATTCCGGCCCGGTTCACGCCCTTCGTCGGAGCGGGCGGGGGTGTGAACTTCTACACGTTCCGCCAGGTCGGTGACTTCGTGGACCAGTCCGATTTCTCGATCTTCAACGACGAGCTGAAGTCCTCGAGCACGGCACTGGCCCTGTACGGCGAGGCGGGTGGCGAGTACTGGCTGAGCAAGAAGTTTGGTCTGAGCGCAGTGGCGCGTTATACGTTCGGTGAAGCGACAATGGACGACGATTTTCAGGGTTCGGCACTCGACCTCCGCGGCCTCCAGGGCAGCGCCGGTCTGGCGATCCGGTTCTAGGAGGAGAAATGAGAACAATGACTGGCCGTGGCGCGATGGTGACACTGCTGCTTGCAGCTGCGTTTCAGACCGCGTCAGCTGCGGACCTGACAGATCCGCGATGGACGCCGCTGCTCGGCTGCTGGACGCCGGATGTCGCGGCGGCGGTGGAAGACACGCCCGCCCCGGCGCATGTGATCTGTCTGCTGCCCGGAGCGGGTGAGGGCATAACGATCGCAACCATCGCGGAAGGCCGGATCGTCTCGGAGCAGACGGTCACGGCGGATGGCGGTCGCCGCGCGGTGAATGAGAGCGGCTGCAGCGGCTTCGAAACGGCGTCGTGGTCAGCGGACTCGCGGCGTGTGTTTCTCGAGTCCGACCTGACGTGCAGCGGCAATGTCGAACGGATCTCGAGAGGTGTGCTCGCACTGGTCTCATCCGGTTCGTATGTCGACGTTCAGTCGGTTACAGTGGACGGCGAGCACGCTACGCGCACTGTGCGCTACGTCGCGATGAGCGATGACGCGGTGCCGGCGGTCGTGCGGGGCCGGCTGGTGAATGAGCCCATGGCCCGCGAAGCAGCAAGAATGCGCGCTGCAGCGCCACTCGACTACGATGATGTCGTGGAGGCGACACGGGTCATCGGCAGCGGCGCGGTGGAGGGCCTGCTGGTCGCGCGCCGCGCCGGCTTCGATCTCGATGCCCGCAATCTGCGCGCACTCGCAGACGCCGGTGTGGAGGAATCGACGATCGACGTGATGGTCGCACTCAGCTACCCGGACCACTTCGAGGTTGAAGAGGAATCGCCGAGCCCGCGGCGGTCGATGATTGCCGGTGACGGCTTTGGTGATGACCGTATCTACGGAATCACACGCGGCTCGTGCTACGACGAATTTGGCTTCAGTGGCTGGGATTCCCGTTATGCGCGGTGCGGCTACCGGTCCTACTACTCGCCTTACGGCTACGACATCTACGGTTGGAACTACGGATCCAGGCCGGTCGTGATCGTGCAGCCGGGCGGCAGTGCTGATGAGCAGGAGAAGGGCGCATTCGTGAAGGGGAAGGGTTACACGCGCAAGGGTGCATCGGAGGGCACTGCCCGCCCGCGGTCGAACCCGGCGACGCCCCCCGTGACGCGGACGACAGGATCCACCGGCGTGAAGGCCACAAGCACACCTTCCTCATCGAAGCCGGCCAGTACCGGCAGCAGCAGCGGAACCAGCACGGGCCGCACGGCGAAGCCGCGCGGCGGCGGCAATTGAGCGCAATGAAAACTGGCCATGCCGCGGCGCTGAGCGCGCCGCGGCATGCGGTCAGAGCTCGCTGACCCAGCCCCAGACGAACTTCCAGGCGCCGTCACGGTCGATCGGCCGGGCGGCGCCGATGCTTACACTCCCGCCGAAAAACCGCATGCGCAGATCCATCGTTGCGCGCGTTCCGTCCGTGGTCTGCCATCCCAGCTGCCCGAGGGTCCCGAGTGTTTCGTCCTTCGCGTCCGTCCAGCCCGCGTAGAATCCGACGGAAGGTGACGGCGCGATGGCCGGCAGGTAGAGTCCGCCGATACGAATCGGGGAGCGGAGCAACGGCAGTGAATACATGAGCACGGTTCGGCCGAGCGCGGCGCGGTCGCCGGCAAAGATCTCGTCGCCACTGTATCCAGGCAGCGTCGACTCATTGGCGAAATCGAAGAGTGCCTGAGGCGGCGGCGCGTCGGAGAAGAGCATCCCGCCGTCCACCCGGGCTGAGACGGTGAAGGGTCCGAACACCCGCCTCAGAGTGGCGCCCGCCTCGCCGCGCTGCCAGTCGAGCTCGCCGGACGCGCCTTCGTAGCGAAGGACCCAGCCGAAGCCGGGCTGAAGCGAGAAAACGCTGGCAGTCGAGTTTCGATGAATCTGCGCACGGCCGAGGAAGAAACTCCCCTCCGCGGCCCGCCCCGTGAGGGCGAGCGAGTCAGACGCGCCGCTCACGTTCTGCTGCACGTTCCGGTCGTCGGCATAGCCCGCCTCAAACCGCATGCCGATGCCCCGCTCGCCGGGCAGCAGCGCAATCGCGCTCGCAATGCGACGATCGACGAAGTCATACTGATCGCCGGCAATCAGCGGTGTAATACCGGGATCGGGCTGCATCGCGCTCATGAAGTCCGACGTGTGAGACAGCTGCCGCTCACCGCGCGCGCGCAACAGCCATTTTCCCGCCTCCACCTCCGCCTCGGCGCCACCCCGGGCAGTCTCTTCGGACCACGCATAACCGGCGTGTGCGCGCAGTCGCGCCCTGTCCGTCAGGTGATATGTGCCGCCGAGTCCGGTGTAGAGACCCTCGACGCGGTTGAACCGTGCGAGCTGCGAGAAATACCGCGTCCCGAACGTGATACGCGAGCGTGCTTCGGGACGAAGGCCGGGCGGCGCATAGACATCGAAGTCGTGTGCATTCGCTCCCGCGGAAAGCTCACCGATCGGCGTGATCCAGTCCCCGAAGCTCGATATCCTGCCCATCTCGCCCACGACCAGGCGGCCCTGCGGGAACGAATCGCTGCGCACCGCGCGCGCGGCCGCGTCCGGATCGTTCGGCAGCAGGTCGATGACGCGCGAGATCGTGCGGAACAGCACGCGCCCCTCACCCAGCCGCGAGACCGCCTGCGCCTCCATGCGCTGCTCCCGCGGAAGCCAGTATTCCTCGTCGTACTCGGCGTTTTCGAGGCTGACGTACAGTACGCCCTGGATGAAGCTGCTCAGGAATGTGGACGGCCGGCCGCTCGGTATCAGACGTCCCTGCATGCGCACGATGTGAAAGCGGTCGGCATCGACATCGATGTCGCCGTCGAACAGGAGTGTTGGCAGCGCCGGATTTCGCCGCGGCGTCACGTGGACGCGCACCAGTGAGATCGTGCGGTCGGGCAGACGGATGACATCGACGGTGTCGCCGCCGGAGAACGTGTATACCGCATCGCGCCCGGCGGCGAAGGGATGGAGTGTGCGCCGTCGCTGCAGCTGCCCGGTCTCGGAGCGCGATGGCGACGTCGTGCGGACGAGGTCGAGACGATCCGCGTAAAGGGTCGGAACGAGAAAGGGAATCTCGAAGAAGCTGAGCCCCGAGAAGGAGGCTCCGACGGTCTGCGACCGGTATCCGATGATGTCCTGCCGCATGGCGCCATCCGCGCGCCAGCTGAAATCGCTCGCGACCTGCTCCAGCTGAAGCAGCAGCTCCCCGCCGTCCGGCTGGGACTGCACGAACGAAAGCTCGGTTTCGACGCGGGCGCCGTACGACTGCAGCGATGGCGGCGGCGTCGCATTACGCGCAGCGGCGGCTGCGACGAACGTGCGGAGCGCCTCGGTAGCATAGACGGAATCAGCGGTCTGCTGCGGCGGCGGCGTCTGCTGCGGCGCGAGACCAGCGGCGGCGGCGAACATCAGTATGAGCACGGCTGTCCAGCTCCTGATAGGGTCCGGCCCGGAGAGGGCATGAGCAGTGCCAGAGGCGGCGGATGTGCATGGAAGTTGCACCCGGCCGCACGCATCTGCCACAACTGGAGCCGAAATGCGACGGATACGGACAGCCCTTCTCACCCTCCTGGCGGTGACAGCGGGACACGCTGTGTCACCGGCGACAGCGTCCGCTCAGAGGAGCATCCCTGCCGCGATGGTCGGCGGCGTAGCCGGTGCGGCGTCTGGCGGCTACATCGCGATCAGCGTGATCGTAGCGGAGTCCCGGACCGGGAAATACCTGCACTCATACCAGGACGCGCTGGGCTGGCGTTCGGCTCCCGTACTGATCGGGGGAACTGGCGGCGCGATCATCGGTCTCACGGACCCCGACCGTCTGTGGCGCACCATGCTGTACGGCGGTGCGGGCACGCTGGCCGGGGTTGGTGTAGGCGTGCTGGCCGGGCAGCTCATCTGGGAAGGTCCCGAGGCGAAATGGGCGGGAGGGGCGATCGGTGCGGGCCTCGGCATGGCCATAGGCAGCACCCTCGGCGTGTTCCTGCCGCTCAAGGACAAGGACGAGGACAGCGGGCAGGCGCAGGAGCCGGCCTCCATTCCGATCATCTTCACATTCAGGTTCTGATGCGGCCCAGTCCCCTGCTCACGACCCGCCGCGCAGCCGTGCTGCTGGCGGCGGCGCTCGCAACTGCATGCTCGTCCAATATCCCGCACATGACACCATCCGACATTCCGGATCCGGCACCGGCCGATGTCGAAAGCGTGCTGTTCCTGATCGGCGACGCGGGGAACGCGCTCGCCAACAAGGATCCGGTGATGCGGAAGATGCAGGCGGACGTCGAGTACTGGGCGGGCGCATTGCGACGGGACTCTTCGGTCGTCGTGCTGTATCTCGGCGACAACGTCTACCCGGCCGGTGTCCACGACCAGACGGATCCCGAGTTCCCGCGTGACTCGGCGATCATGCAGGCGCAGGTGGACATCGTGAACGGGCCGAACGCGGTGCGGCGTGGTGTGCGTGGAATCTTCGTCGCAGGCAATCACGACTGGGGGCAGGCAGCCGGCCTGGGCGGCGCGAAACGCCTGCAGAACCAGGAGGATCTGCTGAACCGGATGCGGGCCCGCGGCACGCCGGTGTGGCTCTTCCCGAAGGCCGGCACGCCTGGGCCGCACGTGTTCGATGTAGGCCAGCACCTGCGCATCCTGCTGCTCGACACTGCATGGTGGCTGCTCACCGGTCAGGATACGTCGAAGGCAGCGGTCTACAACGACATGCGCCGTGCGTTCGAGACTGCCGGTGATCGCAATGTGATCGTCGGCGCGCATCATCCATTCCGGTCTGCCAGCTCGCACGGCGGACTCATGCCGTTCTGGAGCGGTCTCGGCATCCGCTATCTCCTCAACCGCTCGGGCGCGGTGCTCCAGGACCTGAGCTCGATCCCGTACAAGAGCCTGACCCAGGCATTCGAAGCGGCGTTCGCGGGGCATCCGCCGCTGCTGTTCGCGGGTGGTCATGACCATAACCTCCAGGTCCTGCGCGGGCTGGTGCCGGAAGATCCGCAGTGGATGGTGGTGAGCGGCGCGGGCAGCAAGACGGACGACCTCGGTTACATCGACGGGATGCAGTTCCGCCATGGCGCTGCGGGTTACATGCGGGTGATGATCCACGGCAACGGGCGCGCCGACCTGTTCGTCATCGCGGCGCCCGGCGACAAAACGCCGACCTGCGAGCAGTCCGACGCAGCAGAGCGGGAACGCTGCATGGTCACGACGGCGGAGCAGTTCGACGATGTATACTCGGTGCGCATGAAGTAAGTACATTGGGGTGATGGAAAACCCCGGCTACGCCCGTCGTCTCGGCACGTTCGATGGCACCATGCTCGTCATGGGCGGCATTATCGGCGCCGGGATCTTTCTGAATCCGGCGATCGTCGCGCAGCGGACCGGCACTCCGCTGCTGACGATTGCGGCCTGGTGCCTCGGCGGCGCGATCGCGCTCGCCGGGGCGTTCTGTTTCGCCGAGCTGGGCGCGCGCGCGCCGCGCGCCGGCGGTGGTTACGTCTACCTCCGCGACGCGTTCGGCGCACTGCCGGCGTTCCTCTACGGGTGGACGCTTCTGCTCGTGATTGCAACCGGCGCGATCGCCGCGGTGGCTGTCAGCTTCGCGAGATACGCGACCGAACTTGCGGGCGCGCCCGAGGCGGCCATCACGCCGACGGCCATCATCGCAATCGTCCTGCTCTCAGCCGTCAACTACTTCGGTGTGAAACCGGGGGCCTGGACGCAGAACCTCTTCACGATCCTCAAAATCGGCGCACTCCTCGTATTGATCGTGGCCGGTCTCGCAGTGGCGCCGCAGTCGAGCGCGGGTGCAGCAGCGGTCCCGGGCGGAAGTGGATCGGTCTGGATCGCGATGGGAACCGCATTGATCCCCGTACTGTTCGCATTCGGCGGCTGGCAGCAGACGAACTTCGTCGCGGAGGAAATGAAGGATCCGGCGAAAACGCTGCCGCGTGTGCTGGTGCTCGGTGTCCTGGGTGTGATCGCGGTGTACGTGCTGAGCAACGTCGTGTATGTGCGGCAGCTCGGTGTAGCGGGTCTTGCTGCGAGCCGCGCGCCGGCGGCAGACGTCATGCGCGCGGCGGTCGGCGATGCGGGCGCGACGTTCATTGCCGCCGGAATCACGGCCTCCATGTTCGGATTCCTGAACCTCGTGATCCTCGTGACACCGCGGGTCTATCAGGCCATGGCGGCGGACGGGTTGTTCTTCAACGCAGTCGCCCGGCTCCATCCGCGGTACCGCACGCCCGCGCTCGCACTCGCCATCCAGGCCGTATGGGCAGTCCTGCTCACACTCTCCGGAACATACGGCCAGCTCCTGGACTACGTAGTCTTCGGCGACTGGATCTTCTTCGGCCTCACAGCAGCAACGCTCTTCGTCTATCGCAGGCGGGACAGCGGGGCCGGGGGACACGGATTCCGCTCGCCGGGGTATCCATGGATTCCTGCACTGTTCGTCCTGGCCGCCGCCTGCGTCGTCGTCAGCTCCGTGATCTCCAACCCCCGTAATGCAGGCGTCGGCGCAGCTCTGATAGGGCTGGGACTACCGGCGTACGGTCTGTTCCGGCGGGGCGGAGGGACGAACGGACAGGCAGGCGGGGCGGGGGGCTAGCGCATCGTGTTGGAGCGTGCCATTCTGTAGAGATAGCATGGCGCAGAGTAAGGGCGGCCGTCATGGTGGCGGACCGGCACTATCGTGCAGCGCAGTCCCGGCAAGGCATGGCCCGAGAGGTGCGGAAACGCACGGGCTGGCGTGCGGGGGGCGATGTGCAGGGTAAGGCCACTTTGTCGTCCTGATACATGAAGCCCGCCCGCGGCCGTTACGGCCCGACCGGCGATCCGGTTTCAGAGAAGTGAGGGAGAGCGGCCCTCCAGCAGCCAGGCCGCGCCCGACGCAGTCCCGGTGCACCGTACCGTCCGACCGCGCGGTGTCTTCCAGCAGGAGAGGAGAGCCCGGTGGAAAACAGAAAGAGAAATGTCCCTGTGGACAACAATGCGCCACCGATGTTCGGCACACTGCTCGCCAGCAAGCCCAAGAAGGGCGTTGCGGGCGCAATGGGCTCGACCATCGGCTCGGTGATCGTGCACGCGATCGTGATCGCGGGGCTCGTGTACGCGACCGCGCGCGCGGCGAGCGCACCGCCGCCGGAGGAGACTGTGAGCCTGATCACACTCGCCGAGGCGCCGCCCCCGCCCCCGCCGCCGCCGCCGCCGCCGATGGAGGACGTGCCTCCGCCGGTGCCGTCCGCGGAGCCGGTTGCGAAGGGGTTCCAGACGCTGGCCGTGCCGGATATCGTGCCGCCCACGATCCCGCCGCCGCAGGTCGGCGTGGTGATCACGGAGCGTGACTTCCAGGCGAAGGGTGTGGCAGGCGGCCGCGCCGATGGCGATTCCACGTCGACGCGCACTACGGACGACCTGACAGCCGGTCCGGTATTCACGCCGATGTCGGTCGCGCCGAAGATGACAAACCGCGCCGAGGTGGCGTCAGCGGTGAGCCGCAACTACCCGTCGATGATGCGTGAGGCCGGTATCGGCGGCACGACGGTGATGTGGTTCCTGCTCGACGAGACGGGCAAGACCATCAAGTACCAGGTTCAGAAGTCCAGCGGGTATCCGCAGCTGGACGAAGCCGCAAAGAAGGTGGCGCCGACAATGAAGTTCACGCCCGCGCAGATGCAGGACAAGAACATCTCGGTGTGGGTGCAGGTCCCGATCGTATTCTCGGTGAACTAGTTCAGACAGGCGGGCGCGCCCCAATCCGGGGGCGGTTCCAGGTAACAACGTAGGCTGGGAAATACTACAATGGAAACAATGTCGTTGGCCCATCTGTGGAGCACGATGGGCCCGTTCGCAAAGGGGATCGTCTTCACGCTGGTCATCATGTCGATCTTCACTCTGACCATTGCAGTTCGCAAGCTGATCGACATGGGCCGGTCGCGTTCGGCCACCCTGAAGTTTTCGGGTCCGTTCTCGAAGGCTCTTGCGGACGAGGACTTCACCACCGCCGAGACGCTGGTGGAGAAGAGCCAGAAGAGCCACCTGGCCGGTGCGTTCCGCCGTGTATTCCCGAGCATCAAGTTCCACGCGCAGGACTATGCGCTGTCGGCTGCCGAAGTCGCATCCGTGCAGCGTCTGATCGAGCTGAACACGATCGAGCAGGTCGCGCGTTTCCGTAAGGGCCTGGGCGTGATGGCGACAGTCGGTGCAACAGCGCCGTTCGTCGGTCTGCTGGGCACGACGATGGGCGTGGTGAAGACCTTCACCGGCATGAGCGCGGGCCTCGGCTCCGGCGGCATGGGCGCGATCACGGCGGGTATCGCCGAGGCGCTCATCACGACCGCCATCGGTCTGGGCGTCGCGATCCCGGCGGTGTGGCTGTACAACTACTTCATCAACCGCATCGATTACGTCTCGATGGAGATCAATTACGCGACAAAGGAGTTCATCGACTTCCTCCTGCGTTATGAGTCGAAGCTGTCGGCGCAGCAGAGCGGCAACGTGCTCGAGCTCGAGCGTCAGAACAAGCTGAACAAGTAAGCGAGGTACATCATGGCGATGTCATCCAATCAGGAAGCAGATGCCGTAATGGGTGACATCAACATGACG
>DASUXU010000117.1:0-7488 GCA_036377735.1 Longimicrobiales bacterium
TTCGTCGTCAGCTCGTGCCATATGAAGAACCCGAGCGCTACGACCGCTGTGACCAGCAGCACGACGATGCTGCGCGACTCGAACCAGTCCCTGCGCTCGCCCTGCTCCAGCATCAGCTGCAGCGCACCCAGCCCCACAGTCAGCAGCGCGAGGCCGCTCCAGTCGATGCTGCCCTTGTCACGGACGAGGTACGGCGGATCGTGGATGAAGCGGCTTACCATCAGCACGCACAGCACGCCGACCGGCACGTTGATGTAGAAGATCCATGGCCAGGAGTAGTGGTCGGTAAGCCACCCGCCCAGCGTGGGGCCGAACGCAGGCGCGAGCACCACGCCCATGCCATACATCCCCATCGCCATTCCCTGCTCCTCGGGCGGGAACGTCTCGCGCATGATCGCCTGCGGAATCGTGATCAGTGCGCCGCCGCCGATCCCCTGGAACACGCGGAACAGCACCATGACCGGCAGTGAGCGCGCAATGCCGCACAGCATGGAGGCGATCGTGAAGATCGCGACACTGAAGATGAGGACGTTCTTGCGGCCGAAGCGCTGGGACAGCATGCCGGTGATGGGCATGAGGATCACCTGCGCGAGGATGTAGCCGGTGACGACCCAGGTGATCTCTTCGATGCTCGCGCCGAACGTGCCGGTCATCGACGGCAGTGCGACGTTGATGATGCTCGTGTCCAGCACGGCCATGATCGTGCCCGTCAGCACGGTGACGGTAACGATCCACTTGTTCGCTGTTACCGAGTGCGGCAGGGCGTGTGCAGCTGTGCTCATCAGCCCGCGTCGACGTGCACGACGACCGACATCCCCGGCCGCAGAGGCCGCGTGTCACCGCAGCCTTCCGTCACCGTGATCCGCACGGGCACGCGCTGCACGACCTTGGTGAAGTTGCCGGACGAGTTGTCGGTCGGCAGCAGCGCGAATTGCGAGCCGGTCGCCGCACTGATGCTCGCGACCTCACCCTTCGCGTTGCAGCCGCTGTATGCGTCCACGTGCAGGTCGACCGGATTGCCCGGCTTCACATGCGAGAGCTGCGTCTCCTTGAGGTTCGCCGTCACGTACACGCCGGTGTCCGCCACGATCGTCATCAGGGACTGCCCCGGCTGAAGCAGCTGCCCCGGCTCAACGGCGCGCTTCGCCACGATGCCCGAGACGGGTGCGGCGATCTTCGCATAGGAGAGCTGCAGCTTTGCGGCGTCGAGCGCAGCCTGCGCGGCCTGGACGCGCGCCTGTGCCAGCCGCACACCGGCCTGCGCACCCGTCACGCCTGCGGCTGCACCCGAGCGCTGCTGCTCCAGTGCTGTGACCGCGGCGCCCGCAGATGCCGCAGCCGCACGCGCGGCGTCGAGCTGCTGCGTCGATACGATCTGCTTGTCCGCGAGACCCTGCATGCGCTCGAGGTCCTGCTCCGCCTTCTTCGCATTGGCGCGCGCCGCCTCGATCTGCGCGGCCAGCGCACCGCCCTGCCGCTCCGCCTGCGTCACCTGCGCCTGCGCCTGGCCGCTGCGCGCGTCACTACCCGCGCTTGCGAGCGCCGCGGCGAGGTCAGCTTCGGCCTGCTGCACGCGGCTCCGCAGTTCGTCCTCATTGATCTGCACGAGCGGCTGGCCCTGCGTCACGTGCTGGTTTTCCGAGACCGTCACGCTCTCGGCGTAGCCGCCGACCTTCGCCATGACCGGTACCAGGTGGCCGCCCACCTGCGCGTTGTCCGTCGACACGTGCGTCCGGCCGTAGTTCCACCTGCTCACGCCCCAGCCAATCACGATCAGTGCGACAATGGCCGCGACGGCCAGCAATGCCCTCTTCTTCATGGGAGCTCCGTTACGATGCCTTGCGCCGCGGCCAGGGCCACGCGCGCGGTTTGATATTGAACCAGTGCGTCCGTATACGCCGTGCGCGCCTCCGTCAGCCGCAGTGATGCGGTGACGACGTCCGCGCTGCCGGCTACACCCGACTCGAAGCGGGCTCGCGCATCCGATACTTCCTGCTCGGCGAGGCGCAATCGTGCGCCGGCCGCGTCGACCAGCTCCGCGCCGGCCGTGAGATCGAGCAGTGCGCTGCGCACCTCGAACTCCACCTGCTCCCGCAGGTCGCGGCGCTTCGCCTCGAGCTCACCCGTCTGTGCGCGCTGCTCCTGCACCTGTGCGCGCGTGCGCAGACCTGAGAACAGCGGGACCGAGACCTGGAGGCCCCAGTCGTACGTGTGCAGCATGTGGTCCCAGCCATTGCCGATGAAGCCGTCGTCTCCGACGAATGACAGCTTCGGCAGGCGCTCCGACCGCAGCGCCGACGTCTGCATCTCGGACGCGTGGATCTGCGCATCTACCGCGCGCAGCTCGGCGCGACGTGCCATCGCGGCACTGATTGCGGCCTCCGCATCGGGCTTCGTCGGAAGGCCGGGCAGAGTGTCCGTGGTGACCAGCCGCGTGTCCGACGGAACGCCGAGAGCTCGCACCAGAGTCAGGTTCGCACGCTCCGCGGCGTTGCGCGCCGCCACGAGCTGCGCATTGAGTGCGGCCTCCTGCGCCTGCGCCCTCGTTACATCGAGCCGCACGCCCGTGCCGCCCGCGAGCTGTTCCTCTGCGATGCGCACCAGGTCGTGCGCCAGCTCGATGTCCGCCTGGCGGCTCTGGTAGACCTCCTGCGCGCGCAGCGCCTGCACGTATGCATTTGCGGCCGCGCGCGCCGCGGTCTCTTCCGCCGCCTGCTCCTGGGCTTCCGCAGCCGTGAACGCGGCGCGCGTGCTGCGCAGGCGCTCCAGTGCACTCCAGTCGAACAGTGTCTGCGACAGACGGCCGCGCACGTCCGACAGTTCGATCGGACCGATCACTTCGCCATTCGGATCGAACAGCGGCGGCTCGCCCGGCGGCGACGGGAAGTCGAGGCCGAACGTCGCAGTATTGAGTGTATGACCCGTCCGGGAGGCGGAAGCCGAGATCTGGGGCAGCAGCGCCGAACGCTGCATTGCCACGCGCGCCTTTGCCTCCTCCACGCGGTAGCGCGCGCCGATCACTGCTGCGTTGTTGCGTGCCGCCAGACGCGCCGCCTCACCCGCTGTCAGGCGAAGTGTGTCCTGTGCACTCACGTGCTGCGCGAGCATCAGCATCGCGCCGGTGATTATTGCTGTACGTTTCATCGCTCGCTTGCTGCTGCATCCAGGAAAAACGAAAGGACCTCGTCGAAGACCACGGCTTCAGCACGCGGCTCCAGGTCCTTGTCACGGCGCGCGAACCAGATGCCGTGCTGCCACATCAGCGCCAGCAGCATCCTCGCCCGAACCGCCTGATCACCCGCGCGGATCTCACCCGTCGATTCGCCGCGCTCGAGGATCCGCGTCACTGCTTTCTTCATCGGGATTCGGACCTCGTCCGCATACTCGCGCGACAGGTCCGGGAACGTGTGCAGCTCCGCGATCACCAGGCGGTAGACCGTCTCGAAGCGGCGGGACCGCAGGAACTTCCAGTAGGCGCCGCAGAACGCGCGCAGATCGGCAATCGCGCTGTCGCTCTCACCCTGATTGCGCACCGCCTCCACGATCTCGGCGAAGGTGTCGCGCACGACCTCCGCGAACAGGTCGTCCTTGCTCGCGAAATAGAGATAGACCGTGCCCTTCGAGATCCCGGCCCGCTGCGCGATCTCCTCGAGGCGAGCCCCTGCCAGGCCGGCCTCGCCGAACACCTCGATTGCCGCCTCCAGGATCTGCCGCGGCCGCTCTTCCGGATTGCGGCGCCATCTGGGTTCGGTAGTGGCCATGCGTCCCGTTTAAGTAACTGACTGGTCGGTAATATAACAGACCCCGCAAGTGCCGGCCAGACAACGGGCGGAACGGTCGTTGCGCTGGGTTTTCGCCATGATCGTGATCGTGATGGGGGTGTCGGGCTCCGGAAAGACAACAATCGCACAACGGCTGGCTGACGCGCTGGGCTGCGAGTACCTGGAAGGGGATACACTCCATCCCGCCTCCAACATCGCCCTGATGGAAGCCGGGATCCCGCTGACGGATGAGACCCGCGCGCCGTGGCTGGCCGCAGTCCGGCGAGTGCTCGAGCAGGCGTCCGCGACGCACACCGACATCGTCGTGACCTGCTCTGCCCTGCGCGAGAAGTACCGGCGCCAGCTCGACGACGGCCTGGATGTGACATGGATCTACCTGCGTGGCCCGGCCTCCGTAATTCGCGAGCGACTCTCCCATCGCACCCATCACTTCTTCCACGTCGAGCTGCTGGACAGCCAGCTTGCGGACCTGGAAGAGCCAGCCGAGGCGGTTACTGCGGACATCACGCTGTCGCCGGAATCGATCGTGCAGGAGCTGCTCCCGCGAATCACGCGCGCGCGTGCAGTGCACGTGTCAGCCACACTCGCGGACATGAGCGCCCATGCGGCGGACGCACTCGCTGAGGTTCTGCGCGCGACCGTCGCACGGAAGGGCCGGTGCTCGCTGGTGCTGTCGGGCGGCGACACGCCGCGCGGGATGCACCGCGCACTGGCATCGTCGTACCGCGAAACGGTGCCGTGGAGGAAGGTGCACATCTTCTGGAGCGACGAGCGCTACGTGGCGCCGGACGATCCGCGCAGCAACGCCGGCATGGCGCGGGAAACGCTGCTCGACCACGTGCCCTGCCCTGCCGAAAACATCCACGCCATGCCGACCACGATGGACAGCCCCGCCGCCGCTGCGCGTGCATACGAGGACGCATTGCTGCATTATGGGGATGGCATACGCCCCTCGTTCGACGTGGCGATCCTGGGTGTCGGCGCGGACGGCCACACGGCATCGCTGTTTCCTCATGCCGCGGAGCTCGATGAGTGCTCGCGCCTCGTGCTTCCCGTCGAGCGCGCGGACGCCGAGCCGCGGCTGCGTCTCACGCTCACATTACCTGTGCTGCTCGCGTCCGCGCGGAGCTGGGTGCTCGTGGACGGCGGCGTGAAGGCGTCCGCGGTGCGACAGGCGCTGGATCCGTCGACGGATCCGCACACGGTACCAGCGGCCTTTCTCGAGCGCGCGCGCGGCGGCGTGATGTGGTGGCTCGATGAGGCGGCTGCGTCACAATTGCCGAACCGTCCGGAGATCTGATGGCATTGATCGAAGACTACGCACTGATAGGTGACTGCGAGACCGCATGCCTCGTGGGGCGGGACGGCTCCATCGACTGGCTGTGCTTTCCGCGCTTCGATTCCGGTGCATGCTTCGCCGCGCTTCTCGGCACCCCCGAGCACGGCCGCTGGCAGATTGCGCCGGCGTCTGACGTCCAGGGTGTGCGACGGTGGTATCGCGGTGAGACGGCGGTCCTGGAAACCGAGTTCACGACCGCGGAAGGCGTCGTTTCCGTCATCGACTTCATGCCGGTGCGCTCAGGCCTGCCCGAGCTCGTGCGCATGGTGGTCGGCCGCAGCGGACGCGTGCCCATGCGCATGGAGCTGGTCATCCGCTTCGACTACGGCAGCATCGTGCCGTGGGTGCGGAAGGTGTCCGGCGGCATTTCCGCCGTCGCAGGGCCGGATGCACTGCTGCTGCGTTCCCCCGTCGAGCTCACCGGCAAAGATTTCCGCACATATGCCGATTTCGACGTCTCGGAAGGCGAAGAAGTCAGCTTCGACCTGACCTGGTTCCCGTCGAATGAAGAAGTGGAGACGTCCCTCGTCGCCGCAGACGCGCTGCGCAGCACCGAAGCGTGGTGGGCGGAGTGGTCGAAGACCTGCACCGTCGAAGGTCCTTACCGCGATGCCGTCGTGCGCTCGCTCATCACGCTGAAGGCACTGACCTACGCGCCCACCGGCGCCATCGTCGCAGCACCGACTACGTCTCTTCCCGAAGCGTTCGGCGGGATGCGCAACTGGGATTACCGCTACTGCTGGCTGCGCGATGCGACGTTCACGCTGTACGCCCTGATGAGCGCGGGCTATGTCGACGAAGCGGAGGCGTGGCGCAACTGGCTGGTGCGCGCCGCGGCCGGCCGGCCCGAGCAGATCCACATCATGTACGGCATCGGCGGCGAGCGTCGCCTGCCGGAACTCGAGCTGCCATGGCTGCCGGGATACGAGGACTCGAAGCCCGTCCGCATCGGCAACGCCGCGCATGCGCAGTTCCAGCTCGACGTGTTCGGCGAGGTGCTCGATGCGACACTGCAGGGCTGGAAGATGGGCGTCGAAAACGGCGAAGGCGCGTGGCGCATCGACTCGGCGCTCGTGCGCTATCTCGAGTCGGCGTGGAAGGAACCGGACGAGGGCATCTGGGAGGTGCGCGGCCCGCGCCGCCATTTCACGCACTCCAAAATGATGGCGTGGGTCGCGTTCGATCGCGCCGTAAAGGGCATCGAGGATTTCGGTCTCGACGGCCCGCTCGACCGCTGGCGCGCGATCCGGGACGAGATCCACCGCGAAGTCTGTGAGAAGGGCTGGGATCCTGAGCTCAATTCGTTCGTGCAGTCGTATGGCTCGAAGCTGCTGGATGCAAGTCTGCTGATGATGCCGCTCGTGGGCTTTCTGCCCGTCGACGATCCGCGCGTCGTCGGTACCATCGAAGCTATCGAGAAGCATCTCTCACGCGACGGCTATGTCGCGCGCTACCAGACAACACCCGAGGTGGACGGTCTGCCTCCCGGTGAGGCGACGTTCCTGCTGTGCAGCTTCTGGCTGGTAGACTGCTTCGAGCTGATCGGCCGGCACAACGACGCAGTCCAGCTCTTCGAGCAGCTGCTCGGCATCCGCAACGATGTCGGACTCCTCGCCGAAGGCTACGAACCGACTCACAGGAGGCTGGCCGGGAACTTCCCGCAGGCCTTCTCGCACGTCGGCCTGATCAACAGTGCGCTCAACCTTTCAAGACGGCACGCGGCGGCCGTCGAACGCGGCAAGGAGTGATGTAATGGCGAAAATGCAGGTTGGGTTGATTGGTCTGGGTCGTATGGGTCACGGACTGGCCGCGCGACTGATCGCTGATGGACACAGTGTCGTCGGTTTTGACCTTTCTTCAGGCGACGTTGCCCGGCTCGTCGAAAGCGGTGGCGCGGCTGCCGGTTCCGCGGAGCAACTCGTGCAGCAGCTCACGGCACCGCGCGTCGTCTGGATGATGGTGCCGCACGGCGCGCCCGTGCAGGCGACGGTGGACGCGGTCCTGCCGCTGCTCGCGAAGGGTGACATCCTCGTCGACGGCGGCAACTCCAACTACCGGGAGTCGATGCGGCATGCGGAGCGCTGCGCCGCGCAGGGCGTGCACTTCATGGATGTCGGCGTGAGCGGCGGCGTGTGGGGCGAGAAGGGGGGCTTCAACATCATGATCGGCGGCGAGCGCGCTGCGTTCGAGCGCATGGAGCCGGTCTTCCGGAGCCTCGCGCAGCCGAACGGCTACGCGCACGTCGGGCCGAGCGGCGCGGGCCACTTCGTGAAGATGATGCACAACGCCATCGAGTACGCCATGCTGCAGGCACTGGGCGAGGGTTTCGAGTGCATGCAGCGGTCGGAGTTCGGTCTCGACCTGCAC
>DASUXU010000118.1:0-2892 GCA_036377735.1 Longimicrobiales bacterium
GGGAACGATCGGCTGCAATCCCCTGGCTGTCGCGGAAGTGTGTCAATTGTACGGCATCGTTACCGATGCCGGGGGACGCGGCCAGAACACCTGCATGTGAATAAGGGTCTACACCGAAGCATCGAAGGGTGGTCCGGAAGATCCCGTCGCATTTCACCCCCTCATCCGGGCGTGGTGGGACGCGCACATCGGTGCAGCGCCGACGCCGGTGCAGGCGCACGGGTGGGCGGCGATCGCGGAGGGGCGGCAGACGCTGCTGGCGGCGCCGACCGGGTCGGGCAAGACGCTCGCGGCGTTTCTGCAAAGTATCGATGCACTGCTGCGCGAAGGTCTCGAGCGTGGTGGTCTACCCGACGAGACGAGGGTCATCTACGTCTCGCCGCTGAAGGCTCTCTCTTCCGACATCCATCGCAACCTCGCCGAGCCACGCCGGCAGATTCGCGAGCTGGCGGAGGAGGCCGGGCTGCCCGGCGTCCGCATCACGGCCGCCGTGCGCAGCGGCGACACACCGCAGTCCGAGCGGGCGGCGATGCTGCGCAAGCCGCCGCACATTCTCGTTACGACACCGGAATCGCTGTACCTGCTGCTCACGGCGGAGCGAAGCCGCGCGATGCTCAGCACGGCAACGACCGTCATCGTCGACGAGATCCATGCGGTTGTTGAGAGCCGCCGGGGCGCACACCTGGCTCTGAGCCTGGAGCGGCTGGACCACGTCGCGGGAAGAAAGCTGCAGCGCATCGGGCTGTCCGCGACGCAGAAGCCGATCGAGCAGATCGCGGAATTTCTCGTCGGTGCCAGCACACCGGTCGGCGAAGTCAGCATCGTCAACGAGGGCCACGTCCGCGCACTGGACCTCGCGCTGGAGATTCCGCAGTCGCCGATGGAAGTGGTGATGTCCGCGGAGGTGTGGCAGGAGCACTACGATCGCCTCGCGCAGCTCGCACGCGAGCACAGAACGACGCTCGTATTCGTCAACACGCGGAAGCTCGCGGAGCGCGTCGCACACAATCTCGAGATCCGTCTGGGCAAGGATTCGGTCGCCACGCACCATGGCAGTCTGGCGAAGGAAGTGCGACTGGACGCCGAGGAGCGTCTGAAGACCGGCGCACTGAAGGTGCTGGTTGCAACCGCATCGCTGGAGCTTGGTATCGACATCGGCCATGTCGATCTCGTGTGTCAGATCGCGTCGCCACGCCGGATCGCAACCTTCCTGCAGCGCATCGGGCGCTCGGGCCACACCGTGGGCGGCATGCCGAAGGGGCGCCTGTTCCCGGTGAGCCGCGACGACCTCGTCGAATGTGCAGCACTGCTGCGCGCGGTGCGTGAGCGGGAGCTGGACCGCGTGATCATTCCGCAGCAGCCGCTTGACGTGCTGTCACAGCAGATCGCGGCCGAGGTCGCATCCGCGGAGTGGGACGAGAACGCATTGTTTGAGATGGTCCGGCGCGCATACCCGTACCGCACGCTCGAGCGCAGCGTGTTCGATGACGTCGTGCGTATGCTCGCGCGGGGCTATACGAGCCGGCGCGGACGGCAGGGCGCGCTGGTGCACTACGACGCGGTCGAGCGGAAGCTGCGGCCGCGCGCGTCCACGCGCATGGCGGCGATCATGTCCGGCGGCGCGATCCCCGAAGTTTTCGACTACCGTGTCGTGCTGGAGCCGGAGGGCACGGTCGTCGGATCGCTGAACGAGGATTTCGCGATCGAGTCCATGGCGGGCGACGTGTTCCTGCTCGGCAACCACTCGTGGCGCGTGCTGCGCATCGGCACGGGCGTGGTGTACGTCGCGGACGCGGAGGGGCAGCCGCCATCGCTGCCGTTCTGGCTCGGCGAGGCGCCCAGCCGGACCGATGAGCTGTCGGCTTTCGTCGCAGCGCTGCGCGCGCGTGTCGAGGAACTTCTTACATGCGACGATGTCGCGGGTGCATCCGCGGACAACAAGCCGGACGAGAAGTCGGCGCAGGCCAGCCGGTTCGCAACAGCGACTGCCGCGATCGCGCATGAGTATTCGATTCCGGCGACGGCCGCGTCGCAGATCGTGCTGTACCTGGCAGAATCGCTGCGCATCCTCGGCGCGCTGCCGACGCACGAGACGATCGTGCTCGAGCGCTTCTTCGATGAGGCAGGCGGCATGCAGCTCGTGCTGCACGCGCCGTTCGGCGCGCGGGTCAACAAGGCGTGGGGTCTGTCGCTCCGTAAGAAATTCTGTCAGAACTTCAATTTCGAGCTGCAGGCGGTGGCGACGGACGAGGGCGTCCTGCTCTCGCTCGGCCAGCAGCACTCGTTCCCGCTCGAGGAAGTGTTCCGCTACCTGAATCCGGTGATGGTGCGCGAGACGCTGGTGCAGGCGGTGCTGGACTCGCCGATCTTCCAGACGCGCTGGCGCTGGGTGGGCACGCTGTCGCTCGCGGTGCCGAGACTGCGCAAGGGCGCGCGCATTCCCGGCCAGATCCAGCGCATGATCTCGGAGGACCTGCTGTCCGCAGTGTTCCCGGATGCGACAGCGTGTCTGGAGCACGTCGCCGGCGACCGCGAAGTGCCGGACCATCCGCTCGTCACGCAGGCCATCACGGACTGCCTCGAGGAGGCGATGGACCTGCCGCAGCTCATGACCATCCTGGACCGCGTGCTGGGTGGTGAGATGCGCCTGGTCGCGCGCGACACGCCGGAGCCGTCGCCGCTGTCGCACGGACTTGTGAACTCGGCGGTCTACACCTTCCTGGACGGCGCACCGCTGGAGGAGCGGCGTACGCACGCGGTCTACACCCGCCGCGCGCTCGAGCCATCCGCCGCGAACGACCTGGGTGCACTGGACCTCGACGCCATCGAGCGCGTGCGCGAGGAGGCGTGGCCGGACGCGCGTGACGCGGACGAGCTGCATGACGCGCTGCT
>DASUXU010000119.1:0-2440 GCA_036377735.1 Longimicrobiales bacterium
TGGCGAGTTCAACATGGTGTTCAACTCGATCATGAACTGGAACGACGACGCCGGCCGGCCGGTGGCTGCAAAACCCGCAGTCGTCACGAACGGACCAGCGGGCCAGTGAGCGCGCGGTCCGTGTACGAGCGGTTGCGACGCACGCCGGGAGACGCCCATACTGGTGGACTCGGATTTCACATGATGCCACGGAGCCTGTCGTGAAGCGCAAAGTCCTGCTGTCCTCAATGATTCTTGCCGGCTGCGCCGGTGCGGCCGCTACCACGTCGACCATAGTGCCGGGCCGGTACGGTGCATGGCCGGACGAAGGGCCGTTCAAGTGGGCGCCGCGGCCGACGGAGACCGCCATCACCGCCAATGACCTGCGGACGCGTCTGTACCAGATCGCGGACGACTCGATGGGCGGTCGGCCGATGGGGAGTCTCGGCAACTACAAGACGACCGCATACATCGCGCGGGAGTTCGAGCGGCTCGGACTGAAGCCGGGCGGCGACAATGGTACGTGGTTCCAGGTGCTCGGCTATGGCGCGTACGCCTATGACAGCACCGCGGCCACGCTGTCCGTCGGCGGGCAGCGGCTCGTGACGAAGCGCGACTGGATGCCTGTCACACCCGTCGAGCGCAACAGTATCGGCGGCGTTGCAAGCGTTCAGAACGTGCCCACCGTGTTTGCCGGCCGCTGGGGCGACGAGTCGCAGGCGCTGAGCGCCGATGCACTCCGGGGAAAGGTCGCCGTATTCACGATGCCGTCGCTGCCGGCGCGTGTCGGCAACCGCCAGCCGACACGAGGCGTGGGGCAGTTCGCTTCCGTCATGGATCCGCGCGCGCACGCGGCGGGTGCCGCTGGTATCCTCGTCGTTTCGCTCGACTCCGTCTCTGCCGCGCAGATCAACAGCGTCTTCAACACCCGCAACGGCATGTTCCCGCAGGGCAGCGGCGAGCCTGCCGCAGCGATCAGCCAGGCCGCAGCCGAGCGCATCTTCGGGCGTCCGATCTCGCAGGTGGCAGTCGGGACCACGGGCCAGCCGGTGACCGCGCAGTGGGAGCTCAAGACCACGCTCTCCGAGCATCCTGCACGTAACGTGATCGCAATCCTGCCGGGATCCGATCCGGCGCGTGCCGGCGAGTACGTGCTGGTCGGCGCGCACAACGACCACGTGCAGCCGCTGCAGACCGCCGTCGAGCACGATTCACTGCGCGCCTACAACAAGGTGATCCGGCCGCAGGGCGCCAATGACCGCGCACGCACGCCGACGGCGGAGGAGCAGGCGAGAATTGACGCGATGATCGCACACGCGCGCTCCGTCCGGCCGGCACGCCGGGACTCCATCATGAACGGTGCAGACGACGACGGCTCGGGTACGGTCGTGCTGCTCGAGCTGGCGGAGCGGTTTGCGAAGGAAAAGCCGGCGCGCTCGATCATCTTCATCTCGCACCAGGGCGAGGAGGCGGGGCTGCTGGGGTCGCAGTGGTTCGTCGAGCACCCGACCGTGCCGCTCAAGTCCATCGTCGCGGCGCATAACATGGACATGGTCGGCAAGGGCCGCGTCACCGACGTGAAGTTCGGCGGTCCCAACTCCGTTCAGACACTGGGCGCACGTCGCATATCACCGCAGTTCGGCGACATCATCGACTCTGTGAACGCGATCATTGCGGAGCCGATGGCGCTCGACAAGAGCTGGGATGTTCCGGCCAATCCGCTGAACCGGTTCTGCCGCAGCGACCAGGTGAACTACGTGAACAACGACATCCCGACCACGTACTTCTCGCTCGGTTACGCCAGCGATTACCACCAGGCGACGGATGAGCCGCAGTACGTCGACTACGATCACACGGCACGCCTCGGCCGGTTCCTCTATGAGGTCATGACCGCCGTCGCCAACAGACATGACCGCCCGTTCATCGCGGGCCAGGACACGCTCTACCCGTCGTGCCGTTGACACAGCGGCGCTTTTCCTGCATTCGGACTCTGGCCGATATCGCTTAACCTCGACCAGAGTCTGAATGGGGATGAGTCAGAAGGACGCGGAGGGTGACGCGCGTCTGAATACGGCACTGGAAGAAGCAGCAAGGCTGGCGGCAATCCTGGAATCCGTCGGCGAGGGCGTTCAGAGCATCGGGCTCGACGGGTGCATCAGCTACGGGAATGCCGCGTCGGCGCGCATGCTGGGCTATGCACCCGGAGAACTGATCGGCCGCCCTGCCCACGCGACCATTCACCACACGCGCGCGGACGGACTCCTCTACCCTGTCGAAGAGTGCCCGATCCTGCTCACACTGCGCGACGGGCGTACCCGCCGCGTCACGGGTGAGGTGTTCTGGCGGCGTGACGGCACGAGTCTCCCCGTCGACTACACGATCAGCGCCATGCGCGATGCCAATGGTGCCATTGTCGGTACCACCGTCGCATTCACCGACGTATCGGAGCGCGAGACGGCGC
>DASUXU010000120.1:0-4053 GCA_036377735.1 Longimicrobiales bacterium
GGATCGGCGGGCAGCACGCGGCCGCGCGCGTCCACCGGGCGGAGCTCGGGTGTGCGCGCAAACGCGACCGCCGTCGTCTCCGTGATCCTGATGACCACTGTGTTCGGCAGCCTGCGATGCACGGCCGCCGTCGCGATGACGGGGTTCTCCAGCAGCTTCGCGCGCCATGCCTCCGCATCATCGAATACGCTGCTCGTACGCGTTATGCCGCTGGACGCGAGAACCTGCTGCGCGGTGATCTGACGCGCGCCCTGGACCTCCACGCGGTCCACGTGAAACGCGCCGATCCGCCGCAGCCCCGCAGGCGCTGCCGCGGTCGTGCCTACCACGACGATCGCAACACCTGCGACGACCACCCACCGCAGTGCGCCTTCACGCATGGTGCTCACGCGACCCTCCGCGCATGGACGCGGCGGATCACTTCATTGATGTTGCCCGCGCCCATGCCGATGCATGCGTCGCCGGGCTGGAGCGCGGCGAGCAGGTCCGTCTCGAGCTGCGCGAGGTCCGGCACGTAGCGCACGTCGGAAGCGCCGGCGTTCTTCGCGGCGTCGGCGACCAGCTCGCCGGTCACACCCTCGACCGGCTGCTCGCGCGCGCCGTACACGTCCGTCACCCACACCACGTCCGCCGCCAGGAGGGCGCGGCCGAAGTCATTGGCCAGGTCGCGCGTGCGGCTGTAGAGGTGCGGCTGGAACACCGCGACGATGCGGCGGCCGCCGAGCGACGCGCGCGCGGCGCTCAGCGTCGCGGCCAGCTCTGTCGGATGATGCGCGTAGTCGTCGATGAACAGGACATCGCCGCGGATGCCGACACGCTCGAAGCGGCGGCCGACGCCCGCGAATCCGCGCAGCCCGCGCGCGGCGGCACCGAAATCGGCGCCGACGTGGCGTGCGGCTGCAAATGCCGCCAGGCTGTTGCGCACGTTGTGCAGGCCCGGCAGCAGGACCTCGAGCTCGCCCAGCACGCGGCCGTCCTCCCGCACAGCGTAGCGCGAGCCGTGGCCTTCACCGCGGATGTCCGTCGCCTGCAGCGTTGCACTGGCATGTGTGCCGTAGCGCAGCACGCGCCCGTCCGCGATCCGGTCGATCACGCGGCGGACACCTTCGTCGTCGATGCACGCGATGATGCGGCCATTCTGCGGGACGGTGTCCAGGAATTCCGCGAACGCATCCTCGAGGCCGGCCAGGTCTCCATAGATCTCGAGGTGGTCGGCCTCGATGGATGTCACGATTGCGACCGTGGGCTGCAGCGTGAAGAACGAGCGGTCATACTCGTCGGCTTCCACCACGAACAGGCTGCCGCTCCCCACGACGAGGCCGCCGCCCCAGCCCGCGACTCGCCCGCCGACGAAGCCGGTCGGATCGAGTCCGGCCTCGAGCAGGATCGCGCTGATCATGGCGGTCGTTGTCGTCTTGCCGTGTGTTCCTGCGACGGCGACTACCGTTCCGGTATTTACGATCGAGCCGAGCGCCTGCGCGCGCTTGAGCACCGGGATCCCGCGCGCACGCGCCGCGGCGACCTCCGGGTGCTGCGCATTGACCGCACTCGTGATCACGAGCGCCGTCGCATCCGCCACGTGTGTGGCATCATGACCGACACTCACGCGCACGCCCAGCGCGCCCAGTGCGTCCGCGGCATCGCTGCGGTGTGAGTCGCAACCGCTGACGTTGCCGCCGCCGCGCACGAGCAGCTCCGCGATCGGGGACATGCCGGCGCCCCCGATTCCCATGAAGTGCACGGCGCCGGTGCGTGCGAGCGCCCGCAGGTCCGCCGAGCGCCACGACTCGTCCGCCTTCGGCGTGCGCGTGTTCATTCCGCCGGCGCTGCTCATGCGGCCACCAGTGACAGCAGGCTGCGCGCGATCTCACGCGCGGCATCCGGCCGTGCACGCTCGAGCGCCGCGTTGCGCATTGCATCGCGCCGCGCGCGATCGGCCGTCAGTGCGAGAACCTCCGACCACAGCGCGGCCGGTGTGAGGCCCTTCTCTTCCACCATCACCGCGGCGCCTGCGCCGGCGAGCGCCTGCGCGTTGAAGCGCTGATGGTCCGCAGCCGCGGTCGGCAGCGGGATCAGGATCATCGGAATCCCCCACGCGAGCAGCTCGGCGGTCGCCATCGCCCCTGCGCGCGAAACCGCGACGTCAGCGGCGGCCAGCGCCTGCGGCATCGCGTCGATGTAGCCGTGTGCGTGCACCCAGTCGACATTGAGCGCGGCCAACCGGGACTGAATGCCGTCGATGTGCGACGGCCCCGTCGCCCACACGATCTCCAGGTCCGCCGGCTTCGCGGCAAGCGAGCCCTTCGCCGTTCCCTCGATTGCCGCCAGCAGCGCCTCATTCACCGCGCGCGAGCCCTGGCTGCCGCCGACCACCAGCAGCACCGTCGAGTCGGGACGCACGCCGTAGCGCGCGCGCGCCGCGCTGCGATCGATTGTGCTGTCCGGCGGGACAATGGGATTGCCTGCGCTCAGCACCTGCGTGTTCCGGCCGGGATTGAGTTGCTTCGCCGCTTCCGGGAATCCGAGATGGACCTGGCGCGCGAAACGGCTGAGCACGCGTGTCGTGAAACCCGGATGGGAGTTCTGCTCCTGGATTGCGATCGGCACGTTCGTGAGTACGGCCCACGCGCATGCGGGACCGCTCACATAGCCGCCGGTGCCGACGACGAGCGACGGCTTGAAACGCAGGAAGAGTTTCGCCAGGCCCGTCATCGTGCCGATGCCGGCGGGCAGCAGGCGCCAGTTGCGCCACACGCGGTCGCGCTGAATCGGCTGCAGCGGCAACAGCGTGTGAGGCACGCCGCGCTGCGGCAGGATGCGCGCTTCCACGCCGCGGAACGCACCGACGTACTCGACCTCGACGGCCGGGTTTTCCGCCTGCATCGCCGCACCGATGGCGAGTGCGGGATAGAGATGCCCGCCGGTGCCGCCGCCCGCGAACAGGACGCGAATCATTCCGCCACCGCCGTGGAGCGACGCGCGATGCTGAGCAGGATGCCGACGCCAAGCATGCAGACGAGCAGGCTCGACCGGCCGTATGACATGAACGGCAGCGTCACACCGGTCGTAGGAATCAGCGCGAGGTTGATCGCGAAATGGAGCAGCGCCTGCACAATAACCAGGTTCGTAATGCCGATGGCGAGCAGAAAGCCGAACAGGTCTTCCGCATCGCGTGCGATCCGGAACCCGATCAGTGCGAACAGCACGAACAGCGCAACGACAACCAGCACGCCGACCAGACCCCACTCCTCCGCGAACATCGAGAACAGGAAGTCATTGTGCGGCTCGGGCAGGAACCCGAACTTCTGCTGGCCGTGGCCGAACCCGACACCGAAGATGCCGCCGCTGCCCACTGCAATCAGTGCCTGCTGGATCTGGTAGCCTGCGCCGTCTGCGTGCTGGCTGCCCTGAAGGAACACGGCAATGCGCTCAATGCGGTACGACGCAGCGCCCAGATACTTCCACAGCAGGGGAATGCCGAAGAAGCCGAGCACGATGAAGTGACCGATGCGCGCGCCGGCGGCGAACACGACCAGCGTCGCGAGCAGCAGAATCAGGACGGCCGCGGAATAGCTCGGCTGCAGCATCACGAGCCCCACGACGATCCCCCAGACGAGCAGGAACGGCATGAGCCCGCGCGAAAGGCTGTGCAGGCGATCCTGTTTCTTCACTGCGAGCGCTGCAGTCCAGATGATGAGCGCGAGCTTCGCGAACTCGCTCGGCTGCAGTGCGACCGGTCCGATCAGCAGCCAGCGGTTGGCACCGTTCCGCTCCGGCGCGATCGCGTCCGGCCCGATCACCATCGCGAGCAGTGCGGCAATCACGCCGAGGATGAGCGGCCACGCGAGCAGGCGCAGACGACGATAGTCGACGCGCGCGGCAACGGCGAGCAGCAGGAATCCCGCGGCGGCACCGGCCGCCTGGCGCACGACGTAGAAGTAGTCGCGCTCACCCTCGTTCAGCGCCATTACCGAGCTCGCGCTGTAGACCTGGATCAGGCCGATCGACAGCAGTGCGATCGTGATGATCAGCAGTGCGGGCGCTTCCCAGCCC
>DASUXU010000121.1:0-25238 GCA_036377735.1 Longimicrobiales bacterium
GCGGCGCCGCCGGATCGCGCGCCACCGGCGGACCGCACGCCGCCACCACCGGGATCAGCGCCGCAAGCAGCGCCCTGGCTGGGTTTTTCATGACCCGTAGTACGCCGCGGAAGACCGTACGGGTCCTCAAAACCTTACGGACCACCCTTCGGAGCGTCGGGTTTGGCGGATCCAGATACGCCCGCGGCCCGCTCTGACATGAGAATCAGCAAAAACCGGCCGCGGGCATGGTGCGCAGGGGCAACTTCGAATTAGTCCGACGCTCCGAAGGGTGGTCCGGGGGTTTTAGCGAAGGACACGTGCGTTCAGGAGCTTGCCGGCGCGGTCCACGGTGTATTCGACACGCGTCCCGGCGGCGGTCGTTACCTGGCGGACCAGGTTTCCGCCCTGTCCCGCCACCTCGTTCAGCACGGGCAGACGAAGCAGGTTACCGACCGTACGCGTGGCCGTTGCCTGGCCTGCCGCGTTGAGCGTCCGCTCCACGAGATCGCCCGTGGGCCCCAGCGTCGTCTGGACGGTCTGGCCGAGCTGGTTCACGGTCTGGCTGAGAACGCCGCCCGGCTGGACCAGGGTGTTCAACGTGCGACCGACGGTGCCGACTGCCTGCGATGCCACGCCGCCCGGCTGCAGCGCGGTATTCGCAACACCGCCCACCTGGCCGACCGCGTTGTCCACCGTCGCAAGCAGGCCGTTCAGCAGCTCGGGATTCCTGCCGAGCGTGGCGAACACGCGATTCACAATGCGGGCGACGTTGTCGAGGTCGACATACAGTCGGTCAGACACTGAACGCAGCGGTCGCGCCGAACGGAATCCTCAGCCAGGTCGTCAATGCCACCGGCCAGACGGTGCAGCGCACTCTGCTTACAACCGGCGACATCGTGGAGCGGACGCTGGCAGGCGGTGGAGCGGCTCCGGTCTCGCGGCTCGTCGGTCGGATTACGGACCTTCAGCTGATCGGTGAGACGACCGACGCCGCGGGCAATGTGGTGCGCCAGGTGCGCGATGCGACCGGCGCGACGCTCGGTTACACGCTGCGCAATGGTGCGGTCTCCAACGTGCACGTGATCCAGCCCGCGGGGCGCTGACCGCGGGCGTAACCGCTGTGCTCTAGCCGAGCGGAAGCTCCGTCTGCCCCGCCGCCGGATCGGCGTCAGCCATTGCTGAAGGGTACGCCACGCCACCATCCGCGGTGACGACTGCGTGCGGATTCAACGCGTGGCGGTCCGCCCTGCCCTTCCCCAGGATGTGACATACCTCCACGCCGCGTGCGGTGAGCGCGTCCGAGATCAGCTGGCGATGACAGCGCCAGGGAACGGCCTCCGCACACATGATCGCCTGCCTCTCCGCGGCTGCCGTCTCGATCAGCACCTCGAGCCTCGCCTGGAAGGGAGGACTCTCCATATGGTCGGCATAGGCACGGAAAGAAGCGGAGCGCCACGCGGTGTGCGGCGAGTCCTTCCGCGCCGTCCGCCTGCCACCCATGTCGGGCTCGTGACGGTATCGGATGCCTGCCGCCGCAAGCGACCGGCGCAGCGAATCACTGCCGAACTGCGGATACCGCTTCGAGCCCGGATAACGGCGGACGTCCACGATCTCGTCGATCGAGTGCACCCGCAGGATCTCGAGAAATTCCTCGAGCTCGCGGGTGGAGTGGCCGATGGTGAAAACTGTCAGCATTGCCGCATAGCCTGATCCCGGTTTCCGAAATCCCCGTCCCGCAAACGGTCACGAGGACGGCAGAGCGCATCGTGCATCATCCGGTCCACCTCGTTGTCGGAGTGGCGCTTACGCAGGCATCGCAGCGCGGCACGCCTTTCTCGAAAGGACGCGGACGCGCACACGCGCCCTGCGCCGGTCAGACACCGGTCGAGACTCCCATGGAGACCGCCATGCACGGATTGTGGCAGGATATCCGCTATGCGACGAGGAAGCTGCTCCGCCAGCCGGGCTTCACCATCGCCGCGCTCCTGACGCTCGCGCTCGGTATGAGCGCCAATTCCGTCCTGTTCACGATCGTCAACGCACTCCTGCTGCGGCCGCCGGCCGGCGTCGCCGCACCCGATGAGCTCGTCAGGCTCTATACGGCGGACTACAGCAGCGGTCAATACGGCGCGTCCGCGTACGCGGACCTGAACGACTTCGCGGGCGCGGCCGACGTGTTCGCCGACGTTGCGGCGTATCAGCCGTCGGCGACCATGGCGGGCGACGTGGCGGACCCGAAGCGCATTGGAATCGAGCTGGTCAGCCCCAACTACTTCGATGTCCTCGGCGTACGCCTCACGGGCCGGCAGTTCTCCGCCAATGAGGCCGCGACCGGTGCGGCGGTGGCCGTTGTGAGTCACGATTACTGGCGCGTCCGCATGGGAGCGCGGCCGGACGCGCTCGGCAGCTCGATCCTGCTCAACGGTCGGCCGCTCACCGTCGTCGGCGTCGGACCCGCGGAATTCCGCGGATCCGTGCGGGGCATGTCGGTCGATGCGTGGATCCCCGCGAGCACCGGCGGCACCATCGGCCTGGGCTCGGAGACGCTGACCAGTCGCGGTGACCGCAGCTATTCCATGATCGGCCGCCTGCGGCCGGGCGTCTCCGTCGACGCGGCACAGCGCCGCATGAACATCGTGGCAGCGCAGCTCTTTCAGGCCTATCCTGCGGAGTGGAGTCACATCAGCGGCGCAGGCCGCACACTGACGGTCCGGCCCGAGAGCGCGTCACGCATCCCGATGCAGCTCAGCAAGCCCGTCTACGGCATGACCGCGCTCCTGGCGGGCATTGCGGCACTCGTGCTGCTGACGTGCTGCGCCAACGTAGCTGGGTTGATGATCGCGCGCGCTTCCGCCCTCGTGCGTGAGATCGGGATCCGCCTGTCCATGGGCGCGAGCCGCGGGCGCATTGCCCGTCTGCTCATGGTCGAGAGCGTCGTGCTGTCCGTCGCTGCCGCACTGATCGGTCTTTTCACTGCGACGTGGATCATCGACGCGCTCATGCTCCTCGCGCCGCGGCTCCCCATCCCCATTTCGCTCGATGTCTCGATCGATGCACGCGTCATTGCGTTCACGGGACTGATCGCGCTGGCGACGGCGGCACTGGTCGGCGCTACACCTGCGATCCGGGCGAGCCGGTCGGACCTGACGACCGTGATGAAAGGTGCATTGTCGCAGGTCTCTGTCGGGCGCACGCGATTCTCGATGCGCAGTGTCCTGGTCGCGGCGCAGGTGGCAGCGTCCGTCATGCTGCTCGTTGCGGCACTCGTCTTCACGCGCAGCATGCGCAGCGCGTACAACGCCGATCTCGGCTTCGACATTCACAACACCGCGGTGCTCGATCTGGCAACCGAGCCGGGGTACGAACCCGCGTCCGACGAAGGCAGCCGTGTCGCGCTCGCGGCCGTAACCGCGCTCGCCGGAATGCCCGGCGTCACTGCAGCCACCTGGGCCAATGATCCGCCGCTGCAATTGTCCGGCAGCCGGCGAAGCATGATTGTCGAGGGCTACCAGCGGGCGAAGGGCGAGGACATGGAATTCCATTTCGGGATTGTCGGTCCGGATTACCTGCGCACAATGGGTATCCCGCTGCGCCGCGGCCGCGACCTTGCGGCGAGCGATCGCAGGGGTGCGCCGCCCGTCGTCATCGTGAACGAAGCATTCGCCAACCGGTTCTGGCCCGGTCAGAACGCGATCGGCCGGCGCATCAGTGTGGACGGTGGAGAAACGATGGCATCGGTGGTCGGCGTGACCGCGAATGCCAGCCTCAACTCGATCGGCGACGAGCCCAGGCCCTATGTCTACATCCCCGACCTGCAGTTCGGCTGGTGGGGGACGACGCTCGTCGTGCGTGGTGATGCGCTCCCGGCAACCACACTCAATGCCATGAAGGAGCGGCTCGAGACGCTGACGCCGCGCTGGAAGGTCGAACGCGTGCGGCCGATGTCGGCGCAGGTGGCCGGCGCAATTCTCCCGCAGCGCATCGCGGGCAGTGTGCTGACGTTGTTCGGCGGTGTCGCCCTGCTCCTCGCTTGCATCGGTCTCTACGGCGTCATCGCATACGCCGTCGCCCAGCGCACGCACGAGTTCGGGATCCGTTTTGCACTGGGCGCCACGGGCCGCGACATCCTGACGCTCATGATGGGCCAGGGCATGCGTGTCGTCGCCATCGGCACCATCATCGGCATCGCGCTTTCGCTGCTTGCGACGACCGCGATGCGGCCGCTGCTGCTCGGCATGCAGCCGCTCGATCCTGTCAGCTTCCTGGTCGCGCCAGTGCTGCTCGCGGCTGTCGCGATGATGGCGTCGCTGCTGCCTGCACGGCGGGCTTCACGCCTCGACCCGCTCGAAGCACTGCGGTCGGAATAAGGCGTCACACGACCTCCGCGCGCGTGCGGTCGAGCGTCCGGTAGAGCAGTGCCTCGGCGACATGGCTGCGACGAATGCCGTCGCAGCCATCGAGATCCGCCAGCGTGAGTGCGAGCCGCAGCACGCGGTGATACGCGCGCGCGGACAGGCCGAGCGTCCGCACCGATTGTTGAAGGCACGCCTCGCCTGCCGCATCCACCGTACAATAGCGGCGCACTTCGCGCGCACTGATGTGCGCATTCGCGAACACACCCGTAGCACCCCGGTAGCGATGCACCTGACGGTCGCGCGCAGCGCGCACGCGCGCGGACATCGCCAGACTGCTTTCTCCCGGCGCACGGACCGCCAGCTCCGGCCCGGTCAATGGCGGCACGGTCACGTGCAGATCGATCCGGTCCAGCAGTGGCCCCGACACGCGCGCCACATAGCGCTGCACCTGCAGCGGTGAGCAGATGCATTGCGTCGTCCCGCTCCCGTAGTAGCCACACGGGCACGGGTTCATTGCCGCGACCAGCATGAAGCTCGCCGGATACGTCAGCACGCCGCGCGCACGGCCGACTACGACAACTTCATCCTCCAGGGGCTGCCGCAGAGCCTCCAGCACATTGCGACGGAATTCCGGCAGCTCATCCAGGAACAGCACGCCGCGGTGCGCGAGCGTCACCTCGCCCGGTCGCGCGAGCGCACCGCCGCCAACCATGGCCGCGTCCGAGACCGTGTGGTGCGGTGCGCGGAACGGGCGGTCGAGCACGAGCGACTGGCGCGGGCGCAGCCGGCCGGCCACGGAGTAGACCTTCGTCACCTCGATCGACTCTGCGCGCGACAGCGGTGGCAGGATGCCGGGAAGCCGCCGGGCAAGCATTGATTTGCCCGAGCCGGGCGGTCCGACCATCAGGATGTTGTGCTGCCCGGCAGCCGCGACCTCGAGCGCGCGCCGTGCTGAGAGCTGACCTTTGACATCCTCGAAATCGAGGATCGTTCGGCCAGTCTCATCCCTTTCCCGATCTGACAGACCGGCGCCAGGGGACAGCGGGCGTATGCCGCGCAGGTGCGCGATCACATCCACGAGCGTCGTCGCGGCGTGCACCGCCATGCCATCCACGGCCGCGGCTTCCGCCGCATTCACCGCGGGCACGATCATCGAGCGAATCCCTTCCCGCCTGCACGCGTCCGCAATGGACAGCGCGCCGCGCACGGCGCGCACCTCCCCGTCGAGGCCCAGCTCGCCGATCGCACACGCCCCGTCCAGCGAATCGGCAGGGATCTGGCCGGCGGCTGCCAGCAGCCCGAGCGCGAGCGGCAGGTCGAACGCGCTGCCCGTCTTATGCACGTCCGCCGGTGCCAGGTTGATCGTAATCCGGCGGGGCGGCAGCTTCAGTCCGGCATTGGCCAGTGCCGCCGTCACCCTCTCCCTGCCCTCGCGCACCGCACTCTCCGCCAGGCCGACCACAGTCATGCATGGCAGTCCCTTCGCCAGGTCCACTTCGACCCGCACCAGGTAAGCGTCCACACCCTGTATCGCACCGCTCAACACCTGCGACAGCAATCACCACCTCCGCTCGAGTCGCGACCGGTCGACGTCGCGACACAACCTCGCCGCGGAAACGGGGCGGAACCATGCGCAAACGGGACGAAATAACGGAACCCCTGCACCCGTGCGGCGTACCGATCAGGCGGCCTGATGCCGCCCTGCCTGCCGCTATGCGGGCATGCACCCTGCACTACAGGCCGCCATGACCTTCAAGCGCACCTGCGTACGACCGCGGCTCGCCATGGCAGTGCTTCTCGCTGCCACGACCCTCGTCTCCGCCTGCGACCGGCTACAGCGGTCGCAGCCGAAGGAGAATGCGGACATCCTCCGCAACATCGAGGGACAGCTCGGCCAGGTCTCCAGTCGCATCGATACATCCATGACCGCGCAGCTCTCGGGCGCGTTCCGCTCCGCGGCGGCGAAGGCGCTGCCCGCGGTCGTTCAGATCGCCGTCACGCAGCGCACACCCGAGCGCGGCGACGGCTTTCCGCTGCAGGGGATGCAGGACGATGCGGGGATCGGACTCGCGGAAGGGTCGGGATTCCTGATCGCGGATGACGGCCTCATTCTCACGAACAATCACGTCATTGCAGATGCTGTCGACGTGCGCGTGCGTCTCGTCGATGGGCGTGACTTCGCCGCCGATGTGGTCGGTGGCGACATGGACACGGACGTGGCGGTCATACGGCTGCGCGCGAGTCAGCCGATCAGCAACCTGCCGGTTGCGGAGCTCGGCAGGTCCGAGGATCTCCGCGTCGGCGACTGGGTCCTGGCGCTCGGCAACCCGATGTCGCTCGACTTCACGGTCACGGCCGGTATCGTCAGCGCGAAGGGCCGCTCGATATCACCGCGCTCGGCTACCTCGCTGGAGTCCTTCATCCAGACGGACGCCGCCGTCAATCCGGGCAACTCGGGCGGGCCGCTCGTCGACCTGAGCGGCCGCGTCGTCGGAATGAACACTGCCATCAGCTCTCAGACCGGCTTCTTTACGGGCGCGAGCTTCGCCATTCCCATCGATCTCGCGCGCAAGGTCGCAGCCGACCTCGTGCAGTTCGGTGAGGTGCACCGTCCGCGCCTGGGCGTCGGCATCGATGATGTCAATTCCGCGGACGCTGCTGTCTACAAACTCCCCGCGGTCACCGGCGTCGAAGTCATCTCCCTCGAGGAGGGTCAGCCCGCGGAGCGCGCCGGCATGCAGCTCGGTGATGTGATCGTCACGGTTGCGGGCTCGCGCGTTACGAGCACCTCCGACCTGCAGTCGCGCGTTGCGACGCTGCAGCCGGGCACGGACGTGAAGATCGGATTCATCCGCTATGGAAAGCCGCTCGAGACCACCGTCCGCCTCGGCGCGTTCGAGTCGGCAGCCCGCCCGCAGGTCGCGACGCCGGAGCCCGCGCGCGGCGGGAATACACTCGGCTTCGTCGCGCGGCCGCTGCCCGCCGAGCTCGCTGCGCAGGTCCGCCTCGATGAGAACTCGCCGGTGGTGGTCAACATCGACCGCTTCGGCCCCGCCGCCGGCGTCGGTCTCTTTCCTGGCGACGTCATTCGCAGGCTCAATGGCCAGGAGATCCACAGCCTGAGCGACCTGCGGCGGGCCTCCGTCTCGCTGAAGACGGGCGACGTTGTTTCGCTGATCGTGCTGCGCAATGCCGCGCGCGATCCGTCGCCCACCATTGTCAACTACCGCATCCACTGACCACATGACCGGAGTCGGCACTCGATGATGCAGTCGCACGGACGTGCACTCACTCTGGCGCTTGCGCTCGCGATCGGTCTCACAGCGTGCAGCCGCGATGGCGAGCCGGGCAGCACGCTTCCCGACGCTTCCAGCTCCGTCGCCGACTATCCCGATACACGCACCCACATCCGTGATCTGCTCGCCAGCCCCGACAAGGACAGCCTCGTAACACTCACGCTGGCGATGGGGGACACGTTCTCTCTGTCGGCACCCACGGTGAAGTACTACCGGAGTCTCCTGCGACGGGGAAAGCCCGTCTGGACGGAGGGCACGCAGCTTCTGCCACGCGGCGAGCAGCTGATCGAATCTCTCGGCAAGGCAGGGGACGATGGACTCGATCCGGCGGCCTACGGCCACCCCGTTGCGCTCCGGATCATCCGCACATTGAACAGTTCGCCGCCGGACTCCCTCATCTCGCGCTACGTCGCCGACCTGGATCTCGTGCTCACCGAGGGCTTCAATCGCTATGCAATGGACCTCACGCGCGGCACCATCGATCCCGGGAAGGTGCGCGCCTGGCGAATCCCGCGCGCGAAGCCGTGGGAAGAAAATCTTCTTCGCATGATGATACGCGGCGAGACGCCCGCCGCGATGGTCGATCGGCTGCGGCCGCAGGGGCCGTACTACAAGCGCATGATGGCCGCGATCGCGCGGCATCGCGAGATCCAGGCGAGCGGTGGCTGGCCGAAGGTGACCGGCGGAAAGCTCGAGCCCGGTGATTCGAGCGCGGCCGTCGCACAGCTGCGCGCACGCCTCGCCGCCAGCGACGATCCCAGGGAGGTCACTCTCGCGACTGCGGGACAGGCGCGGCCGCTCGTGTTCGATGACGACCTGCGCGACGCACTGCGTCATTTCCAGGACCGTCACGCCCTCGAGAACGACGGCCGCCTCGGCGAGGCGACACTGCGCGAGCTGAACGAGCCGGTCGACACGCGCCTCTCCGAGATCCTGCTGAACATCGACCGCTGGCGCTGGCTGCCGCACGACCTCGGCGAGTTCTATGTGCTCGTCAACGTCGCAGGCTTCGAGCTCGAGGTCGTCGAGAACAACGTCGCAATCGAGCGGATGAACGTAGTCGTCGGACAGCCCGGCTGGAATACGCCGATCTTCGTCGATACGATGGAGCACATCGTCGTGAACCCGTCGTGGAACGTGCCGCCGTCGATTGCAGAGCGCGAGATCCTGCCTGCAATCGCGCGCGATCCCGACTACCTCGCCAAGAACAACATGGTGCGCACGGCGGACGGCGGTTTCCGTCAGATACCGGGACCCGACAACGCACTCGGCGACTACAAGTTCATCTTCCCGAACAAGGACAACATCTACCTGCACGACACGCCGGCGAAGTCGCTGTTCTCGCGCACCCGCCGCGCGTTCAGCCACGGTTGCATCCGCCTCGAGCGGCCAGCGGACCTCGCCTACCTGATCGCCAGCAAGGCGACGCGGCTGTCACCGGGCGAGATCCGCGACAAGCAGCGGAGCGGCGAGGAGGCGTGGGTCAAGGTGACGCGCACGCTGCCCGTCTACATCCTGTACTTCACGGTCTGGGTGGACGAGGATGGTACGGCGCGGTTCTACCACGACGTCTACGGCCACGACGAAAGTCTGCAGGAAGAAGCAACAGCTTCCGCAGCGCTGTAGGAGAAGTCCTACTCGAGCAGCAGGTCCGCGGGGAGCAGGCGCACCCGCACCCGCGTACCCTGCCCTTCCTCACTCTCGGCCTCTACGGTACCGCCCCAGCTTTCGACCAGGCGGCGTACGATCGCGAGGCCGAGTCCGGTGCCGGTCGAGCGCGTCGAGAAGTGCGGGTCGAAGATGCGCGGCAGCAGATCGCTGCTGATCCCGGAGCCGGTGTCACCGACCTCCACCAGGACCTGCCCCTCGGACAGCGCTGCACGCACCCGAATCACGCCCGCACCCTCGATCGCGGCGCGCGCATTCTCGATCAGGTTGAACAGCACTTCCTTCAGCTCGTCGGGTCGCGCCAGGACGGGCGGCAGGTCGTATGCGATCTGTTCGTCGTACTGCAGGCTGTCGCCATTGGTGCGATAGAGCGTGAGCGCCTCACGGACGATGCCGGCAAGGCTCACGGACTGCAGTGGTCCAGCCGCCTGCGCGGGCGCACCATAGCGCGAGAACGCACGCGAGATCTCGCTCAGGCGATCGATCTCCACCAGGATCTGCGAGACGTTCGTCTCCAGGATCTGCGGGAAGTCCGGATGCTGGTCGTTGTACGTGCGGCGCACGTGCTGGATCGCCAGCTTGATCGGTGTCAGCGGGTTCTTGATCTCGTGCGCGACCTGCCTCGCCATTTCACCCCACGCAAGCACACGCGCGGTGCGCAGCTCGCGCGAGCGTGCACGACGGAGTCGCCGCACCATCTGGTTGAACGATTCGAACACCTGGCCGAACTCACCCGGCTGGTTTTCAGGCAGACGTACGCCGAGCCGCCCGGCACCGATCGCAGTCGACGCGCGTGTCAGTCTGCCGATCGGGCCTGCCAGTGCGCGGCCGACGACGACCGACAGTGCAAGCGACAAAATGCCGCCGATCAGCGCTGCGAACAGGATCAGGTGTGCGAGCTCACGCTGGCGGTCGCTCGTGTCGCTCGACACCAGTGGCATCGGCACCGCGAGCGTGCCGCTCGCGCGCAGTGAGTGGAACGCCGTCAGCAGACGCTGCTCACCGAGCTGCTCGACATACACCGCGCCAGCCTCCTCGCTGCGCTCCAGTGCGCGATAGATCTGCGGCGGCATCCACGCACCGTAGACGCCCAGATCGAACGCTTCGGGCGACGATACCTCCAGCAGCTCGCCGCCATGGTATCGCAGAACGTCGGTCCGCGTGTGCAGCGCGATCTCGCGCAGGTTGCTCGTCTGGCCCGGGAACTCCGCGGCCGCCTGTTCCGCCGCGTTCTGCGCAACACGCTCCGTCGCGCGCTCCACTTCCTGTGCCAGTGCGCGGTACGCGACGTAGCCGAACAGCACGGTTGGAATGATGAAGAACGCGAAGAGCGAGAACGTGACGCGCGCGCGGTAGCTGGCGAGCCAGCTCTTCCACGTGGCGACGGGTATCGGTCGCAGTCCGCGCGCGGCGGACCCCGCGCCCCAGAGCGCGACCAGCACGAGCAGGTCGAATGCAATGATCAGGAGGGCGCGTGCGACGCGCACGCTCAGCGGTGCGACCGGCACGAGCAGGTGCGCGTGATACTTCCCGTCCGGATACTGGACGACGGTCTCACTGCGCCACCCCTCCGGATCGCGTGACCATGCGACGCCGTGTGTGTCGGGATCCGGGTCTTTCGCCTCCACCAGGTGCAGGCGGGTCGTGACGGGCAGCACGCCACCGAGGAAGTAGGCGAGGCCGAAGCGCCGGTCGAGAGAGCGGCGGGGTGGTACGACGACGGAGACGACCTGGCCGTTGCCGAGCGGCATCATCAGCACCCGGCTCATGTGCGGCCGGTCGCTGAACACGGAGACCTGCATGTGGCCGCGCGCGCGCGCCGAATCGACCAGCGCGTTCAGCAGCGAGTCCTCGGCGGCAGTCGGCTGCTCCGTGAGCGTGCCGAGTCCGACGACCGCCGTGCCCGTGTCCGGCCACAGCATGATCTCGGCTTCGTACGGCTCGCGCGCCAGTCCGCTTGCGACCCACGTGCGATACAGCAGCTGCACGCCCGTCTCCCCCGCGTCGTGCGCGAGCACGGCTTCCCTGCCGAAGGATTCCAGCAGGTAGTCCAGGTACGGGTCCGGAGGGGCACCGTATGCATCGGACTGCGTGCCCAGCGTCGCCAGATCACGCTCGGCATCGCCCAGCCGGTTCTCGAGGTGCGCATCCCACAGGTGCGGCACCACCGCGGTACACGCGAGCCAGCCCGCTGCCAGCCAGCGCGCCAGGTTGCCGTTACGGCCGCTGCGCCGCGACAGTGCGAATGCGAAGAACGCGAATGGCACCGCCCACAGCGCAGCAATGACACTCGTGGTGCGCGAGTCCGGATCGATGCCGACGCCGACCACCGCACTGAGGGCAACGCTCAGCAGGATACCGCCGAGCAGCAGCGCGCGCGCCGCACGGACGGTGAGCCCGGGTGCATCTGTGGGTGGCTCGTCCTGGAGGGCGGACGGTTCGCTGACTGCGGTGGCGGCCGGCGCCACGCGCACGCGCGGAAACAGGAGTGCGGCCGCCATGGTGAGCAGCAGTGCACCCGCGAGCTGCAGGCCGAACCACAGCGCCTGGTCCGACTCGAGCAGCGCCGGCGTCGCATGGTCGAGCAGGATCCTGATGCCCAGCATGAATGCAATGCCGACCGCCGCAGCGCACAGGATGACCGTCAGTCGCTCCGCGCGCGACGGCATGCCCGGCCGGCGGGTGCTCGCAACCAGTGCTGCCGCGGGGATCAGCGCCGCGACGAGCGAGCCGAGTGTCATGTCACCGGGAACCGGCAGTGAAAACAGCAGCGGCGAAAACACAGGCTCGACGCCGAGCGCCTTGCCCAGCGGCGCGAGGGCAACCAGCGGAATCGCACCGAGAAGCGGCACACCGCCGCCGCGAACCATGCCCTGTTCGCGCATGATCCGCTGCCAGCCGGCGCCCATGAAGACATACGCGGCGAGCACGAGCAGCAGGATCAGCGCGCGCGGCAGCTTTTCCGCCTGCGCGCGCCACGCCGCCTGCGTGACCTCCTGCATCTGCGCATGCACCGCCGTGTCGCCGTTCACGACCATCGCCCACACCACACTGCCCGGCGCCTGCGGATGACCGCTGTGGAACGTCGCATTCGCGGAAACGCGATCCCGGAACGATGCAGACAGACCCGATTGCGAATCGGCCGTCAGCGACGTCTCGACCAGCACCGCTGCAACCGCATGGCGCGTCGTGCCGGGGATGGCGCGCGAGTAGTAGAGGTAGCTGAAGAGCGGACGCTCCGTGAAGAACACGCTCTGCCCCGCTTCGTGAACCTCCGGCGGGATGGGACCGCGGTGCGAGCCCGCCCACGCGAGCAGCTCACCGCTCTCGCTGAAGATCGCGAGCGCGTCCACGTCGCGTGCTGCGCGGAATACACTGTCCAGCGGCGTAAGCAGCGAGTCAGGCTCTGCGACCGTATCGCGGCCGACTTCAGCAGCACTCTCGGCCGCCGCGACCGCACTGCGCTGCAGACGATCCATCTCCCCCGCCAGCGACCGCGTGATCTCCTGCTCGCGCGCCGCCTTCACCGCTGGCCAGCGGAACTCGATCAGCTCGAACCGCGAGTGCGCTACGCCGCCCACCACGAGGGCCACACCCAGCACGATGAACCCCGCACGCAGCGACCGCGCCGCCCGCGGTGAGCCGCCGCGCCGCGCGCGCACGAAGAGGATCGCCGCCGGCGCCAGCGCTGCCGCCGCGCCGATCAGGTACCCCGCGTTGAGGTAGCGCGTCCACAGCACCAGCAGCAGCGCCGTCAGCCACCCCGTGACCCACGCGGCATACGACCAGGCCGCACGCCGCCCCCTCACCGAGGTTGCCGGTGCAGCCGCTTCCGTCGCAGGTTTGTCCGATGTCGAATCGACCAGAAGTATCCCTCGCTCTCGATGAGCTCAGCTGGATCGACGCCGCGGCACAGCTCGCACGCGATCCACGTCTTATCATCCCCGTCGGCGCACTCGAGCAGCACGGGCCTCACCTGCCGCTCGGCAGCAATGTCCTCGTCGCACGCAAAGTCGCGCTCGACCTGTCGCAGGAACAGGAGGTCCTCCGCGCGCCCTCCATCTACTATGGCGTCAATGTACGCTCCGAGCGAAGCTACGCCGGGACCGCCACCCTCCTACACAAGACGCTGCACCGCGCGCTCAATGAGCTCCTCGCCTCATGGGAGACCCAGGGCATCACGGAGTTCATCCTGATCACCGCGCACCGCCACGAGCCGCACCTCGACGCACTTGCCACTCTCGTCACCGACGTCGCACGCGTCCGCCTCGTCTCCGTCTGGGATGTCGATATCGCCGATCTCCTCGACCGACAGCCCGGTCCGCTCCACGGCTGCGAGGCCGAGACCTCCGTCATGCTCTACCTCTATCCCGAGCTCGTGCGGATGGACCGCGCACGGGATTTCGAGCTCAGCGCCGAAGACTTCGAGCGCTACATCCGCGACCGCCTGCCCCACCCGCCGCAGGGCGGTGCCGGCCTCATCGGCTACCCCACCGCCGCCAGTGCCGCCAAGGGCAAGGCCATATACAACCGGATCATCAACTCGATCCGCGCCGCCATCTTCGGCATCGGCCAGGAGCGCGAATCCGACACCGTCTAGCTTCACGGCTTACGCCGCTTACGGACCACCCTTCGGAGTGTCGGAATTGTCCCGTTCCGCTATGGGAGAGGCCTGGGTTTTGGCTAAATTTGGCGGAAAAATGGGGTTTTTCCGGGCTATTGGCCGATTCCAGCGAAATTCGCGTTATCGGATAGCAGGTTGCGCCAACTCCGAAGCACCGAAGGCAGGTCCGGAAGGACCCCCTCCTGCCACCCCGTGTACCACCCTGCTGGCAGTCACGGCCCCGAAGGGAGCGTTGAGGATGACGAGAACCATCGTACGGAACATCTGGCTGGCCGGTCTCATGGCCGCGGCACCGCTTGCCGCGCAGACCGAAACGCTCGATGAGGGCACGTTCCGCATAACGGTGAGCGGCGCCGAGGTCGGCGTGGAGACGTTCAGCATCCGCCGGAGCGGGTCCGGTCCGGACGCCGTGGTGATGGCGAAGGGGCGGGTGGTGCTGGATGCCAGCCGCGGCGGCCAGCAGATCCAGGCGAACGTCCAGCTGGCCGGCCCCACGCTGCGTCCCGCAGCGTACGAAGTCGAGGTCCGGGGCGGAGATGCGCAGGGTATCCGGGCGACGGTCCGGGGCAGCCGGGTCTCGGCGCGGATCACGTCGTCGGCCGGCGAGAACATGCGCGAGTACCTGGTGAGCGACGGCGCGGTCCTCGTGGACGAGGGGGTGGCGCACCAGTACTACTTCCTGGCGCGCCGCGCGACGGGTTCAAGCACGAACATCCCGATCGTCATGCCCCGCCAGAGCAAGCAGGTCACAGCGACGGTGACGGCGCGGGGGGATGAGTCGATCCAGATCGGCGGTACGGCGGTGCAGGCCAGGCATCTCGTCGTGCAGCCTGCGGGCAGCGCGGCCGTGGACGTGTGGGCGGATGCGGAGGGACGCATCCTCAAGGTCGAGATCCCGACCCGGAACTACATGGCGGTCCGGACCGCGCTGCCCTGAGCGCAGCGGCCGGCGGCGCGGGCGTACCGATGACCGGGAACGCCCGCCGTTCGCCGTGCTCCAGTGCAGTTCCCCGCGCAATGTCACCGTTCCC
The DNA here is from genome assembly GCA_036377735.1 of Longimicrobiales bacterium. Taxonomy (GTDB): domain Bacteria; phylum Gemmatimonadota; class Gemmatimonadetes; order Longimicrobiales; family RSA9; genus DASUXU01. The sequence continues at coordinate 14,957 of DASUXU010000121.1, forward strand.
TGCCGAAACCTGCCCCTCGCGCGAGCCGTAATACATCTTCATATCCAGGCCATTAATTCCGACGACAGGAGACGCAACGGTGCTATCTGGACGCTGCCGCGGCATGCGCGGTTTTGCTATGGGCATATTTTTTCTGGGGGCGACGTCGGTCTCGCTCTCCGGCCAGGCGGCGGCCCCGGCGACGCTGACGCTGCAGGAGGCGATCGAGCTGGCCCGCCGCAACAACCCGGACTTCCTGCAGCAGTCGAACGATGTCGGAGTTGCGAACTGGGCCGTGCGCGACGCGTACGGCGCGCTGCTGCCGTCGGCGTCGGCGGGGGTTTCGTACTCGTACTCCGCGGCCGGCAACCAGCGCATCGGCAACATCCCGGGCTCCGACCTGGGTCTCGAGACCTCCACGGACTACTACTCGTCGAGTGCGAGTCTCAGCCTGAGCTATCGGCTGAGTGCGCAGCAGCTGCTGGCGCCGGGTCAGCAGAAGGCGAACCGCCGCGCGACCGTAGCGGGCATCGACGCCGCGAGCTTCAACCTCGAGGCGAACGTGGTGCGGCAGTACCTGGCCGTGCTGCGGGCGCAGGAGAACGTGACGCTGGCGGAGCAGGAGCTGGAGAGCGCGAAGACGAACCAGATGCTGGCCGAGGCGAAGGTGGCGACGGGGAGCGCGATCCCGCTCGAGTCGAAGCAGGCGGCGGTGCAGGTCGGCCGGGTCGAGGTCCAGCTGCTCCAGGCCCAGAACGCTGTCGCCAACGAGAAGCTGCGCCTGATGCAGCTGCTGGGCGTGCAGTTCAATGAGCAGTTCCAGCTCACCAGCACGTTCACGGTGTCGGACGTACCGGGCAGCCTGGCGACGTTCACGAACGCCGCGCTCAGCGGCCACCCGACCTTGCGGGCGGCGCGGGCGAATGAGGAGGCGTCGGTTTCCAGTTACAAAATGGCGAAATCGGCCTATCTTCCGTCGCTCAGCCTGTCCACGGGGCTCTCCGGGTTCATGCGGCAGGCGAGCAACGCGGACTTCCTCATTGCCCAGGAAGCGGCGGGGGCGCAGTCGAGCCTTACCCAGTGTGAGCTGTTGCGGAATATCTCGAATGGCCTGAGCACGCCGCTGCCGAACGCACCGACGAGCTGCTCTCTCGACATGTTCCTGCCGACGCCTGAGCGCATGCAGGAGATCCGCGACCAGAACAGCGTCTTCCCGTTCAAGTACCAGGGCGAGCCGCTGGGTGTGTCGATGTCGATCTCGCTGCCGATCTTCGACGGCTTCAGCCGCGAGCGGCAGCTCCAGACGTCGCGCGTGGCGGTTACGGATGCTGAGCTTCGCGTCCGTGCGGAGGAGCTGCGCATCCGCACCGAGGTCGGTGCGGCGTACGCGAATGCGACGACCGGCCGCCGGAGTGTGGAGCTGGAAGCGCGCAACCGCGACCTTGCAGCAGAACAGCTCGAGCTGGCGCGCGAACGGTATCGCTTCGGTGCCGGCACGTTCCTCGAGCTGAACGATGCGCAGACCGTGAAGGCGCGCGCAGACCAGGCATATCTCAACGCTCTTTACAACTATCATGAGGCACTGGCCGCGCTGGAATCAGCGGTTGGCCGGCCGCTCGCGCAGGTTACAGGAGAGAACCGCTGATGAAAAAGGGAGTCAAGATCGGAATTGCGGTGGGCGTCGTTGCTGCGGTGATCGGCATATCCGCATTCAGTGCGACGAAGGGCGACTCGGGCATCGCCGTCCGCATCGAGCCCGTCATCAAGCGTGACCTCACGTCGTCGGTGAACGCGAGCGGCTGGGTCCGCCCGAACCGGCGGGTCGACGTGCAGGGCGACATCATGGGTCGCATCGTCGAGCTCAATGTGCGCGAAGGCCAGAACGTCCGGCGGGGCGACATCATGCTGCGCATCGACCCGACGCAGTACGAGGCCGCGCTGGCGCGTGCGAAGGCGGGCGTGAGCGAGGCACTGACGCGCGAGGCGCAGGCGCGCGCCAACCTGCTGCAGGCGCAGCGCGCGTACGACCGTCTGACCAGTATGGTCAAGACGAACGCCAACCTGGTCAGCCAGCAGCAGCTCGATGATGCGGAGACGCAGGTCAAGGTGCAGGAAGAGATGGTCAAGGCCGCGACGTATGGCGTGCAGCAGGCGCGCTCCGGCGTCGAAGAGGCCGCGGACCGCCTCTCGAAGACCGTGATCCGCGCACCGATGGACGGCGTCGTCACCCGCCTCAATGTCGACGAGGGTGAGACCGCGATTGTCGGTACCATGAACAACGCCGGCAGCCTGCTGCTCACGGTTGCCGACCTGGCCGAGATGGAAGCGGTGGTGCGCGTCGACGAGACGGACATGCCAGAGCTGCAGCTCGGCGACAGCGCACTGCTCCAGATCGACGCGTTCCCGAAGGAGAAGTTCACGGGCCGCGTAACGAAGATCGCGCACAGCGCCGTGCGCTCGCCCGAGCAGGCGGCGCAGACCGGTGCGGGCGGACAGGGGCAGTCGATCGACTACGAGATCGTCATCACGCTCGACAACCCGCCGGCGACACTGCGCAGCGATCTGTCGGTGAGCGCGGAGATCGTGACCGCCACGCGCAAGCAGGTCCTCGCCGTGCCGATCATCGCGCTCACCGTGCGCGACAGGAACGCGGTGTCGTCCACCGTGAAGGGCAAGGATGACGCGAAGGTGACGGCGGATGCGTCGAAGAACATCCCGTCCGACCTGAACGGCGAGTCGACGGACCAGGAGGGTGTGTTCGTCGTGCGCGGCGGCAAGTCGGAGTTCGTGCCGGTCAGGATCGGCATCGCCGGCAAGGAGCACTTCGAGGTGCTGAGCGGTCTGACGGAGAAGGACTCGGTGGTCGCAGGCCCGTACGAGGTGATCCGCACGCTCGAGTCGGGCAAGGCGGTCAGGAACAGCATGGCAGCGCCGGCGGCTGCGCCGGGCGTTGCAAAGAGCGGAGGCGCACAGTGAGTGACTCGGTCATCAGGATCGAACGGCTGACGAAGGACTACGTCCTGGGCGCGGAGACGGTGCGCGCGCTCAGGGGCGTGGACCTGCGGGTGGACCGCAACGAGTACGTCGCCATCATGGGACCATCAGGCTCCGGCAAGTCGACGCTGATGAATCTCATCGGCTGCCTCGACACGCCGACCGGCGGCGAATACTGGCTGAACGGGCAGGCCGTCGCAGGCAAGGAGGACGACGAGCTGGCGCACATCCGCAACCGCGAGATCGGTTTCGTGTTCCAGACGTTCAACCTGCTGCCGCGCGCGACGTCGCTGCACAACGTGGAGCTGCCGCTCGTCTATGGCGGTGTGCCGCCGAAGGAACGGCGTGCCCGCGCTGAGGAGATGCTGCACAAGGTCGGCCTGGGCGAGCGCATGAAGCATCGGCCGTCGGAGCTCTCCGGCGGTCAGCGTCAGCGCGTCGCCATTGCACGCGCACTCGTCAACAATCCGGCGATCCTGCTGGCCGACGAGCCGACGGGTAACCTGGACAGCCAGACAGGCGACGAGATCATGGCTCTGTTCGACGAGCTGCACACGAGTGGCCAGACCATCATCCTGGTGACGCACGAGCATGACATCGCCGAGCGCGCACACCGCACGGTGACGCTGCGCGACGGCCTGATCGCGAGCGACGTCGTGGATGGTGTCGACCGGCTTGCCGACGCCGGCTCATACGCAACGACTGCGTGATCCATAATGCTGCTGCGTGAAGGTGTAATCCTCGCCCTGAACCAGATCCGTGCACAGAAGCTCAAGAGCTTCTTCGCGGTGCTCGGTGTCATCATCGGTGTGATGTTCCTCATCACCGTGGTGAGCGTGGTCGAGGGGATGAACAAGTACATGGAAGAGGATTTCGCCCGTAAGATCTACGGTCTGAATACCCTCACCCTGTCGCGCCGTCCGAACGTCGAGTTCAGCTCGGATCCGGACTACTACCGCGAGATGCAGCGCCGGCCGCGGCTGACGTTCACGGACGCCGAGGCGATCCGCGAACAGCTCGAGGTCCCGGCCCTGATCGCCGTTGAGTCCGGCTCGAACGGCACACTGCGCAACGAACAGGGCATCGAGATCACGAACGTGCAGCTCACCGGTGCCACGGCCGACTTCTTCCGCATCCGCGACCTCGACATCGAGACGGGCCGCGGCTTCACCGGCCCGGAAGACCGCGCGGGTGTGCCGGTCGTCGTGCTCGGCTGGGAAGCAGCGGACAAGCTGTTCGGCACGCTCGACCCGCTCGGCCGCGTGGTGAAGATCAACAACGAGCCTTTCCGCGTCATCGGAGTGCTCAAGAAGCAGGGCTCCCTGTTCGGCTTCTCGATGGACAACCGCGCAATCGCACCGGCGCGCTCGCCGATCGGCCGCATGGTGAACCCGCACGGTGTCGTCGACCAGATCCTGGTCCGGCCAATCGACCCGACCCAGCTCGAGTCCGCGCGTCTCGGGATGCAGTCCGTGATGCGCGTGCGCAACCAGCTGCGACCCATGACGTCCGACAACTTCGCCATCGAGACGGCGGAGGAGTCGCTCGGGTTCTGGCAGAAGATCAAGAACATCCTTCTGATCGCGTTCCCCGGTCTGGTCTCGATCGCACTCGTGGTCGGCGGCATTGTGATCATGAACATCATGCTGGTGTCCGTGACCGAGCGGACACGCGAGATCGGCCTGCGGAAGGCGCTGGGTGCGCGACGTCGCGACATCCACGTGCAGGTGCTCGTGGAGTCCGCGACGCTGTCGCTCCTCGGTGCGGCGATCGGCATCGTGCTGGGCCTCATCGGCGCCAACATCGTTGCAGCGGTATCACCGCTCCCCGCGGCGATTGCGCCCGTGTGGATGGCGGCATCGATCATCATGGGCGGCGGTGTCGGCATCGTCGCCGGTCTCTATCCAGCAGCGAAGGCGGCGAGGCTCGATCCCGTCGTGGCGCTGAGAGCGGAGTAGCAGATGCGCATTGAAAGCCTGCGTGAGGGCGCCGCTCTCGCACTCGACCAGCTGCGCGCGAACAAGTTCCGCTCCGGTCTGACCATCCTCGGCATCGTCGTCGGTGTCGCGACCGTCATGGCGATGAGCGCCATGATCCAGGGCATCCGCTCGAGTGTCATGGAGGAGATGGAGGCCGCCGGGCCGAAGAACTTCTACGTCGCGCGCTTCAACATGAACACCGTCCGCTTCGACTCGGACGGGCCGCCCTGGGGCAACAACCCCAAGATCGAGATGCGCGAGGCCAGCCTCATCGGCTCGCTCCCGGCCGTTAAGACGAAGGTCGTGGACGTCAACACGAGCGCCGAGATGGCCGTGGGGCGCCAGCGCATGCCGAGCGTCAGCATCCGCGGGCAGGATGCCGGCTGGGCGAACTACACCACCGGTACGATGGTGATGGGCCACGACATGATGCTCACGGACGTGATCTCGGGAAACCGCGTGGTGATCATCACCGAAAGTGTCGCAGAGAACCTGTTCGGGACACTGAACCCGGTTGGCCGCTCCGTGCGCATCAATGGCCTGCCCTTCAACATTATCGGCGTGTTCCGGCCGAAGGAGAACATCTTCTCGGCGTTCAACAAGAACTTCGCGATCGTACCCTACACTGCGGCCATCAAGCATCTGGACGCGTGGGACGGCATGCTCGGCGTGTTCGTTGTGACCGCCGAGAATGCGACGCAGGACGAGGCCATGGACCAGGTCGTAACCGCGCTCCGGACCTCGCGCGGGCTGCGGCCGATGGACGACAACAACTTCGCGGTCGTCCGCCAGGAGGAGTTCATGGACACGTTCAACCGCTTCACCGGCGTGTTCTTCATGGTCATGCTGTCGCTCTCGTCGGTGGCGCTCATGGTCGGTGGTGTGGGTGTCGTGGCGATCATGATGATCGCCGTGACCGAGCGGACCCGTGAGATCGGCATCCGGAAGGCGATCGGCGCCACCAAGCGCGAGATCCTCTGGCAGTTCCTGTTCGAGTCCGTGACGGTTACGTTCATTGGAGCCGCGATCGGCATGATCCTCGGCGGCAGCGGCGCGTTCCTGGTATCCGCCCTGACCCCCGTGCCGGCCGCGGTCCCCTTCTCCGCCGTCGTCGCCGCGCTGTCCATGGCCGTGCTTTCCGGCGTCGTTTTCGGCCTCTGGCCCGCCTGGCGGGCCGCCCGCATGGACCCAGTCGTTGCGCTGCGTTACGAATAGACTCCGGACCACCCTTCGGAGCGTCGGACTTTACCCGATCTGCTATGGATGTGCGATTTCCTGCCTATGTATTGACTGTCGGCGGGGGGTCGCACATTTCATTTTGTATCAAGTCCGACACATCGAAGGCAGGTCCGACAAATTTCCCGAAAGGCTGACCGGTGGACTTACTTGCAATCGTAGCGCATCCCGATGACGCGGAGCTGCTGTGTGCGGGGGCGCTGCTGCACGCGGCGGACATGGGGCACACCACGGCGATCCTCGACCTGAGCGATGGTGCGGCGGGCAGCTACGGCAGCGTCGCGAAGCGGCGGGAGGAACGCGACGCCGCGACAAAGGTCCTGGGTCTCAGTGCTCGCGGGTCGGCGATGCTGCCGGACGGTGCACTCGAGAACACGATCGCCGCGCGCGCCGCGGTGGCGTCGGCGATCCGGGAGCTGCGGCCGCACACCGTGATCCTGCACTGGCCGGAGGCGAGGCATCCGGACCACCGGGCGGCCGCGGAGCTCGGCCGCGACGCGTGCTTCATGGCGGGTGTGCGGAATGCGGAAGGCATCGAGGGGGAACCGCACCGCCCGTTCAAGATCCTGTACGCGCTCGCGTATCAGGAGAATGCGCCGCCACCGACGTTCGTGCTGGACATCACGGAGCAGATGAGTCGCAAGCTCGACGCGATCTTCGCATACGGCTCGCAGTTCGGCGGGAAGACGTCGATGGGCGACGTGTTCGGCGGATCGTCGCGCCCGCTCAGGGAGCAGATCCTGGCGCACCATGCTCATTATGGGTCGATGATCCGGAAGGATTACGGGGAGCCGTACTGGACGCGGGAGACACTCGAGGTACCGACCATAGTCGGCCTGCCGGTCCGCAGCCTCTAGCCGCAGACCACCTCGAGCAGAAGCCGTCGCCAGCTCGGGACGTCGTCGCCGTGAACCTTGACGGCATGGGCGATTGCGCGGCCGCCGCGCAGGAGCCAGGGCGACATCCAGAACTCGATCTCGGGCGGGAGGTGTCCGACCACGTCGCCATCGCGGGTGTGGACCCAGACACCGGGGTCGTCGTCGGTGGGCGGGCCCGGGATCAGGAGCAGCTCGTCGCCCGCCTTGAGACGCCCGATCTGAAGCGCCCTCTCGCAGAAAACCGTGCCGTGGACGGTGGTCCGGAAGCAGGCGGGGCGGTTCGGGGGCAGCGGCGGCGGGGACATGCGCATGAGCCGAATCTAGAAAAGCCCGCAGCGGGACTCAAGCGATTTCCGGCCCGGAGGGGGCGGATCGCATGCGAATTTGTTACATTGCAGCCATGAAATACGTCTATCTCGACCACGCGGCGACGACAGCCGTCCGCCCCGAGGTCCGCGAGGCCATGGCGCCCTATTTCGATGACCGTTTCGGCAATCCGTCGAGCGTCCATCGGTGGGGTCGCCAGGCGAAGAACGCACTGGAGCAGGCGCGCGAGCGCGTGGCTGCAGCGCTGGGCGCGAAGCGCCGCGAGATCGTGTTCACCGGCGGTGGCACGGAAGCGGACAACATCGCGGTGCTGGGCCGCTGGCGGGCGCTGTGCGACTCTGGCAGCGCCAGCCCGATCTGCTGCAGCGCAATCGAGCACAAGGCCGTCCTGTCGGCGGCGAAGCAGTGTACGCGCGAGGGCGGCGAGTTGATCATTCTCGGCGTCGACGAGCTCGGCCGCGTGCAGACGGTCGCGATCGACGAGGCGATCCGCGCGCGCCCCGCGATCATCAGCGTGATGTGGGCGAACAACGAGGTCGGCACGATCCAGCCGATCGCCGACATCGCCGCGCGCTGTCAGGCGGCGGGCGTCAGCTTCCACACCGATGCGGTCCAGGCCTTCGGCAAGCTGCGTGTGCGAGTGGACGATGTGCCGTGCGACCTGCTGTCGGTGAGCGCGCACAAGGTGGGCGGTCCGAAGGGTACGGGCGCGCTGTTCATCCGCGGCGGCGTCGACGTGTCGGCCCTGACGCACGGCGGCGGCCAGGAGCGGGAGGTGCGGCCGGGTACGGAGAATGTCGCATGCGCGGTCGGCTTCGCGATCGCTGCAGAGCTGGCGGCGGCGGAGCAGGAGCACGAAGCAAAGCGACTTGCCGGACTGCGCGACCGGCTCCAGCAGAGCCTCGTCGAAAACATTCCGGACCTGACGGTGAACGCGGCGGGTGCTGAGCGTCTGCCGAACATCCTGAACGTGTCGATCGGCGGTGCGGACCAGGAGGCGCTGCTGATCGGTCTGGACCTCGAGGGCGTTGCCGCGTCGGGTGCGTCCGCCTGCCAGAGCGGTGCGGTCACGCCGAGCCACGTCCTCGCCGCCATGGGCCGCGTGCGGCCGGGCGATGCGACCGTGCGCTTCTCGCTCGGCCACACCACGACTGCAGAGGACATCGCAGTCGCCATGCAGGCTGTACCGGCCGTCGTCCGCCGCATCCGCGCGGAAGTCGCGGCCTAGACCGTCTCATGAGCAAGGTCCTGCTCGCCATGTCCGGCGGCGTCGATTCGTCCGTCGCCGCGGCACTCCTCGTGGAGCAGGGCCACAGTGTAGTGGGCGTCACAATGAAGACGTTCTGCTACAGCGAAACAAACTCCACCGGCAAGACGTGCTGCGGCCTCGACGGCATCATGGACGCACGCCGCGTCGCCGAGACGCTCGGGATCCCGCACTACGTGTTCGACATGGAGGAGGCGTTCACCGCCGCGGTGATCGACGACTTCGTGAGCGAGTACGCGGCCGGCCGCACGCCGAACCCCTGCGTGCGCTGCAACTCCAACACGAAGATCCCCGACCTGCTCCACAAGGGTCGCATGCTCGGCTGCGACGTGATCGCGACCGGTCATTACGCCCGCACGCACACCGACGGCAGCGGCACGCACATCCTGCGCGGGAGCGACCGCGCCAAGGACCAGACGTACTTCCTCTGGGGCGTTCCCGCCGAAGTAATCCCGCACCTGCACTTCCCTGTCGGTGAGCTGACCAAGCCGGAAGTGCGCGCGTATGCACGCCGTCTCGAGCTTGCGACGGCGGACAAGCCCGAGTCACAGGAGATCTGCTTCGTTCCGAGTGGCGACTACGCGGAGTTCCTGGGGAAGCGGCTGGGCGACGACCACGCGGGTCTGCAGCCGGGCGCTGTGCTGAGCACGAGCGGCGAAGTGGTCGGTGAGCACGGCGGCTATGCGCGCTACACGGTCGGCCAGCGACGGGGTCTGGGCGGCGGGCGGGGCACGCCGCTCTACGTGCTCGGTGTGCGCCCCGCAACCAACGAGGTCGTAGTCGGTACTGCGGCAGAGCTCTATCGCGATGATGTCGTGCTGGGCGATCTGAACTGGCTGCACGATGCACCGCGCGTGGGGGACCAGCTCGCGGTTCAGGTCCGTCATCGTGCGCAGGCCGTCCCGGCACGCGTGACCGACGTCGCATATGATACGGTTACACTGAAGCTGGACCGCACACAGCGCGCGGTGACGCCCGGTCAGTCCGGCGCGCTGTTCGTTGGTGACGAACTCATCGGCGGCGGCCGCATCCGCTGATTCTTCCTTCTACAAACGCGCTACAGAACTTCCGTCTCGCCCCAGAGCGTGGTCCGCGGGATCGCGTGGTAGATCTTCGTGATCACGTCCGTAACCGGCGTGAGCTTCCAGATGAGCTGGCCCGTTGAGCTCACTTCGACGACCTCGATCGGACTCGAGCCCAACCATCCGAAATCGATCAGTGTGTTTCCGTTCGTGAAGCGGAATACGGAGCCGAGACGGAACGCGAAGTTGGGCGGCACCGGCGAGTAATCCCAGACGCGCGTCGCCGTGCCGGCGATGGTGTCGATCTGGAACTCGACCGCGCGCGACTCCCCCGACGGACGCTCGAAACCGTTATCGAACAGAACCAGACGTCCGGGCGCGATTTCACGCGCGCCGTGCTGTCCTGAGAACACGTCTTCGGGCGCGAGTGCGAGTGTCGCGCCCGCGCCGCCGAGCCGCCATTCGACGCGCGACCAGTCGGGTGCGATCGAGAGCACCTGGTTCATGTTGCGCATGGAGACGATGTAGTTGCCATGCGCGCCGACGCTGATTGCATTCGTGTGCAGCCAGTTTGCCGCAGCCGATGCAGCGCCGCGTTCC
>DASUXU010000122.1:0-2260 GCA_036377735.1 Longimicrobiales bacterium
GCTCGGTGTGCGCGCACAGGTGGGTCGCACGATCTCGCCGGAAGAGCATCGCGACGGTGCGAACCGCGTCGTGGTGATCTCGGACGCGTTGTGGCGCGCGCAGTACGGCGGCGACCCGCGCATTGTTGGAAACTCCGTCCAGTTGAACGACGAGTCGTTCACCGTGGTGGGCGTGATGCCGCGCGAGATGCGGTACCCGACGTCGACCGTGCAGGCATGGACGCCCCTGACGGTGATTCCGGAGCAGGGCATCCCGCGCATCCGGTTCGCCCGCTGGATCAACATGGTCGGTCGACTGCGCGATGGCGTGACAGAGCAGCAGGCGAACCAGGGCATCCGCGACCTCGCCCGTCGCCTGTCGGAGGAGCACGCGGACTCGAACGAGGGCTGGACGGCCGCGCCGGTGCAGTCGCTGCGCGACAGCGTGCTGGGCGCATCGCGCGAACGGCTTCTCGTGATGTTCGGCACCGGCCTGCTGATCCTGCTGCTTGGCTGTGTGAATATCGCGAACCTGGTGCTGTCCCGCGCGACGCAGCGCACGCGCGAACTGTCGGTAAGAGCCGCGCTGGGCGCGAGCCGCGGCCGGCTTGTAAGGCAGCTCCTGACGGAGAGCATCCTGCTGTCGCTCATCGGCGGAGTGATCGGTGTGGCACTGGCGTCATGGGGTGCAAAAGCGCTGACTGCGCTGGCGGGCTCGTGGCTGCCGCTGCCCGCCGATGTACCGCTCGATGCAAGGGTGCTGCTGTTCGCGCTCGGCCTGTCCCTCGCGACGGGCATCGCTTTCGGCCTGATTCCCGCCGCCGCAAACCGGACGCATCTCGGCGGCGCGCTGCGCGAGAGCCGCGGCAACACGGCGGGCAGAGGACCGCAGCTCACGCGCGCGTTCTTCGTCGTGAGCGAGGTCGCGCTCGCGATGATGCTGGTGCTCGGCGCGCTGTTCTTCGCGCGCAGCTTCGCGGCACTGAACCGCGTGAACCCCGGTTTCGACACGGAGCACACAGCGATCGCTCGCATCACCCTGCCGGACTCGCGCTATCCGGATGCGGCAGCGTTCCTGCCCGCGGCGGACCGACTGCTGGCGGCGGTGCGCGCGCGCCCCGGCGTCGAGGCGGCGGCCCTGATCAAGAACGCGCCGCTGCGTGGTGCCGGCGAGCCGTACGGCTTCGATCTGCCCGCGCGCAATCTGCCGCCCGACGCGCGCCCCGTCGCCAACGCGATACCGGTGTCGCCTGGGTACTTCGACGCAATGGGGATCCCGCTCGTGGCGGGTCGCGACTTCACGTCACGGGATGCGGAGCTCCCCGTCGTGATCATCAGCAGCGGCCTTGCTGCGCGCTACTGGCCGGACGGAAATGCGGTGGGGCAGGAGATCGTCGTAACCGACAGTCCGGCGCGCATCATCGGCGTTGCGGGTGATGCGAAGTACGAGAGTCTGACGGGCGACGCCACGCCGATGATCTACCTCCTGCCGTCGAACATGACACGGCGGGTAATCACGATCGTTGCCCGTTCATCGAGCAATCCCGATGCGCTGGTGGAGTCGATGCGCGCGGCGGTGCACGAGGTGGACCCGGAGCTGCCGATCACGGAGGCGATCGCCATGCGCGACGCCGTGCGCGACGCGCTCGGGCCGCACCGCTTCCTCATGCTTCTCGTCGGCATGTTCGGCGTGCTCGCACTCATCCTCGCCGCGGTCGGCGTGTTCGGCGTGGTGTCCTACGTCGTGGGTCAGCGGACGAACGAGATCGGCATCCGCACCGCGCTGGGCGCGCGTCCCCTGGCGATCGTGAGGGCGACGGTTGCGTCGAGCATGATTCCGGTGGTGGTGGGCATCGCGGGCGGTGCGGTCGCCGCTTATGCGGGACTGCGCGTCGTCGGTGCGCAGCTGTTCAGCGTGAATCCGGCGGACCCGGTGAGCTACGTAACCGTGGCAGCGGCGCTGCTCATAATCTCGGCACTCGCGGCACTGGTACCCGCGGCGCGTGCGGCGCGTGTGGACCCGACGACGGCATTGCGGCTGTAACCGTCAGGCTTCGCGTTCCAGCTCCGGGATCTGCCAGGAGATGAGGAACGTGATGAAGCCGAACAGCGCGATGCCCCAGAAGACGACGTGCAGTCCGCGCGACAGTCCCTCGCGCAGCACAGGCAGAGCGTCCGCAGGTACGGCCGCAGCACCACGCTGCGCACCCTCGCGCCCCAGCAGGTTCTGGATGCTGTCGAGCGAGACGCGGTCGCCGAGGCCTGCGTCGCGCAGCCACGT
>DASUXU010000123.1:0-11927 GCA_036377735.1 Longimicrobiales bacterium
CCGCGGCGGCCGGCACTAGCTCACTTCTCGCCGTCCGGCTCAGGTCCGCTCGCGCGGCCGCTGCAGCGCCACCGCGCCCGCTCGACCCGGCGCGCGACTTCGCCCGGCGCTACCGCTCGTCGCCCAGCTCGAGGACGGCCAGGAACGCGTCCTGCGGGACCTCGATCCGGCCGACCTGCTTCATCCGGCGCTTGCCCTCCTTCTGCTTCTCGAGCAGCTTGCGCTTGCGCGTGATGTCGCCGCCGTAGCACTTGGCCGTGACGTTCTTGCGGACGGCCTTGACGGTCTCGCGGGCAATGATGCGTCCGCCGATGGAAGCCTGGAGCGCCACCTCGAACATCTGCCGGGGGATGAGCTCGCGCAACTTCTCGACAATGCGCCGGCCGTAGTCGTACGCCTTGTCCTTGTGGATGATGACGCTGAACGCGTCGACCGGGTCGCCGTTGACCATGATGTCGAGACGGACGAGGTCGTTGGGCCGGTACTCGAGGAACTCCCAGTCGAGCGACGCGTAGCCCCGTGTCGATCCCTTCAGCTTGTCATAGAAGTCCAGCACGATCTCCGCGAGCGGCAGCTCGTAGACGAACTCGACGCGCGTCGGGTCGAGGTAGTGCATCTCGACGAACGAGCCTCGCCGCTCATGGCAGAGCTTCTGAACGCTCCCGATGTACTCGGTCGGGCACATGATGCGCGCCCGGACGTAGGGCTCCTCGATGCGCTCGAAGCGCGTGCGGTCCGGCAGCGCGCTCGGATTCTCGATCTCGACGCGCGTGCCGTCCGTCATGACGACGTGGTACTCGGCGTTGGGAACGGTGGTGACGAGGTCGAGGTTGAACTCCCGCTCCAGCCGCTCCTGCACGATCTCCATGTGGAGCAGGCCGAGGAAACCGCAGCGGAAGCCGAAGCCGAGGGCGGTCGAGACCTCGGGCTCATAGAAGAGCGACGCATCATTGAGCTGCAGCTTCTCGAGCGCGTCGCGGAGCTCCTCGTACTGGTTCGCCTCGGTCGGGTACAGACCGCTGAAGACCATCGGCTTGATCTCGCGATAGCCGGGCAGCTGCTCGCGCGCGGGTGCGTCCGCATCCATCACTGTGTCGCCAACCTTCGTATCCGACACCCGCCGGATCCCGCACAGCATGTAGCCCACTTCGCCCGGACCGAGGGACTCCTGCTTGAACCTTCCGATTCTCAGGAATCCGACTTCATCCACCTCATAGACCGCGTCGGTTGCGCCGAACGTGACACGCATGCCGGGACGGACGGTTCCATCCACGACGCGAATGGTGGGTACGGCGCCCTGATAGCGGTCGTAATATGAATCGAAGATGAGGGCACGCAGCGGAGCGTCGACATTTCCCTGTGGTGGCGGCACTCTGCGGACGACGGCCTCGAGCAGCGCTTCGACCCCGTGCCCTTCCTTGGCGGAAACAATGAGCACATCCTCCGGCGCGCAGCCGAGCAGCTCGACGAGCTCGTCGCGGCGACGCTCCGGCTCTGCGCCAGGCAGGTCGATCTTGTTGAGGACGGGGATGATCTCGAGCCCGGCATCCATTGCGAGGAACAGATTGGAGATGGTCTGCGCCTGCACGCCCTGGCTGGCATCGACGACGAGGATCGCGCCTTCACACGCGGCGAGGGAGCGTGACACCTCGTATGTGAAATCGACGTGTCCGGGTGTGTCGATGAGATTGAGCTGGTACTCCGTGCCGTCCTGTGCCTCATAGGACATGCGCACGGCGTGCAGCTTGATGGTGATGCCGCGCTCGCGCTCGAGGTCCAGGCTGTCCAGCACCTGCGCCTCCATTTCTCTACGCGAGAGCGTGCCCGTCTTCTCGAGGAGCCGGTCGGCAAGTGTGGACTTGCCGTGATCGATGTGCGCTACGATGCAGAAATTGCGGATGTGGTCCAGACGCACGCGGGCTCCTACCTGGCTCCCCTGCTGTCACCGCGGGACTGCAGGAAGACGAGGACGCCGGAAGCGGCGAGGAATGCAGCGCTGAGGATGAACGGCGTGGTATGGCGGGTCGACAGGCCGTATCCGAAGAACAGGGCGAATGCGACGGCGAGTATGACGCTTGCGACCAGGACGATGCTCCGGAAAAACGACATGATCAGGTTCCTTTCACGGTTCGTTGAAAGACCGTGAAAGATACCAGAACCCGGCTGACGGGACCAGCGGCGGGCCGGGGGGTCCGCAATTGCCACGGCGGGTACTGTCCGCTACCGTATGCAGCCTTCATGAGCACACCCAACGTCCCGGGAGCCGGCAGTCGCCGAGCGGACAGCCGCGCCGACCTCCTCCCGCCGCAGGATCTGGCCGCGCTGGGCGGTCTCGAGTTCATCGCGCAGCGCGTGGTCGAAGGCTTCATTACGGGCCTGCATCGCTCACCCCACCGCGGCTTCAGCGTCGAGTTCGCCGAACACCGGATGTACCAGCCGGGCGACGACCTGCGTTACGTCGACTGGCGGATGTTCGGCCGGTCGGACCGCTACTACATCAAGCAGTTCGAGGAGGAGACGAACCTCCGGTGTTACATCCTCGCGGACGTGAGCGCGAGCATGGCGTGGACGTCGTCCGAGGGCACACTGCCGCCGAAGCTGTGGTACGCCAAACAGCTCGCGGCATCCATTGCGCTGCTGCTCATGCGCCAGGGTGACGCAGTCGGGCTGGTCGGCTTCGATGACCGGACGCGCGCGCATCTTCAGCCGCGCGGCGGCCGCCGTCACTGGCGTGAGCTGGTGCGCTCGCTGGAAGCGCTCGCGGCCTCCGGCGAGACCGACGCAGGCAGCGCATTGCGCGACCTAACCGGCCGGCTGCGGCGGCAGGGTCTCGTAATTCTCATTTCCGATCTGCTGGTCGATCCCGAGGCGACGCGCACGGCACTGCGGTTCCTCCGTCACCGAGGCCACGAGGTCCTGGTGTTCCACCTGCTCGATCCGGGCGAGCGCGAGCTTCCGGGAGTCGGCGAAGCGCGGTTCATCGATCCGGAGACGGGTGAGGAAGTGCCGGTCAGTGTGGCTGACCTGCGCCGCGAATACCGGGAGGCGGTCGAGCACGCCATCGCGGAGTGGCGCGCGGCCCTCACACCCCACGGCATCGACTACATTCTCGTCGAGACGGACCAGCCGATGGTGCACGCGCTGCGCGCGTATCTGCACAAACGGGAGCGACTGGGCTGATGGGCTTTCTTGCACCGGCCCTGCTCGGACTCGGGCTCGCCGTCACAATCCCACTCGTTCTTCACCTGCTCCACCGGCACCACGGTCCCCGCGTGGTTTTTCCCGCGCTGCGCTATCTCCGCCGCGCGGAACGGGAGAGTGCGCGCCGTGTCCGGCTGCGGCAGATTCTGCTGCTGCTGCTCCGCATCGGCGCCGTACTGCTGGTTGCAGCTGCGGCCGCGCGTCCGTTCCTGCACTCGGGCGGCCTGGGCCATGTCCCGACTGCCGTCGTCATCATTCTCGACAACTCGATGAGCGCGGGCGCGGTGATCGACGACGAGCGCGTACTCGAGGTGCTGAAGGCGAGAGCACTGGAAACGCTGGAGGGCGCAAAACCTGAGGACCGGTTCTGGCTGCTGCGGGCGGGCGCACCGGATGAGCCTGCCTATCCGGGTGACGCGGTGGCGATCGCCCGTCTCGTGCGCGAAACGGAGCCGACGTCTGCGGGAGCGGACATCAGTGCCGTGATCGCGCGCGCAGGCTCGATTCTGCAGTCGGGCGCGGCGGGTCGTGCACAGGAAATCCATGTCCTGAGCGACATGCAGTCGAGTGGGTTCCCCGCGAGAGTGCCCGCTAATAATGATGCGTCCGTGATCGTGTGGCGGCCGCGCACCGAAGTGCCACCCAACCGTTCGGTGACCGCCGTTACGATAGGTGGTGGTATTGCACCGGGCGCGAACGAGCGCAGCAGTGTGAGTGCAACGGTTGCAGGCACTGCCGGGGACACCGTGAATGTGCGACTGCTGGTGGACGACCGGCTGGCTGCTGCGGGACGAACAGCGGCAGGCGGAACGGTGGTTCTGAATCTGCCCGCCCGGCCGTCCGGTCTGCTGACGGGCTGGGTCGAGATGGACGCCGACGCACTGCGCGCCGACAATCGACGCTACTTCGCCACGGAGGTTACGCCGTCGCCATCCGTGGCAGTGGTCGGAGCGCTGCCGTTCGTGCGCGAAGCCGTCGGCGCGCTGGAGACGGCGGGTCGCGTGCGCGCGGGCGGAGCATCGGCGGACGTTGTGATAGCGGCCGGTGAGGTACCGCCCGGTGCGCGCGGTTCCGGCCGCATGGCCGTGGTGCTCCCGCCGGAGTCACCGCTCGAAGCACAGGCACTGAACCGCCGGCTTGCCGTCGCAGGCATTCCGTGGTCGTTCGTGCCGCAGACAGCAGCAGGTGAGGCGCGATTCCGCATGGCGGACAGTACGGACGCAGTGCTGCGAACCTTGCAGAGTGCGCGGCTGCGCAACGTGTACCGTCTGCAGCCTGCGGGCGCCGCTTCCGGCGATTCTGTACTGCTGCGGCTTGCGGACGGCGGTCCCTGGGCGGTGCGCGGCAGATATGCAACCGGCGGAGGCTACATCCTGATCGCATCACCCATGACGGAAGGCGCGACGAGCATCCCGACGTCCGCAGCAATGCTGCCGCTCCTCGACCGCATCATCCGGACATGGTCGGCCTTCGGCGGATCAACGGGCGAAGCTGAACCGGGCGGTGTCTTCGAGCTGCCCGCCGAGGCAGCGGTCGTCGTGCGGCCGGACAGCGTGCAGGAACCCGTGCGCGGCGGTCGATACGAAGTGCCGCCGGTCGCTGGCATTTACGAGTACAGAACGGCTGCGGGTCCGGCACTCGGTGCATTCGCCGTGAATCCGCCGGCGTCCGAGTCCGACCTGCGGGTGATCCCGCGCGACCGGTTCGAAGCGCTGCTCGAAGGCTGGACTGTGCGAACGCCGTCCACCGCGGATGAATGGAAGCGCGACATCTTCCGTGACCGTCTGGGCCGCGAGCTCGTGCGGCCGCTCCTGCTCGCACTTCTGCTGCTGCTCGTGGTGGAGGCGGGGATCGCTGCGTCGGGCGGGTTCCGGCGGAGGGCGCCCTAGTGCACCCCGCCCTGCTCGCGGGAATGCGGCGGCAGCCGGCCTATCGTGCGGTGCACGAGCGCCTGCCGCAGCCGGGCGCCGCGCTGAATGTCGCGAACCTGCCCGCATCGTCGTGCTCGCTGCTGCTCGCGACACTCGCCGCGGACCTGCCGCAGCGCGTGTGGGTGGCGATCGCGCACTCGCCGCAGGACGCGGACGCGATCGAAGCGGACCTGCAGTCGCTGCTCGAATCCGGAACTGCAGTGCTTTTCCCGCAGCGCGAGACCCTTCCCTACGAAGCGGCGGAGCATCATCTCGAGGTGGGCGGTCTGCGCGTCGAAGCGATCGAAGCACTGTTGTCGGGCCGCAGCCGTATTCTCGTTACGACCGCGCGCGCGCTGCAGGAGCTCGCCGAGATCCCGACCGAGCTCGCGGAGCTGAGGCTGACGATCCGTGCGGGCGAGACGCCGCGTCTGCAGGACCTGGAAGAGCGGCTGTCCGCAATGGGCTTCGACCGCGCGACGCTCGTCGAGGCCGTGGGCGAGTACGCGGTGCGTGGCGGCATTGTGGATCTCTTCGGCTTCGGCGCGCCGGACCCCGTGCGCATAGAGCTGTGGGGAGACGAAGTCGCATCGATCCGTTCGTTCGACATCCTCGATCAGCGCTCGACCGCTGAGCTGAAGCAGGTCGACATTCTGCCGGTCGACCTGACGAGTGCAGCGCGCGGATCGAACGGATCCAGCCGGCGCTCCCTGCTCGATGTCCTCACGACGGACGCGATCCTCGTCGAGCTCTCGGCGGGCGCATCCGCGCGCGACTTCGAGCGCACATGGGAGCAGGTGCTGCACCTGCACGACGCGGAGCATCGACGGGGCGCCGATCCGGAGCCGCCCGCAACGCTGTTCCTGCCGCCGGCAACCGCGGCAGAGCGGATGGCGCAGTTCGGCCGGATCCTTGTCGCGGGTGACCCCGCCTCCGCCGCCGCGGACGGCGTACGCTTCGACATTCGCGACGCCGAACCGATCGAGCGCGACATGGATCGTCTGTCGACGCTGCTGCGCATCGCAGCCGCGCGCTCGGAAGAGACGTACATCCTGTGCGACAATGCGGGTCAGCTCGATCGCCTGGAGGAGCTGATCGGATCGAAGGCCGGGATTCCGCCGGGTACCACGCTCGCGCTCGGCGCTGTCGCTGCAGGGTTCGTCCTGGAAGGAGCGGATCCGCCGCTCCGCGTACTGACGGACCATGAGATCTTCCGGCGGGAACGGCGTCTGCGCCGTGCACGCCGGTTCCGCGGCGCGGTCGCACTCGAGAGCCTTTCACAGCTGCGTCCCGGCGATTTCGTCGTGCATCTCGAGCACGGCGTCGGCCGTTTCCGCGGCCTTAAACACGTCGTCGTCGGCGGCGTCGACATCGAGTCGCTCGAGATCGAGTATGCGAGCGGCGAGATCCTGCGTCTCCCGGTATATCGCCTCGACCTGATCGAGCGATGGTCTTCGGATCGCGAGGATGCCGAGCCGCCGAAGCTGCACAAGATCGGCGGCAAGACGTGGAAGAACCTTCGCACGAAGACGGAGAAGGCCATCCAGGAGATGGCGTCCGAGCTGCTGCAGCTTTACGCGCAGCGCCAGCTCGCGGAGCGGCCGCCCTATCCATCCGACACACGCTGGCAGAAAGAGCTGGAATCCAGCTTCCTGTACGACGACACACCCGACCAGCGGCAGGCCACTGCGGACGTCAAGCGCGACATGGAGTCCCGCCGGCCGATGGACCGTCTGCTGTGCGGCGACGTCGGCTACGGCAAGACGGAAATCGCGGTGCGCGCAGCGTTCAAGAGCGCGGAGGACGGCCGTCAGGTCGCCGTGCTCGCACCGACGACGATCCTGGTCGAGCAGCACATGCAGACGTTCCGTCAGCGGATCGCGGGGTATCCGATCCGCGTCGAGTCGATCTCGCGCTTCCGCACGCCCAGGGAGCAGGAGCAGATCATCGAGCAGCTCGAGAAGGGCGAGATCGACATCATCATCGGCACGCACCGCCTGCTCGAGCCGGACGTGAAGTTCAGCAACCTCGGCCTGCTGGTCATCGACGAGGAGCAGCGTTTCGGCGTGAAGCAGAAGGAGCGCCTCAAGGATCTCAAAACTCAGCTGGACGTTCTTTCGCTCACCGCCACACCAATCCCGCGTACACTGCATTTCTCGCTGACGGGTCTGCGTGACCTGTCGCTGCTGCAGACCGCACCGCGGGACCGGATGCCTGTGATCACGCACGTGCTGCCATGGGTGGACGAGGTGATCGAGGACGCGATCCTGCGCGAGCTTGACCGCGGCGGGCAGGTGTTCTTCATGCACAACCGCGTGCAGTCGATTCACATCGTGAGTGAGAACGTCCGCCGTCTTGTGCCGCACGCGCGGATCGGTGTCGCACACGGCCAGATGACCGGGCCGGAGCTCGAGGAGGTCATGCACCAGTTCATTGCCGGCGACCTCGACATCCTGGTCACCACGGCGATCATCGAGAACGGGCTGGACGTGCCGAACGCAAACACGCTCATCGTCGACCGCGCCGACCAGTTCGGCCTCGCGCAGCTCTATCAGATCCGCGGGCGCGTCGGCCGCTCCCACCACCGCGCGTACTGCTATCTGCTGACGCCGGAGGGGATCACCGATGATGCGGAGAAGCGGCTGCGCATTCTCGAGCACTACACCGAGCTCGGGAGCGGTTACGCCATTGCCATGAAAGATCTGGAGATGCGCGGCGCCGGCAACCTGCTCGGCGGTGAGCAGTCCGGTTTCGTCACCGCCGTCGGTCTCGATACGTATACCCGGCTGCTCGAGGACACGATCAAGCGGCTCAAGGGGCAGAAGCCCGCTGAGGACGTGGCGCCAACCGATGTCGCGATCGAGGGTGCTGCGTTCCTGCCCGACGACTACGTGCGGGACGCCGCGCAGAAGCTGCACCTCTACCGCCGGCTCTCGCGCGTGGAAACCGTACTCGAGGTTTCCACCATCCATGCCGAAGTCCGCGACCGCTACGGTCCCCACCCGCCGGAGGTGGAACGCCTGTTCGTGGCGGCGAGGCTCCGCCTGCTGGGTACGCAGCTCGGCGTCGAGCGGATCCTGGTACAGGGGGACGCGGCCCGGGTCACCTTCAGGGCCGGGACGAACCCCCGGCTGGCGGTGCTGCAGAACGCGTTCAGGGACCACCAGGTCGCGGTCGAAATCCGAAGGCCCGTGCCGCTTTCATTCGTGATCCGGCGACACGGCGCACGTGACATTGCCGAGACGCTGTCGGCGGCGCTGGAAGCGCTGGCGGCAGACCGGCGATAGGGACGGAAAGGTGAAGGGACCCCGCCGGGCGCAACTGGCGTAGAACACGGTCGGCCACTAGGTTTGCTGGTCTTTGCCCGAATCGTCCCAGACGGAGAACTAAGGAAAATGCGGAAACTCGTCGCGACCCTGGCGCTCGTTGGAGGCGCCGTCTCGTTTACAGCCTGCGACAGCTTCGGCCAGGCCATGACGTCGCACACGGACGTGCTCGCGCGCGCGGCGGGTCATGAGCTTTCGGTGGAAGCTGCCACGAACCTGCTCGTGCCCTATCCGCAGGTCCCGGCGAAGGCCGAGGTCGTGGATGCAATTGCCAACCTGTGGGTGGACTTCACGCTGCTCGCGCTCGCGGCATCCGAGGATTCGACCCTGAACAACATCGATCTGAGCCCCGCGCTCACCCCCTACTTCAATCAGCAGCTCGTCTTCAAGCTTCGCGACAAGGTCATCAGCGTGGATACCACGATGACGGACGCGGAGCTGCGCGCGCTGTTCGACAAGGAGCAGCCGGGTGCGACGGTGCGCGCGCGGCACGTGCTGTTGCAGCTGCCGCCGGATGCGACGCCGGCCCAGCGTGACAGCGTACTCGCACTGGCGCGCTCGATCCGCGACCAGGCCCGCGCAGGCGCGGACTTCGCCGAGCTCGCGAAGAAGTGGAGCCAGGAGCCGGGCGCCGCGCAGAGCGGCGGCGACCTGGGCTATTTCCCGTTCGAGGGCCCCGGCGCAATGGTGGCACCGTTCTCGACAGTCGCGTTCGCGACGAAGGTTGGTGAGGTCAGTGACGTCGTGGAGACGACGTTCGGCCTGCACATCATCAAGGTCGAGGACAAGAAGGTACCGGACTTCGAGACGACGAAGGAGCAGTTCCGCCAGGCGGCTGTTGCGTCGAAGCTCGCGGATGCGGAAAAGACGTATCTCGACCAGCTGATGGCCGAGAAGAAGATGGTCGTGCAGGACGGCGCCGTCGAGGTTGCGCGCGAACTGGCCCGCAAGCCGGAACAGCGTCTGAGCCGCCGCGCGTCCAACCGTGCGCTGGTGAAGTACGAGGGTGGCGAATTCACTGCGGCTGAGTATCTCTCGATCATGCAGTCGCGCGGTGTCGAGCAGCGCGCGCAGGTCTCAGAGGCGACGGATGACGATCTGAAGGACTGGCTGCAGATGCTGTCGCGCGATGAGGTGCTGATCGACCGTGCGAAGGCGGCGGGGATCGCGCCGGACAAGGCGGAGGAGGATTCGCTCAAGTCGCAGGCGCACATGCAGCTCGTGCAGATGTCGAAGGCGACGGGGCTGAACCCGGTGCAGGTGGCGCCGGGCCAGGACAAAAAGCAGGCGATCGAGGCGGCTGTCATGACGTACCTGACGTCCGTCCTGAAGGGCGAGATGCAGATCGTTCGTCTCGGCGCGGTCGGCTACTCGCTGCGCGAGAAGTACGATGCCGAGGTGTTCGAGAAGGCGGTGCCTGCAGTGGTGTCGCAGCTCGAGGCGAAGCGCCCGCCGGCCGCACCCGCAGGATTCCCGAACGGCATGGAGCCGCAGCTGCCGCAGGGCACGCCGCCCGGACAGGCACCGGCAGGCGGCACGCCACCGGCCGGCGGCCAGTAAGAGTACAGGAACCCGGTTTTACACAGGGGATATAAAGAGGGCCGGTTCGCGGTGACGCGGCCGGCCCGCCTCCTTTCCAGAGCAGACGCGCAGTGCGCGGAGATTTCATGCGATACGCGAAAGCAGTCACGGCATTCCTGATGTTCCTCCCGCTCGTCCGGCCGGCGTATGCGCAGGATGGCCCGCGCACCGAACGGGTGGCAGGCATCGTCGCTGTCGTTGGCGACAGTGTGGTCACATCGGCGTTCCTCGGCGAAGCGTTCCTTCGCCGGATGTCGGAGCTGCAGCAGGCGCAGCGCCCCGTTCCCACGACTGCGGAAGCCATCAAGGCGATGCAGGACACACTCCTGAACGAGCGCATCGACGAGCTGGTGATCCTCCAGACGATTGCAAAGGACACCACGTATCGCGTGAACGACGCAGCCGTCGCGGCGGAAGTGGACTCGACACTGGCGCGGACGCAGCGGAATGTCGGCGGCCCGGTGCGCTTCCAGCAGGCGCTGCGCGAGAGTGGTCTCACGCTGCAGGACTACCGTAATATCCTCGGATCGCAGGTTCGCACCCAGCAGCTGTTCGAGCAGTTCCGGCAGAACATGAGACAGACCCGCCAGGCGCCCAGGGCGACGGAGCGCGAGATCGAGGAGTTCTTCCCGGTGTTCGTCGCCGGCAGGCCTCCCCGCCCCGCGTCGATCTCATTCCAGCAGATCGTGGTGAAGGCGCAGGCGTCCGACACCGCAGACGCGCGCGCGAAGGCAAAAGCGGACTCGATCTACGAGGTGCTTGTCAAGGACCGGAAGCAGTTCGGCGACCTGGCCCGCCGCTTCTCGGATGATGAAGGCTCGCGCGAGAAGGGCGGCGAGTTCGGCTGGTTCACCGAGGCCATGGTCGTGAAGGAATTCGGACGCGCGGCATTCTCGGCGCCGGCGGGTACGCTCCTGCCGCCCGTACGCTCGCAGTTCGGCTATCATGTGATCGAGGTTCAGCGCCGGCGCGGCTCGGAAGCGCAGGCGAGGCACATCCTGATTGCGCCGACCATTACGCCGGGCGATATCGAGCGGGCGCGTGCGCGCGCGGACAGCGCTGCGGCGGCGCTGCGTGCAGGGGGCAATGTCCAGGAGCTCGCGCGGAAGTTCGGCGACCCGAGTGAAGACATCGACGTCTACCAGGCGGATCCGAAATCCGTTGGCGAAACGTACGGGCTGGACCTTTCCACTGCCGAGAAGGGCTCCGTCGCAGGACCGGGCACGGGTGCAGCCGGCGGGCAGGCATTTGCGATTCTGCGCGTGACCGACGTGACGGCTGCGGGACCGTACAAGCTGACCGATCCGGGCGTCCGCGACGCGGTCCGTCGAGTACTCGAGAACCAGAAGCTACTCGACGAAGCCGTGCAGGAGCTGCGGCAGAAGACGCACATCGAGATCCGCGACCACTGACGTGCAGGCCGCACGCGCGTGAGCAGGAACGACTCGCACACAGCATCAGGACGGCGGGTCCGGCTCGCTGTTACGCTCGGCGACCCGCGCGGCATCGGACCGGAAGTCACCGCCGCGGCGGCAGCACTCGCTGCCGCCGATCGTAACGCACCCGACCTCATCTTCGTGGGCCCCGCGGGAACGCATCCCGGCATCCCCGACAACCTGCTGCGCAGCACCGGCGAGTGGAACGGTACCACCGGCATCAACGGTGGTGATCCGGCCGCTGCGGGCCAGCTTGCTGGCCGCGCCATTGAAGCGGCCGCGACGCTCGCGCTCGATGGCGACGTCGACGGCATCGTAACCGCTCCCATCGACAAGGGCGCACTCCATGCCGGCGGATACTACTTCCCCGGTCATACGGAGATGCTTGCCTCGATCACGAATGATGCCGAAGTTGTGATGATGATGGCCGCGGAGAAAACGGCACTCGGCGGACCGCTGCGTGTCGTTCTCGC
>DASUXU010000124.1:0-24630 GCA_036377735.1 Longimicrobiales bacterium
CCGGTCTTCGCGGATGAAGAAGCGGATGGCCTCGTCGATGGTGAGATCGAGCACCTGCCGGATGTTGAGCCCCTTATACGTCACCTCCAGCAGCTCGCGCTTGTAGCGCGCACCGTTGCAGATGTCGCAGGGCATGAAGACATCGGCGAGGAACACCATCTCGACCTGTACGACGCCCTCACCCTGACAACCTTCACACCGTCCGCCCTTCACATTGAAGCTGAAGTGGCCGGGCGTGTACTTCCGCTGTTTTGCAAGCGGCTGGTCGGCGAACACCTCGCGGATGGTATCGAATGCCTTGATGTAGGTGATGGGGTTCGACCGGTGTGACTTCCCGATGGGCGCCTGGTCGACGAGGATGACGTCATCGACAAAGGAAAGGCCTTCGAGAGCGTCATACGATCCGACCTGCTCGCCGAGGTGCAGCTTTGCAGATGTCTCGCCGCCCGCGAGCTGCTTCTCGAGCGCACGGTAGAGCACATCGTGCACGAGGGTACTCTTCCCCGACCCGCTCACGCCGGTAACGACCGTCATGGCACTGATCGGGATGTCGACGTCGACATCCTTCACATTGTTGAGGCGTGCGCCGCGCAGGGACAGCATGCGATCCCCCTTCGCGACTTTCTTTGGCGGCGGCGGCGGCGGCTCGCGTCCGCCGACGAACCGGCCGGTGGCGCTGTCGCCCGCGGCGAGCTCGTCGTACGTCCCCTGGAACACGATGGTGCCGCCCTTCTCGCCGCTGCCCGGCCCCATCTCGACGACGTGGTCGGCCGCCGCGATTGCCGCAGGATCGTGCTCGACGACGACGACGGAGTTGCCGCGGTCGCGGAGCTGATCGAGCAATGCGAGCAGGCGGTCCGTGTCACGCGGGTGCAGACCGATGGTCGGCTCGTCGAGCACGTAGAGAGTGTCCGTCAGACTGGAGCCGAGCGAGTTCGCGAGGGCGATGCGCTGCGCCTCTCCGCCGGACAGCGTGCGCATCTGGCGATGCATCGAGAGGTAGCCGAGCCCGACGTCGTCCAGGAATTTGAGACGCGCGCGCAGCTCCTCGATGATCTGTGCGGCGATGCCGTGCTCCTGCGGCGACAGCGGCTCGCTCACCTTGTCCGCAGCCGTGCGCTCGACCCACTCGTACAGCTCGCGGATCGGGAGATTGCTCGCCGTGGCGATGGTGATGCCGCCCACGCGCACGTACAGCGCTTCACGACGAAGCTTCGCGCCGCCGCACTCCGCACACTCCTGCGCGGACTGATACTGCCGGAGGAAGACGCGGATATACTGCTTGTAGCGCTTTTCCTCGCGCGACTTCAGGAACGGAATGACGCCCTGAAATACCTTGCGCTTCCCCTCGATGACGGTCTTTCGGAACGCCGCGGGCAGCTCTTCCCACGGCTTGTTCGCCGGTACGTCCTGCGACTTCGCGAAGGCCAGCAGCTTCGCGCGATACTTCTTGTACCGCGGCTTCTCCCACGGATCGACAGCGCCATCCTTCAGCGATCGTGACGCAATCGGAACGATGAGCTTCTCGTCGTACTCGAGCGTCGCACCGAAGCCGGTGCACGTGCTGCACGAGCCGTACGGATTGTTGAATGAGAACAGCCGCGGTGCCGGTTCGGCAAACACGATCTCCGGGTGATCCGGACACTTGAAGCGCTCCGTGAAGCGGTGGCGCGTGTCCGCCGTCGCATCGATCACCACGACCTCGCCTTCACCCTCGCGGAAGGCGGTAGCGATCGAGTCAGCGAAACGGTCCGCCGCGTCCGGCTTCACCACGAGTCTGTCCACGACGACGAGCAGATCCTCGATCTCCGCGAGGTCCTGACCGGCACCCTTCGGGGTTTCGACGGCATCATCGTCCAGGTCGAGGACTTCGCCATCGACCAGCACGCGCACGAATCCGAGTGCACGCAGATTTTCGACGATGTTTCGATGCGTTATGCGCGCGCTTCGCGGCAGCGGGAACGTCACCATCAGACGGCTCCCGCCGGGCAGTGCGAGCAGTGCGTCGGTCGCGGACTGAACCGTATCGGGAATGATGCGACGGTCGCATTCCGGGCAGTGCGTGCGGCCCGCGCGACCCCACAGCAGACGGAGATAGTCGTACGTCTCCGTTGCCGTGCCGACGGTCGAGCGGCTGGTCTTGGTCGGGTTCTTCTGCTCGATGGCAACCGACGGGCTCAGTCCTTCGATCATGTCGACGGACGGCTTCTCCATGCGGTCGAGGAACTGCTTGGCGTATGTGGACAGCGACTCGACGTAGCGGCGCTGACCCTCCGCGTAGAGCGTGTCGAATGCAAGCGACGACTTACCGGACCCGCTGGGTCCCGTGAGGACCACCAGCTTCCGGCGTGGAATGTCGACGTCGATGCCCTTGAGATTGTGCTGCCGCGCGTTGCGGATGAGGATGCGGTCTTTCATGCGGCGCTTGGTACCCGCCATTTCCGCCAACGTTCGCGGCTCATCCTGTCAGCCCCGCGAGCGCGGAAACCGCGATGTCGATCTCGCGTCTCGTGTTGTAATAGTGCGGCGAGATACGAAGTGCGTCGGGCGCCTGCTTGTCGTCCATGTCGAGCACCGCATACTCCCGCAGCGTCGCGGTGGTATTGATCGCTTCCTCGCGCAGCGCCGTCATCAGCGTATGGGCAGCATGCTCAGGAAAGTGTACAGTCGTGATCGCACACTTCCGGTCGCCGCGGTCCAGGACGCGCGCGCCCGGCAGCTGAGCGAGCCGGTCGCGCGCATACTGCGCGAGCTCCGCCGCATACGCGCCGCATTGCGCGACCCCGGCGCGCATTGCGTACCTCGCCGCCTCTCCCAGCCCGAGTACGAGGGCGTACGCGAACTCCCAGTTCTCGAAGCGCTTGGCCTCACGCGCGAGCTCGAAGGTGTCGGGACCGGTCCAGCGGGCACCGCGCATGTCCACGTGCAGCGGCTGCCGGCCAGCGGCGAGCGCATCATCGGAAACGTAGAGAAACCCGATGCCGCGCGGCCCGCGCAGGAACTTGCGCGCGGTGGCGGCGAGGAAGTCACAGTGAAGAGATGCTGCGTCGATCGGGATCTGGCCGACGGCCTGACACGCGTCGACGAGATACGGGACGCCGGCTTCCGCGCAGATCTCACCGATCGCGGCTGCGTCCTGCACGAGGCCGGAATTGGTCGGCACCCAGGTGAGTGCCATGAGCCTCGGCCGATGCTTCGCCAGGAGCGCCCGAACGGAGTCGGGATCGACCCCGCCTTCCGGCAGGTCTTCGGCGCGGAGGATCTGCACGCCGTGGGAACGCGCGAGTGAGAGACAGGCGAGCTGATTGGAGATGTAATCGTTGCGCGTGGTGATGATGACGTCGCCTGCACGCAGGTCGAACGCGCCGAGGGCCAGGTCGAATGCGACGGTGGCATTCTCGACGACCGCGATGTTGCGCGCATGGCTTCCGGTGAGGGCCGCGACCGAATCGTATGCCTGCTCGATGCGCGCAGACGCGGCATCTGCAGCCTCGTAGCCGCCGTAGCGCACCTCGTCCTCGATGTGCGTGGTAATTGCGGCGGCAACGGGCCGCGGCATCAATCCGGCGCCCGCGTTATTCAGGTGAATCCTGCCGCCCAGCGCAGCGTCGGTGTCCGCGCGCCACGGCTGCGGGTCGAATGTCATCGTCTTACCTTCTCACTGTCGCCTGCGCGTGGCCCGCGCAGGACCGGTGAAGATCGGTGGGAGGCGCATGGAAGAAAAGAGCGGGCGGCCGTTCCGGCCGGCATGGTGGCTGCCCGGCCCTCACGCGCAGACCATCGCGGGACGCTACCTCCGCCGCCCGAGGTCCATCGCTTTCCGCAGGGAGCGGATCGATACGCCGGATGGCGACTTTGTGGATCTCGACTTCCCCGAGACCGGCCTGTCCGGCGGGCCCGTCGTCCTGCTGTTGCATGGCCTGGAGGGCTCGGCCCGGCGCGGCTACGCCATCGAGACCTATCTGGCACTCGCCCGGCTCGGCGTCCGCTCCGTCGGACTGAACTTCCGCTCCTGCAGTGGGGAGCTGAACCGGACTGCGCGGTTCTATCACTCGGGCGACACTGCGGACATCCGTCTGGTTGCCGGCATCCTCAGCACCCGTTTTCCGGGTGTGCCGCTTGGCGCGATCGGGTTTTCACTCGGCGGCAACGCCCTGCTCAAGTTTCTCGGCGAAGAACGCGGAGCGTCGCCGTTCAGTGCGGCGGTCGCGGTGTCGGTTCCCTACGACCTCGGTGCGGGCGCGGACGCGCTGGACACCACGATCATGGGCAGGATCTACACCGGCGTGTTCGTGCGATCGCTGACAGCAAAGGCGATGGCAAAGGGGGATCTGCTGGACGGCCTGTGCGACCGTGCGCGTTTCCGTGCTGCGAGGTCATTCCGTGCGTTCGATGATGCGGCCACCGCACCGCTGCACGGGTTCAGCAGTGCTCAGGATTACTACGACCGCAGCAGCTCGAGCGGATACATCGGGCACATCCGCACTCCAACACTGCTGATTCATTCGCTGGATGATCCGTTTCTCCCCGCAGCCTCGTTCCCCGCAGCGGCTGCGTCGTCGAATCCGTGCATAAGCACGCTGGTGACCGCGTCGGGTGGCCATGTCGGCTTCATCGAGGGTCCGCCCTGGCGGCCCGGGTTCTGGGCGGAGGGACGAGCCGCTGCGTTTCTCGCGCAGAAGCTGCACGCGCGGAATGGCGGAGAAGCGCGCTGAGAGAACGGATTATGAGGCGGCAGGAGATTTGCGACACGCGATGGCCGCGCGCGGTGTGAAGACGACTGCTTCGTCGCAGCCGGGCCGGAGGAGTGAGTGTCATGCTTCGGAAAAGGATCATCGTCTGCCTGGACGTGAAGGCTGGACGTGTCGTGAACGGCATACAGTCGGGTGCGCTGCGTGACGCTGGCGACCCTGTCGAGCTGGCTGCGCGTTTCGAGGCGGATGGAGCGGATGAGATCGTCCTGATGGACGTGGGCGCCACGCCGGAGGATCGCACTCCGTTGCTTGCTGCAGTCCGTCAGGCTGCTGACCGGCTGCAGATTCCTGTCACAGTCGCGGGCGGCATCGGTGATGTGGATGACATCGGCCGCGCCCTTCGCGCGGGCGCGAGCAAGGTCAGCATCAACACCGCTGCGATACTGCGTCCCGACCTGATTGCGGATGCCGTACAGCGCTATGGCAGTGCATGCATTGTCGCGAGTCTCGAAGCGCGGCGGGAACGCCGGCAGATCGAGATCATGGCTCGACCGGATACCGGCTCACCCGATGTGGCGAGCGCCGCATCACTGCACTACTGGTTCCGCGTGTTCACGCATGGTGGCGCGTCCGCCACGCAGCTGGACGCCATCGCGTGGGCCCGTAGCTGTGCCGACATGGGTGCGGGCGAGCTGACGATCACCAGCATCGACCGGCAGGGCGGGCGGAACGGCTATGACCTGGAGCTGACTGCGCGCATTGTCGAGGCGGTGCAGGTCCCGGTCGTTGCGAGCGGCGGCGCAGGGCGCGCCGAGCACATCCGCGACGTCTTCCTCCTCGCCGGCGCAGACGCGGCGCTCGCCAGTGTCATGTTCCAGGATGGGTCGACATCAGTGCATGCTGTGAAGCAGATGCTGCGGCGGAGCGGTATTGCGGTTCGAAACGCACAGGAGGAACAGCCGCGGATGGCGCAGTAATGCTGCGTCAGGAGTGTCTGGGTCGCCTTCCCAGGAACAATCGGTAAATCAGCAGCAGCACGATCGCGCCGAGGATTGCCACACCGAGCGAGCGCAGGTCGAAGCGCACGTTCTGCTCGAAGCCGAACAGGTGGTTTCCGAGGAAGCCGCCGATGACGGAGCCGAGCATGCCGATGAGCGCAGTGATCAGACAGCCGCCCGGATCCTTCCCCGGCATGATGAGTTTGGCGATACCGCCTGCAATCAGACCGAACAGCAGCCACGACAGGATTCCCATCAGGTTCTGAACCCTGCAACGAGCTCCTTCATCCGATCCGCTGCCGCCAGCAGCTCGATGCTCGCCGCACTCATCTCCTCCGTCGCTGCCGACTGCTCCTCTGCCGCCGCACTCACCTGCTGCGCGCTGGCAGCGTGCGATTCGGCCGTAGCGCCGACCTCACGAACCGCAACGTCCACGGTCTGCACCGCGCCGCGGTTCTGGCTCGCGGCTTCCGCCACACGCGACGCGGCCTCGCGCACGGTCGACACCGCGGCGACAATGTCCTCGAACGCGCTCTCCGCGCTCTTGGACGCTTCCTCCACGCCGGCCACCTTCGAGAACCCGCGGTCGATCGTGCCGACCACCGCTTCGATCTGCTGGGAAATGCGCTTCACTGCGGTAGCGACTTCGTCGGCGGCGCGGGCGCTGCCGTCCGCCAGCTTGCGGACTTCGTCGGCGACCACCGCAAAGCCCCGGCCGTGATCGCCCGCGCGCGCGGCCTCGATCGCGGCGTTCAGTGCCAGCAGGTTGGTCTGCCGCGCGATGCCCTGGATGGTCTCGACGAACGACGTGATGGACTCGCTCGCCTGCTGCAGGTCGTTCACTTCCTCGCCGGACGACCGCACGAGGTCACGCACCTCCAGCAGCATCGACAGTGCCCGCGACACTTCCCGCCGCTTCGCCTCCGCAACCTCGCCGATCTGGAGGCTGAGACGGTTCACCTGCTCGGACGCCGTATCGATGTCGAACGCGCGCGACCGCATCACGTCCAGTGCATCGCTCACCGTGCGAAGACCGTACGCCTGTTCCTCCGCACCCTGCGTGATGCCGATCATCGCAGTCGACACCTCGCCGCTGGACGCGGCGACCTCCTGCGAGATTGCCGAGAGGTCAGATGCGGACGCGCCGATCTTGTTCGCCGTCTCCACCGTTTCACCGACGATCGTCCGGAACTGCGACGCCATGCCGGTAAACGCGCCCGCCAGCACGCGGAACTCGCCCGGCATGTTCCCGTGGTCCACGGCTACGCTCAGGTCGCCGGTGCCGAACTGATTGGCGGCCTCTACCAGCCTTCGCAATGGCCGCTGGATCGCGCGCATCGTGATGAACCCGAGCATGCACATGATCAGCAGCGCGATCACGAACACCAGTGTGAGCGAGTAGCGCAGCTTCTGGACTGTGGTCTCCGCATTGTTGACAAGATTCGTCACACCGCGCAGCTCGTCGTAATTGAGCGCCTGGACCTGCGCCCGGACACCGTAGAGCTCCAGGATCGCCGGCTGCATCCGCGCGCGCGCTTCCTGCGACCGACCGCTCTGCATCGCTGTGACGGCCGCGTCGATCTCGTTCTCGACCGTGCGCTGGCGGTTGCGGACATCGAACATCCGGGCCTGCTGCGACTGGTGTGTCTGCGCGCTGACGACTGTCGAGTCGCTCATGCGGCCGAGGTAGTCCAGCGCCGTGGAATCGGCGGTGGCACTGACGGAGTCGAGGGCGGCGAGGGATGCGGCGTCGCCTGTGAGGCTGAACTCCTGGGCCCGCTGCAGCTGTTCGGAGATTGCTGACTCGAGGCGCGACGTAAGGCCGAGCCGCTGTGTGAGCTTGGACGTGGTCTGGACCGACGTATCGCTGTATGTCCGGAGGGAGATGGTGCTGACACCCCAGATGACGGTCATGCCGAGGGCGGCGATGCCGAACGCCAGGATGAGGCGGCCCTTGATCTGATCCAGGTAAGCTCTGACCCAGTTCATTCCGACATCGGAGTTGCGAGACGTGTCATGGCGGGATCAGCGAAGGATAGGCCGGGGAGCTTGCGGCTGTCAACTCCGCCGTCGATCATTAGATAGACGCAATTGGCACCACTACGGGACGCGACCGCCGATGTCCTCATCACTGCCCGAATCGCCCGCTCTCCGCGAGCGCCGTGAACGTACGATCACGGCGCTGTGCGAGCATTTTGCGAGTGACCGGCTGACACTCGAGGATTTCGAGAACCGGCTGGACCAGGCGCACCGGGCGCAGCTGCCCGCGCAGCTCGACGCGCTGGTGGCGGACATTGCACCGCTGCCGCCACCTCAGACCGCGGTTGCCCGCTCGCCGGCCACCGCTGCATCCATCCTCCAGGACAACCGCCTGATCATTGCCGTAATGGGCGGTGCCGAGCGGCGTGGAAACTGGCGCCCGGGTCAGAAGAACGTCGTACTGGGGCTGATGGGCGGTGCAATGCTCGATTTCCGGGACGTTCCTCTGCCGCCGGGCGTCACGGAAGTGTTCGTATTCGCGTGCATGGGCGGCGTGGAGATCATTGTCCCGCCTGACCTCGCGGTCGAGTCGCACGGCTTCGCCCTGATGGGTGGATTCGGACAGTATTCCGACGGCCCGCCACCGCGCGGCGACGGGCCGGTACTGCGCGTGAACGGCTTCGCTCTCATGGGCGGCGTCGAGATCCACGTGCGTCTGCCGGGCGAGACGGAGCGTGACGCGAAACGGCGTCGGAAGGAGGAGCGTCTCCTGGACCGCGAGGACGAGCGGCTGCGGCGGGAGGATGAACGCCGGCGCAGGTTGAGGTAGCGCAGAGTGGCAGCAACCGCCACACCGGTTCACGACGACGACGTATTCGGTAAAGCCTACGATGCCGGTCTCATGCGACGGCTGCTCCGCTACCTGCGGCCTTATCGCCTCCGCGTATTCATTGCCGTCATCGTACTGCTGGCCGGCGCCGCGATCGAGCTGATCGGACCCCTCCTCACCCGCCGTGCGCTCGACGACGCCATTCCTGCCGGCGACACACGTCTGCTCCTGCTGCTGTCCGTCGCATACCTCGGCACGCTCGCCGCCGCGTTCCTGTTCGAGGCCGCGCAGACCATGATGACGACGTGGCTCGGGCAGTCCGTCATGTTCGACCTGCGCCGCGAGATCTTCCGCCACCTCCAGCGTCTACCGCTTTCCTACTTCGATCGCAACCCCGTCGGCCGCCTGATGACGCGCGTCACCAGCGATGTCGAGGTGCTGAACGAGCTGTTCAGCGCGGGGGTAGTCACCGTTTTCGGAGATGTGTTCACGCTCGTCTTCATTGCCGTGATCATGTTCATGCTGGACTGGCGGCTGGCCCTGGTAGCAATGGCCGTAATGCCGCTCGTGTTCCTTACGGCCGCTTACTTCCGCCGGAAGTTCCGTGAGACCTATCGCGACATCCGCCTCCGCCTCGCCCGCATCAATGCATTCCTCCAGGAGCGCATTTCCGGCATGGCGATCGTGCAGCTGTTCGGGCGGGAAGATGCGACGACGGCGAAGTTCCGCGAGATCGACCGCGACTATCTCGATGCGCACCTGCGCTCCATTACGTATTACGCCTGGTTCTTTCCGATCATCGAAGTTCTCACTGCCGTGTCGCTCGCGCTCATCGTGGCATACGGCGGCGCGCACATCATCGGCGGCGCACTCACGGTCGGGTCTGTCGCGGCGTTCCTGCAGTACGCCCGCCGCTTCTTCCGCCCGATCCAGGACCTCGCCGAGAAGTACAACATGGTGCAGGGCGCGATGGCATCGTCAGAGCGGATCTTCGCGCTGCTCGATACGCCCGCGGCCGCCGATGCCGATCGGACCGCCGGCACAGCGGCACTGCGACCCGCGCGTGGCCGCATCGAGTTCCGCAACGTCTCCTTCGCCTACCGCAGGGCCGCAGAGGCTGACGGTGCGGCGGCGGAGGATGAGTGGGACTGGGTGCTGCGCGACATCAGCTTCATTGCCGAGCCGGGCGAACGCATCGCGGTCGTCGGTCACACGGGTGCCGGCAAGACAACGCTTATCAACCTGCTGATGCGTTTCTACGAGCCGCAGAAGGGGGAGCTCCTGCTCGATGACCGGCCGCTCGCCGATTACGACCTGCACACGCTCCGGCGCAGCATCGGTCTCGTGCTACAGGACGTGTTCCTGTTCAGCCGCAGCATCGCCGACAACATCCGGCTGGGCGCATCCGACATCAGCGATGAGCGCGTGCACGCCGCGGCGGAGCGCGTCGGCGCGGCCCAGTTCATCGACCTGCTGCCGGCAAGATATGATGAAGTGCTCGGCGAGCGCGGCGCGACGCTCTCCATCGGCGAACGGCAGCTGCTCTCGTTTGCGCGGGCGCTCGCGTTCGATCCGCTCGTTCTCGTGCTGGACGAGGCCACCAGCTCCGTCGACTCGCGCCTGGAGGAGCGCATCGACGGCGCGGTCGAGACGCTCATGACGGGACGCACCGCCGTCGTCATCGCACACCGGCTCTCCACGATTC
The DNA here is from genome assembly GCA_036377735.1 of Longimicrobiales bacterium. GTDB lineage: Bacteria > Gemmatimonadota > Gemmatimonadetes > Longimicrobiales > RSA9 > DASUXU01. The sequence continues at coordinate 10,207 of DASUXU010000124.1, forward strand.
AGCATTCCGACCGCATCCTGGTGTTCCATCACGGCCGGCTGCACGAGCAGGGGACACATGCGGAGCTGCTGGCGGAGGGGGGCCTCTATGCGCGACTCTACGAGCTGCAGTTCGCACCGGGGACGAATGCCGTCGCGGAGACCGGTGCGGCAGGGGCAGGAAGGGGTTAAATGGCGCGGAAGTTGCCCCTTTTCGAGGACGGGTGGTACCCCAGAGCAACCAGACGCGAGGCTGGCGTATGAACATTCCGATCATGGTCGTGGATGATGACCCGAACGCGCTCGACATCGTTCGAACGTATCTCGAAGCGAAAGGGTACAGCGTCACGACCGCCCAGGATGGCGACGCCGCACTCGCGCTCCTCGAGTCCGTCCGCCCTGTGCTGGTCCTGCTGGACGTCATGATGCCCGGCATGGACGGCTGGGAGGTCGCCCGCACGATCAAGAACCATCCCGATTTCGGAAACACGCGCGTTGTCATGCTGACGGCGAGGAGCGACTTCGAGGACAAGCACGAGGGGCTGCGCGCGGGCGCCGATGATTACCTGGTCAAGCCGATCCAGCTCGACGAGCTCGGCAGCCGGGTGGAGCGCAATCTCAAGGCGAGAGAGAAAACTGCTTGAAGATCGGCGTACAGATCTCGAACACCGTCATACGTGATGCCGTTGAGGAAGCCGCGGCGAAGCTGGGCGCGCAGGTCGTTGTGCTCGACGACTCGTTCGACCGGAGTGCGGCCGGCTCGGAGGGCGCGCCGGAAATCCTGATCATCCAGACGAACAGCGATGCGGACTGGGCGGCGTGGCGCGCGTTTTCGCGGCTGGCGGGCGCGGCCCTCGTATCCGCGTGCGACGCGGCCGACGCGTGCGGCGGATTCAATGCCGATGCGGACGAATGGGTGCTTCCCACGACCACGCCGCAGGAAATGGCGGTCAGGCTGCGCGCCGTGAATGAGCGCCGCACCAGCCGTCGTCGTGGCGGCAGCGAGGGCGCGGAGCTCGTGCGCTACGAGGAGCTGCTGTACGACAAGCTCACCGGTTTCCCTACCCTGCCCGTCATGATCGACCGCGCGCGCGAGCTGCTCGAGCGACGGGATGAGCTCACGGTCCTCTACATCCATTTCGTGTGGTACGAGAAGATCGAGGAGATCTACGGCTGGCAGAAGCTCGACGACGTGCTCCAGACGACAGCGTCCGCGGTGCGGCAGATCTACGACCGGGAGCACGCCGGCACCGAGAGCATCATGATGGTCTCGCACATCGCCGATGACGACTTCATCCTGTTCACGCACGCATCATCATCGCCCGACGCGGCGGAACGCCGCCTGCGGACCATGGCGCAGAAGCTCGAGACGGAGCTGCGCACGCGCGTCGAGGATGCGCACAGTGAGGACATTGCCGCGCTGTGCGGCATCTACGTCGGCGCGGCGACCGTCTTCCGCAATCCGAAGATCCGCACGGAGCGCCTGATCTACCGCGGCATCCGGGAAGCGTCGAACGCGGCGCACGGCGCAGAGGAGTGGGAGCGCACGCGCAAGGTGAGCGACCTCAAGTCCACGATCCGGGACGGCGCGGTCTTCATCGAGTACCACCCGATCATTGTGACTGCGACGCAGGAGGTCTACGGCTTCGAGGCGCTCGCGCGCGGTGTCCGGCGTGAGCTGCGCTCGCCGGAAGTGCTGTTCGAAGTGGCCAACGAAGCGAACATGGTGTGGGAGCTGAGCCGGCTCCTTCGACGGCGGGCGGTGTCCGGTATCCTGAATGAGCTGAAGGACGGCCAGTTCCTGTTCCTTAACATCGATCCGCACGACTTCGATGATCCGACGTTTCGGAACCTCAACCCCAAGGATCTCGGCATCGACGACCCGAGCCGCGTCGTACTGGAAATCACGGAGCGGACCGCGATCAAGGATTACCCGCGTTTCCAGGAGTACCTCTCGGCCTTCCGTGAGCGCGGGTTCAAGTTCGCAGTGGACGACGCGGGCAGCGGTTACGCGGGTCTGGGCTCCATCGCGAACCTCGCACCGGACTACATCAAGCTCGATATCTCACTGATCGCCAACATCGATTCGAACTTCATCAAGCAGAACCTGGTCGAGACCATGGTGAGCTTCGCCAACCAGCAGGGTGCGATGGTGATCGCGGAGGGTGTGGAGCGGCAGGAGGAGTTCGAGGCGGTCAAGCAGCTCGGCGTCCACCTCACGCAGGGCTTCCTCTTCCACCGCCCGCACTACTCGAAGAGCACGGCCGAGAAGACGACCGCCGTCGTCTCGCACGCGAATAACCGACCCGCCGACCCGGGCGCCGCGGCCGGCGGGTAGAAGACTACTGCACCACCGATCCCGATGGCTCCAGCGCAGAAGCGGTGTAGTTGCTGCCGGGATTCCACAGCACCCATTCCTTCACACCCGCATCGTATGCGCCCTGCATCTGCGCGCGCACCTGCTCCGCGCCGTACTTCGGCGCGCCCAGTGTGAAGTCCTGCAGCCACGGCCGGATCTTCGCACCGCCCTCGATACCCGCGTTTCGCTTCACCGCGTATTCCATCGCCTTGTTAACGATGTCGTACGGGTTCGCGTTCGGTGATGCAATGCCGTAGGAGCCCTTCGCGAAGTGCGAAGGGTAGACCATCGGCAGCAGCACGTCCGTAGCGTCGGACATCTTCTCCCACTGCTGGCCGATCCCCAGGTCGTTCTTCACCGATACGGTGAGTCCAAACACGTCAGCGGTGACCGGAACGTCGTAGGACGCGAGCTGTTCCCGCGAGTAGAGCAGGAACTCCCGGATGGCGTCCGCCTTCGTGCGGCCGTTGCGTGCAGGAAATACTGCGGTCTTCATGAGCGACGGCGGAACGTCCGGGAAGCGGACGTAGTCCCACTGGATCTCTGCGAACCCCATCTCGATCGCTTCTCTGGCGATCGCGATGTTGTAGTCCCAGACCTCCCTGTTGAAGGAGTCCACCCAGGCGTGGTCATCGCGATCCCTCCAGACCGAGCCGTCCTCCTTCTGGATCGCCCACTGCGGCTTCGCGTTCGCCAGCACCTCGTCGCGGAAGCAGACGATGCGCGCGATCGGGTAGATGCCGTTCTCCTTCAGCTTGCGAAGCACGGCGCGCATGTCGGAGATGTGAGTCCGTGCAGAGCCGACCTCGTTCACGAGCGGTACGGTCGAGCGGTAGCTCACTTCACCGCCCTCCTTCACGTCGATCACGAACGTGTTCACCTCCGTCTCGTTCGCGATACCGATCAGACGGTCCAGCTTGCGGGTCGAGCCCGCGGCCCACGCGTTCAGGTACAGCCCCCGCACCACTTCCGGCGTGGCGACGGGGATCACGCGCTCACCCGGCCGGCCGGGTGCGGCCCCGTCCGGGTTGCGGATCGTGCCGTCCGGAATCACCGCCGTCGCCGTCCCCATCGTGTCTGCGGTCGTCGTGTCGGCGGCTGCGCGCGCCTCCGCTGCGGATGCTGTGCCCGCGGAATCGGCGGCAGGCGGCGCCGGCACCACGCCGCCTTGCACGATGTCCGGCGCGGCCGCGGTCGGATCGCCGGGGCGGAGAGACACTGTAGCAAACGCGCCGGCGCTCAGGACAACTGCGAGCGCACCCGCGACTGCAAGGCGGATCTTGCGCTGCCGGTTACGTCCCACGGGGGAAACGCCATCATCGGCGCGTGCATCGCTCTGCATGTCGCGGTAATCACTCATTCAATACGTCCCCATGTCAGGATCCACTTCAGTCGCCCAGCCGTTGATGCCGCCGCGCAGGTTCCAGATGTTGTCGAAGCCCTGTCCCTGGAGGTGCCGCACCGCGCTCTCGCTGCGCTTCCCGGAACGGCAGTACACCACGATCTCGCGCGACCTGTCGATCTCGTCCGCGCGATCCGTGATGTCGCCGAGCGGGATAAGCTTCGCACCGTATGCCTCGAGGTTCGCAATGTCCCATTCGTAGGGCTCGCGCACGTCGACCAGGGTCAACGCTTCGCCCGCATCCAGCCGCTTCTTCAGCTCTGTCGCGGTGATCTCACGCACTGCACCGGGTGTGTCGCTGGACATGGCCGTTCCTTTCAGTCCACAGAAGTCTTCGTAGTCGATGAGCGCCGTGATAGTCGGGTTCACGCCGCAGGCCGGGCAATCGTCGTTCTTCTTCAGCTTGAGCTCACGCCACCTGAAACTGAGTGCATCGAACAGGGCGAGGCGTCCGATCAGGGAGTCGCCGGCGCCGATCAGCAGCTTCAGCGTCTCGAGCGCCTGCAGGGAGCCGATGATTCCGGGCAGCACGCCCAGCACACCGCCCTCAGCACAGCTGGGCACGAGGCCGGGCGGCGGCGGCTCACGGAAAAGACAGCGGTAGCAAGGGCCTCGCTGCGCGTCGAATACCGAAACCTGCCCCTCGAAGCGCAGAATCGAACCGTAGATGTAAGGCTTCCCAAGCAGCACGCATGCGTCGTTGACGAGATACCGCGTCGGAAAATTGTCCGTCCCGTCGATCACCACGTCGTATCCTGACAGGATGTCGAGCGCGTTGTCGGACGCAAGCCGGACATTGTGCCCGATAACGTCCACGTCCGGATTTATTCCGCGCAGTCTTGCCGCTGCACTCTCCACCTTGCCGCGACCTACGTCGTCCGTCGAGAACAGCACCTGACGCTGCAGGTTCGTCAGATCCACAACGTCGAAATCAATCAGGCCGATCTTACCGACACCCGCCGCGGCGAGATACATGCCCGTCGGTGAGCCGAGGCCGCCTGCGCCCACGATCGCGACCTTGCCCGCGCGCAGCGCCAGCTGCCCCTCGATCCCGACATCCGGCAGCGCAAGGTGGCGGCTGTAGCGCTTCAGCTCCGACGCTGACAGTCCGTTCACGTCAGCCGCCCGCGATGCTCGGCACAACCATGATCACGTCGCCTTCCTGAACGCGCTCCGAAAGACCGGCCGGCAGTGTGCGCAATTCGTCTTCATTCAGGAAGACGTTCACGTAGCCGCGCAGACCGCCCGTATCCGCGAACAGGTGACGGCGCAGCGCGGGATGAGCGGCAACGAGGCCGTCCAGCGCATCGCCGATCGTGCGTGCAGGCAGAAACAGCACGGCCTGTCCACCGCAATGGTCGATGAGCGCGGTCGGCAGCCGGATCTCCGCCCGGCCGTCAGCGGCGTCGCGTGAAAGTGACGTAAGTTCTTGCAATACCATTATTTACGCAGAATTTACCGGAATCTCGGGTGCAGCGCAATCAGGCCCGCCAGAAGTGCAGCATTTGCAGCACCGCCGCCCAGGCGTGAACGGACGAAGTCCACTGCTGCGGTACCCGCGAGACGGCGAGCGGTTGCGTCGGCGGTCAGCCGGCGGAGTTGTGCAGTGAGTGCATATGCGTCCTGCACGACGAATCCACCGCCCGCGCGTGCGAGCTCGCCCGCCTCGCGCGCATTGCCGTGACGGGGGCCGTACAGCACCGGTACGCCGAGCGCTGCAGGCTCTACGATGGAGTGCAGCCCGCTGTCGCCGAAACCACCGCCGACCCACGCGATGTCACCGGCCGCATATGCATCGGCGAGTACGCCCATGCGGTCGATGATGATGAAGTCCGCCTCTCCGCCGCCTGCGCGCTCGAGGGCGGAGAGGCGGGTGACGCCGCCGAGCGGATCCAGCTTCTGCTCGAGCGATGCCAGAGCTGTGTCGGTCGGCTCGTGCGGTGCGAACACGACGCGCGGCCGATCTTCCACGGGGATGCGCACGATGGCATCTCTGAGAACATCCTCGTCCGCGGGCCAGGTACTGCCCGCGACGAGGAGCGGGCGGTGGTCACGCAGGTATGCAAAGGCGTTCGCGCCGTCGACCGCGTGGACCCGCGTCCAGACCTGATCGAAGCGCGCGTCGCCCGTGACGTGCACGCGCGCGCGGTCCACACCGAATGTATCGAAGCGCGCGCCATCGTCTGCGCTCACCGCACCGATTGCATTCAGGCGACGGTATGCGGGTCCGAGTAGGAATCGCGCACCCGCACCGAGTCTGCTGGAACCGCTTGCCAGCACGGCATTCACGAGTGCGACGTGAGCCCCCGCGGCCTGCGCCTCGATGCCCAGCATCGGCCAGATCTCCGTCCTGACAAATGCGACGACGTCCGGTCGCAGTGTGCGCACCAGCGCCCGCATGCCGGGCCGCGTATCGATCGGCAGATAGCCGCTCACGTCGGCACCGACGCGATCTGCGATGCGCTCCGCCGATGGCGAAAAGAATGTGAATGCGATCTGCACGTCCGCCCGGATGCTGCGGAGCTCTGCAATGATCGCCTGCGCCATGAGACCCTCGCCGACGGACGGCGCGTGCACGAGGACGACCGGGCTCTGCGCGACCCGGCCGCGTTCGCCCCACATGGCAAAGCGGGCTTCGGCCTCGGCGCGGCCGCGCACGGCGGCGTCACCCTTCGGATGCAGTCCGGCAAGGCGCTGGATGATGGGGCGGGCGGCGCGAAGGCCGGCGTCATAGATGTGTTCGCGAGTCTGCACGCCGCATACTACGCGGCGGGGCCGGGCGCGGACAGGCCAATGTGATCCTTGTACCGCGAGCGCGGCGTGGCGCATCTTGTGACCACACATGGCTATCGAACACATCATCACAGGTGCGGCCGGGCGGGCCGCCGGCATTTTCCAGCCAGTGGAGCGGGAAGGGCCACCGATCCCGGACGGGCCGGTACTCGTCGTCGCGAACCATCCGAACTCGCTGCTCGACCCACTCATCATCTTCCGCGTGGCCGGCCGGCCAACCCGTCCGCTGGCGAAGGCGCCGCTCTTCGAGCAGGCGTTCATCGGGACGCTGCTGCGCGGGCTGGGCGGACTGCCCGTATTCAGGCCGAAGGACGACCCATCGCTCACTCACCGCAATGACGAGACGTTCGCGGCGGCAATTGCGGCTCTGCACGCCGGCGACGCCGTGCAGATCTATCCGGAGGGACAGAGCCACTCCGAGCCGTCGATGACTCCGCTGCGGACGGGCGCTGCGCGCATTGCGCTGCGCGCAGAGGCCGAGCGCGACTGGACGCTGGGACTGCGCATCGTTCCGATCGGTCTCACATACGCCCGCAAGACGCAGTTCCGCGGCAGAACGCTCGCACGCGTGGGTGCGCCGATCACTATAGCGCATTATCGCGACGCATATGAAGCGGATCCGCAGGCCGCCGTGCGCGCGCTCACGGCGGACATCGCCGCAGCGCTCGAGAGCGTTACGCTCAACTTCACCGCGCAGGAGGATGCGGACCTCGTCGATGTCGCGGAACGGCTGTATTCGCGGGAAACCGGCCAGGCCCGGTGGCGCGAGCGGGACCCGCTGAGAGAGCGCCTGCCGCGCATGCAGGCGTTCGCGCGGGGCCTCGCCTGGCTGCGCGCACACGATCCGGAGCGCCACAAACGTCTCGCCCGGGATGTGCGCCGGTACGGACGCTATACGCGGCTGTTCGGCGCCGCCGAGGGCGACGTGCCGCCATCCTACAGGTTCTGGCCGACCCTGCGCTACGTCCTCGTCGAGACGGCCGTGCTGCTGCTCGGCCTGCCACTCGGTGTCATCGGCTCCATCCTGTGGTATCCTGCGTGGATTGCACCGAAATACTCCTTGAAGCTGATCCGACCCGGGCATGACGCGATCGCGACATACAAGCTCGCGACCGGCTTTGTCGCGGTGCCCGCCACACTGCTGCTGGTCTTCGTGATCACGGCCCGGCTCGCGGACCTCCGCTGGGCCGCCGCAGCCGCGGCCATTGCCGTGGCGCTCGGTTTTGTCACGATCGCGTGGCGCGAGCGGTGGCAGCGCGTGCGCGCGGACAGCCTCCTGTTTCTACGGGTCCTCACGCGCTCGCGCGAGCGCGCACTGCTCGCGGAGCAGCGTGCTGCACTTGTAGCCGAGTTCGAGAGTATCGCCGCACTTCTGGACAACGCATCGTCCACCGCCGGCACGCGGGAGATGGACGCCGCCGCGCAGCCGGCATATATTCGCGGCTGAGTGCGGTACATCGGCAACAAGACCCGGCTTCTCGGCTTCATCCGCCGTGTCATCCGCGCGCGCGGCATCGCGCCCGGCCGGGCCGTTGATCCGTTCTCGGGTACGGCATCGGTGGCACGCGCACTCAAGCGTTGGGGCTTTGCCGTGACGGCGGGCGACCTCATGGAGTACGGCTACGTTTTCGCCCGCGCCTATGTCGAAGTCGTTCGGACGCCCTCGTTCACGTCGCTGGCGCCGGCGGTCGGTGTCCCTGCACCGACGGTGCGACAGGTGCTGGATTTCCTGAGCCGCATCCCGCTCGAGCCATCCTTCCTCCACGAGCACTACACCCCGGGCGGCGATGCCGGCAGTGCGCACGGCAGGATGTATTTCACACCGTACAGCGCACAGCGCATCGACAGTGCGAGGGTTCGTCTCGAGGAGTGGCGGCTCGCCGGCCTGCTCGACGACGATGCGTATTACACACTGCTCGCATCGATCATCGAGGGCGCCGACCGCATCGCCAACACGACCGGCGTCTATGCCGCGTTCGTGAAGACATGGCAGCCGAATGCGCTGCGCACGTTCCGCCTGCGCTCGCCCCGCCTCGTGGCGGGCAACAGCTGTCACGCCGTGCTCGGCGATGCACTGGACGTGGTGCGGGACGCCGGCGATTTCGACCTGCTCTACCTCGACCCGCCGTACAATGCGCGACAGTATCCCGGCTACTACCACATTCCGGAGCTGCTGGCGACAGGATGGTTTGGTGATCCGGTGGAGACGCGCGGCAAGGCGGGACTGATCGAGGATGCGCACAAGCGCAGCGACTGGAGCAGCAGCCGGCGCAGCGAGGCTGCGTTCGAGGAGCTGCTTGCTACTGCGCGCTGCCGTCACGTCGTCATGAGCTACAACGCCGAGGGCATCATCTCGGAGCAGACCATCGAGCGGCTGATGAAGCAGTACGGCCGTACCGGCACGTACCGCCGGTATCAGCAGACCTATCGTCGCTACCGATCGGACTCGGAGCGGGACACACGCCGATACGGCGGACGGGCCGTCGCGGAGTACCTCTACTGCGTATCGCGCTGATGAGCCCCGTGGGTATCACGCTGATCAGCCGCGCCAGGCGGCGAACGCGATACACGCCCAGCCCGACAAAAACAGGACGCCGCCGATCGGCGTGATTGCGCCGAGCCACCCGGGTCCGCCCAGCGCAATGCCGTAGAGCGTTCCGGCGAAAATCACGATCCCACCGATGAAAAGTCGTCCGGCCCAGATGAGCGATGGTGCATCGGGCCAGCGCGTCAGCGCCCATGCCACCACGAACAGGGCAAGCGCATGGTACATCTGGTAGCGCGCCGCGATCTCGAATGTCGAAAGCTGCTTTGGTGTCAGACGGTCAGCGAGCGCGTGCGCGCCGAACGCGCCCGCAGCAACCGCGAGGAATGCGAACACAGCGCCGGCGACGGCATATGTGCGGTCCACTCAGGAATCTCCGTTCGGGCGATCAGGTGTAATGTGCTGAAGTCGCTTGAGTGAGCCGCGCAGCATCTCCGCGACCGGTAGCTTGCGGGCGCGCCGGCCGTTGCTGAATCCCTCGATCGAGCGAGACAGCAGCTCCATTTCATTTGGTGAGGGCTCGCGGCTGAGCAGCGCGACGAGTGGCACGTCGCGCAGTGCGGGGTTCGTGCGCAGCTGAGCCATCGCTTCGATGCCGTTCACGCCAGGCAGCAGCAGATGCACGACTGCGACGTGCGGCGGGTCTCGCCGTGCGAGGTCCAGCAGGTCTGCACCGTCTGCCGCCGTGCGCACGCTGTGACCCGCGGCGGTCAGTGCTTCGCCGAGGATCCGGCGGACGTCCAGATCTTCGTCCGCAATCAGCACTCGCCGATGCGGTCCACCCGCCGCGCGCTCCACCAACTCCACCGCGCGCTCGACGGACAACGGCTTGCCGAGCAGGAGGAATGCGCCGAGGTCGAGCGCGATCTCGCCGACATCATCCTCGCTCGCGAAGAGCTGCACGGGAAGCCCGGCCGTCTCGCGATCCGCCTGCAGGGCGGCAAGGGATCGCCACGCGCCCGCGGAAGCAGTGCGCGCGTCGATCGCCACGAGGTCCGCGTTCTCGCGCCGGGCGACGGCCGCGAGCTGCGCCGGGTCCGGCGCCGTCAGCACGCGCACCGCGCCGTCCAGGTCCTGCTGCAGCCGCGCCTGCGCCTGCTCGGAGGGCTGGAGCAGTACGACCGTGCCCTGGCCGCTCAGCTCCTTCGCGGCCGCGCGCGCTTCCGCGTTCGGCAGCTCCAGGATGAACTCCGCGCCACGACCCAGCTCGCTCTCCACACGAATGTCCCCTGCCATCAGCCGCGCGAATCGCCGCGCGATCGCCAGACCTAGACCGGTGCCACCGCTGCTGCGCGCGAGACCGCCCTCCACCTGGTAGAACTCCTCGAAGATCCGGTCCTGCTGCTCTTTCGAGATGCCCGGTCCCGTATCCCTGACATGGACCGCGATCGTCTCTGCCTTCCGCTCGTGCCACACCGTTACGCTGCCCGAGCCCGTGAACTTGACCGCGTTCGACACGAGGTTGATGACGATCTGGGTGAGGCGCGTCTCGTCTGCGATGACGATCGGGTGCGGACCGGTAACCGGGCGCAGCTCCAGCTTCAGGTTCTTACCCTGCGCGATCGGCATGATCTGCTGAACGGCGCGATCCACGACGCTCGCCAGGTCCACCTCGACCATCACCATGTCCATGCGGCCCGCGCCGATCTTCGCGAGATCCAGCACTTCGTTGATGAGACCGAGAAGGTGGCGGGACGTGTCGCGCACGCGTGCAAGCATCACGCGCTGATCGTCGTTCAGGGGACCCTTCACGCCCAGATCGAGCAGGTCGCTGTAGCCCATGATCGCGTTGATCGGCGTGCGCAGCTCGTGGGACATCACCGCGACGAACTGGTCCTTCGCCTTCGTCGCGTCGCGCAGCTGCTGGTTCACTTCCTCGAGCACTTCCGCCTGGCGGCGCAGCTCACGGTTCGTGTGACGCAGCATTTCCGCATACTGGTGCTCGTCCGTTACGTCGCGCAGCACCATTGCGGCGCCCGTGAGCTCACCGCCCGGTCCGAGGATGGGACCGGCAGAGCTCGACAGGTGCCGCTCACCACCCCAGGCCGAGCGCACAATGAAGTTCGAACGGCGCACTCGTTCACCGCGGAGCGCCCGCGTCAGCGGGAATTCCGCCGCGGGCAGCGGCCTGCCGTCAATTGCGGCCAACTCGTACCGCTCCACCCATTCCGCGACCGGCGCACCCGCCAGGTCCTCGCCGAGCAGCTCCTCCGCCGCGCTGTTCGTGCGCTCGATACGGCCGTGACGGTCGACGACGACTACGCCATCCGCCATTTGATCCAGCACGGCGGCGAAGCGGACCGCCTCCCACGACGCGCGCATGCGCTCCGCTTCCAGGGAAGCAAACAGCTCCGCCGTCCGCAGCGCTGCGGCCGCTGGAGCCGCCAGTGCCTGGGCGAATGCGACCAGCGCCGGCGGGAATTTCCTCGCCTGGCCGTAGACCTCCCAGGTCGCAACACCGACGGTGTGGCCAGCGATCATCAATGGGACGGAAAGGATCGCACTGGCCTCCGCGCCCGCCGTCGCAGTCACCAGGTTCGTATCGCGCCGCTCCTCCGTGACGTACGGCTCGCCCGAAGAGACCGGCTCCGCGAGTTGCGGCAGCAGCGCGATCGGCGCGCGAATGTCGCGGATGTCCTCGCGTGCGAAGCGGTCTGTCACTCCCTCGATTTCGCGGAACACCATCCGCTTCCGGCCGACAACCGCCTCACCCTCCTCCTCGAACGTGTAGAGCGAGGCGACGTCCGCCTCGAGGATCTCCGCCACACCGCCGAGGAAAAGCTCGAGGACGTCGTTCGGGTCGAGAGAGGTGGACAGGCGCTGGGACGCGCGCTGCGCCGCCTCGAGCTGCCCCGCCAGCTCACGCGCCTCCCGGGCGCGGTCACGCGCCTCCTCCGCACTTCGCCTCGCCGCCTCCTCCGCAGCCTGCCGACGGCTGATCTCCTGGCTCTGCATCGTGATCGTCCGGCGCAGGAACAGGAGGATGAGGCCGGCCGCGAGCGCGAGCGTGAGACCGATGACCCACAGCGCCAGTCGCTGTGCCTGGTACACGGAGGCGGTCGGGGGCGGATAACGCACCTCCACCGCCCACTGCTGATCGGCCACCTTGACCGGCTCCCGCACGGCACGCCAGCTCGCCTGCGCCGGCTGCGGGTTCGTTATCCGTGCGCCGTTGGGCCCCCACAGCGTCTGCTGGAATGTGTAGTCCTGGAGCGAATCGACGGCCTCACTCTGGAGCACCAGGACATAGATCTGGTACGGATCCAGTTCGCCGGCGAGCATGGCAACGACCGTATCGCTGCGCAGGACCGGGGCGTAGACCAGAACCCGGCGGGCGAAGCGGTTGCTCAGCACCCCGGTCGCGGTAGTGGTCTTCGTGGCGAGCGCGCGGACGTACGCAGTCCTGATGGACGAGTCCGCACTCTGCATGTCTATGCCGTTCAGCAGTGCGCGCGGAGATGCGACCTGGCGGCCGTCGGGATAGATGATCGAGATGGTGTGAAGGCCCGGGTAGCCGCTGACGGTAGAGTCCATGGTGGTGAGGAACGCGCGCTCGGACGCCCCATCACGCACGTTCGAGAACTGGCCCCGCGCCCCGGCGATCGTGCCGGTTCGAGTGGCGACCTCGCGGCTCAGCTCGCCCGCGATCAGCGCCGCCCGCCGCTTCCACGTCTGCTCCTGCGACTGCGCCTCGTTCGCCTGGCGCTCCCGCGCATTGCTGTCCAGGACGATCACGCCGCCGACAATGATCGCCGTCGCGATGAACGGGATCAGGTCACCGTACTTGCTTGCAGCCCAGCGCATGCGTTTCGCGTTTGACCATACAATGGTGGACGTGCCGGAAACCCTGACCGGGGGGCACAAATCATACCGCGCACCCGTTCTTTCCGGGAGGGCGGCACCGTCGCATTCTATCATGCATGAACACGGCTTCCCTCCGGCTCTTCCGCGCGGCCGCACTCGGCGCGACCATCGCCTGTACGGCCTGTTCGCCGCTGTACGTGATCCGGGCGGGCATCCACGAAGCGAAGATCCTCAGTCGCCGGCGGCCGATCGCGAGTGTGATCGCAGACCCGTCGACCAGCCCGGCAGTCCGCAGAAAGCTGGACCTGGTGATCCAGGCAAGGTCCTTCGCCGAACATCGCCTCGACCTGGCAGCGGGCGAGAGCTATACGACGTATTCATGGGTCGAACGCGACACGCTGCTCATGGTGGTGAGCGCGTCGCGCACCGACAGGTTCGAGCCCTATACGTGGTGGTTTCCCATCGTGGGACGCGTGCCCTACAAGGGATACTTCGACTTCGACCGGGCCTACGAAGAAGCGGAATCGCTAGGGCGCGAGGGATTCGACACCTATGTGCGACCAAGCGGTGCCTTCAGTACGCTCGGCTGGTTCAATGACCCGCTGCTCAGCACGCTGCTGCGCTACGGCGACGTATCCCTCGCCAGCACGGTCATACACGAGATCCTGCACAACACGGTCTACGTGCCGAGCCAGGTGGCGTTCAACGAGAGCTTCGCCAACTTCGTGGGAGACCGCGGCGCGATCGAGCTGTTCTGCACGCGCGACGGCGACGGCTCACCAACCTGCGACCTGGCCCGGCGCAGCTGGCACGACACCATGCTCTACGGCGCGTTCCTTTCCGATCTCGTGCACCGCCTCGACGCCGTCTACGGCCGTGATGAGCTCGCACGCGAGGAGAAGCTGCGCCAGAAAGCGGCCACGCTGGAGGATGCGAAGACACGCTATGCGACGGAGGTCCTGCCGCGTCTGCAGACGACCGGGTTCCGCGGGTTTGCGGATTCCGAGGTGAACAATGCGACGCTGATCGGCGTCCGCCTCTACTACGAGCGGCTCGACCTGTTCGAGCGCGTGTTCGAGCACTACGGGGGCAATCTGCACGCGGCGACCCGCGCGATCATCGCGGCCGCACAGGCTTCGCCCGACGACCCGTTCGGCGGGGTCGAGCGGCTCATCGCCGCTCCGGACTCCGCCTCTTCCCCCCTGCCTTAGATTCACCGCCATGAAACAGGAACAGGATTACGATCCGACAGCGATCGAAGCGAAATGGCAGGCCCGCTGGGAAGCCGACCGTACGAACAGCCTGACGGACGCGCAGCTCGCCGGCGCGGCGCGGCCGTTCTATAACCTGATGATGTTCCCCTACCCGTCCGCGGAGGGGCTGCACGTCGGCAACCTCTACACATTCACGGGCGCGGACATCCACGGCCGCTGGAAGCGCCTGCTGGGCGAGAACGTATTCGAGCCGATCGGCTTCGACGCGTTCGGCATCCACTCCGAGAACTTCGCGCTCAAGATCGGCGTGCACCCGATGGAGCTGATCC
>DASUXU010000125.1:0-4798 GCA_036377735.1 Longimicrobiales bacterium
TTCCCGCTCGGCACGTTCACGTGCGTCACGGGCGTGAGCGGCTCCGGCAAGAGCACGCTCATCAACGACATCCTCTACACGTCATTGTCGCGTCACTTCTACGGTACGCGCGTACTGTCCGGCGCGCACACCGGCATCGATGGCCTGGACCGCATCGACAAGGTGGTGGACGTCGATCAGTCTCCGATCGGGCGGACGCCGCGCTCCAACCCTGCGACGTATACCGGCCTGTTCACGCCCATTCGCACACTGTTCGCGGAGCTGCCGGAATCGAAGATCCGCGGTTATTCACCCGGGCGGTTCAGCTTCAATGTGAAGGGCGGCCGCTGCGAGGCGTGTCAGGGTGACGGCCTGATCAAGATCGAGATGCACTTCCTGCCGGACGTCTATGTACCGTGCGATGTGTGTCGCGGCCGGCGCTACAACCGTGAGACGCTCGAGGTCTTCTATCGCGGCCGCACCATCGCCGACGTGCTCGACATGACGGTTGCGGAAGCCGTCGAGTTCTTCGACGCGGTGCCCAACATCCGCCACAAGCTGCAGACGCTCGCGGATGTCGGCCTCGGCTACATCCATCTCGGACAGGCCGCGACGACACTGTCCGGCGGCGAGGCGCAGCGCGTGAAGCTGGCGACGGAGCTGTCGCGGCGGGACACCGGCCAGACGTTCTACATCCTCGACGAGCCGACTACCGGTCTTCATTTCGAGGACGTTCGCGTGCTGCTCGAGGTACTGCACCGCCTGGTGGACCGGGGCAACACCGTCGTATGCATCGAGCACAGCCTCGAGGTCATCAAGACCGCGGACTGGGTCATCGACCTCGGCCCCGAGGGTGGAGCCGGCGGCGGCGCCGTTGTCGCGGAGGGCACACCCGAAGAGATTGCAGCAAATCCGATTTCACATACCGGCCGTTTCCTGGGCGAGATCCTGGGCCTCGCGCCCGTGGGCTGATCCACTTCCACATCGACCAGACAATGATGCGACTCACACTGCTGTGCTGCACTGCGCTGGTATTTTTGCCGGGGACGTCATCGGCGCAGGTGCGCGATACCGCACGCACGGACTCGGTCCGGATCCTGAGCCCCATCATTGCGACGACGGCACGCGAGTTCACGGCGGTCGGCGGTGCCAGCGCCGTCGTGCTGCGTGTCGACTCGCTGCACCTGCCCGCGGCGCCCACGCTGAGCGAGCTGATGCGCGAGGTGCCGCTGCTGCACGTGCGCACAAACTCGCGCGGTGAGGCGGAGATCGTGGCGCGTGGGTCGGAGTCGCGATCGGTAGCAGTGCTGCTGGATGGCATCCCCATCACGCTCGGCTGGGACGCGCGCGCTGACGCGTCCGTGCTCAGCGCCGCGGCCGCCACACAGATCATGTTCACGCGCGGCCTGTCATCCATGCTGCACGGCCCGAACGTGCTGGGCGGTGTGCTCGAAACCTCATCGATCAGTGAGCACGAGCAGCCGCCGCGCTCCGTGGAAATGACCGGCAGCTATGAGTCGAAAGGGGGATACGGCACGTCTGCATCCGCGACGATCCCCGTCGCATTCGACAACGGTGCACTCGTGCTGCGCGCGGGCGGCTCGCTCCGCGACATCCGCGGCTTCCCGCTGCCGGACGGCGTAAATGAACCGGTTCCCACCACGGACGGCCTGCGCGTGAACACGGACCACCGCAGCATCAGTGGATTTGCTGCCGCGCGCTACCGCTTCACCAGCGGACCATGGCTTTCTCTTGCGACGTCGGCCACGCGTTCCGAGAGAGGCATTGCCGCCGAGCTCGGTGTCGAGGACGGCGATGCTCGTTTCTGGCGTTATCCCAATGTCGCGCGGACCGTGGCGGTGCTTTCAGGCGGGACCGGATTCCACGGCACACCGCTCGGACGGGGTGATCTCGAGGTGAGTCTCGGGTACGACGAGGGGCGCACGGAAATCGTCGCATACGAAGACCGCACCTACGAGACGCAGAGCTCGTTCGAGAACGGCGACGACCGCACATTGACGCTGCGCGTGCTCGGCGATCACACGATCGGCGCGCGCGGCGACCTGCGCGCCGCATTCACACTGTCCGAGATCCGGCACGACGAGTTCCTTCCCGCGGGCGAGAACCGCTACCGCCAGCAGCTCATGAGCATCGGCGGAGAGACGGTATGGCGCGTTGCGGAGCGCGCGGGTCCGCTGAGCGCACTGCGCTTCACGGTGGGCGGCGCATTCGACGCGGGCCGCACTCCCGAGGCCGGCGACAAGCCGCTTCCCCCCGACGTGGATGACTGGGGTGCGCGCGCGGGCCTCAGCGCGTATGCCGGCGAAGCCGTGCAGCTGCACATGAGCGCCAGCCGCCGTGGCAGATTCCCCGCATTGCGCGAAGCGTTCTCCGGCGCGCTCGACCGCTTCGAACCGAACCCGGACCTCACACCCGAGCATCTCACTGCGATCGAAGCCGGTGCGACTACGACGTTCGCGAACGGACAGGTGCAGCTCGTCGGATTCCACCACAGCCTGACCGACGCCATCGTGCGCATCACGCTGCCCGACCGCCGCTTCATGCGCGTCAATGAGAACGAGCTGCGCACCACGGGCGTCGAGGTGCTCGGTGCTTATCGCCTCGGCCGCGTCGATCTCAGCGGCGATGTGTCGGTTCAGTCCGCGGAGTTCATCACGCCCGAGCTGCGACAGGGTCACATGGAGAGCCAGCCGGAGGTCTCGGGCAACCTGCGCGGCCGCATGCCGATCGTGCTCGGTGCGGATCTGTCGGCGAACGTGGAATACACCGGCCGGCAGTATTGCCTGGCAGCGACCGGCGAAGATGTCGCCCTGCACAGTGGAGCTCGCCTCGGCGGGGACATCTCGCGGGTGTGGGCCGTGCGTACCGGGAACGGCATCTTCTCGCGCGCCGAGGCACGCGTCGCAGTGGACAACGCCGGCGACATCGCGATGTACGACCAGTGCGGCCTCCCGCGCCCCGGCCGCCTGCTGCGCTTCCAGCTCCGGCTCTTCTAGGCCGCGCATGGCATCCGACGCCGATTTCGTTACCTACGCCTGCGGCCAGATCCGCAACGTTCCCGGCATCTCGCACCGCAAGATGTTCGGCGAGTACGCCGTCTACGCCGGCGACAAGGTCGTCGCCCTCATCTGCGACAACCAGTTCTTCCTGAAACCAACACCGGGCAACCGCGCCCTCCTCGGCACACCAACCGAAGCCCCGCCATACCCCGGCGCCAAAAACTACTACGTCCTCGCCGACGAGCTCGACGATCCCCATCTCATGGCGCGCCTCATCAGCGTGACCGAAGCGGAGACGCCCGCGCCGAAAGCGAAGAAGAAAGGGCCAGGGCCAGGGCGAGGGCCAAAGGCCAAATAAATGGCTAATGGGCTAATGGGCTAATGGGCTAATGGGCTAATGGGCTAATGGCGAATGGCTAATTGGCCTTTGGCCTTGGCCCTCGCCTTCGCCCTGGCGTCAGCCTTCGATGCGGTACATCTCTCTCTTGCCCGACTGCACCAGCGCATGGTAGTCGCGCATGATCTCCTCCATCGCCTTCATGTCCTCCGACGATCCGCCACCGATCGCGCCGGACATCATCTTCTCGAACTCGTCCAGGCTCTGGACCTCCATCTCCGCGACGATCGTCCAGTAGCGTTCGGCAACGAAGTCCGTCATCACCCGCATCTTCGGCAGACCGCTCTTCTCACCGATCGCCGACATCTTCAGGAACTTCTCGACCATCGGGCGCACCTTGCCCGGCTGGCAATACATGATTTCGCGGACGAGAAACATGGGGGGCTCGCGGGTTAAGGTTTGTGGTTTTTACGGGCTAATGGGCTAATGGGCTAATGGGCTAATGAGCTAATGGGCTAATGGGCTAATGGCTATGGGCTGGCGCCCGGGGGCGAGGGCGAAGGCCAGATGCCAAAGGCCAATGAGGACGGTGACAGGTTATGGCGCACCGAGTCGAAAGGGGAGGGGCGGCGCACCGATGGCGGTCACACCGTCTCCGCACGGGCAAGGGACGCCCGGCGCCCGCAGGGCCGCCGCCGCGTCCCCGCGGTCGAAGACCCGCGACCCAAGTTAGCCATTAGCCATTAGCCCATTAGCCATTATGCGCAGTTTCGGACGGCCCCCGGCCCTCCGAAACGGAGCATGGTAAATCCGCGTACGGGCGTCTATCTTTGAGGTCGGATCAATAACCGGGACATGGCCAAATGACGACACGGGAAGATTTCGAGAGCTACCTGATGCGGCTCGGCGTCGAGTATGACGAGGTTGACGACGGCATCTGGGTAATCCAGGGGGAGAACCAGGCCAGCACGTCGATCGTTGTGAGCTATTCGCCGCCCCTGGCGGTCATGCGGCTGAAGATCATGGACCTGCCGCCGGGCGGGGATGACGCGCGGTGCGTGGCGCTTTTCCGGCGCCTGCTGGAGCTGAATGCGACGGACATCGTCCATGGCAGCTACGGGATCGAGGGCGATGAGGTGGTGCTGTCCCATGCGCTCGAGCTGGCGGACCTGGACTTCGGGGAGCTCCGCAGCTCCATCGAGAGCCTCACGCTGGCCACCACGAGCCACACGCCTCAGCTGGTCGAGCTCGTAGCCGTCGGACAGGAAGGATAGAGGAAATGGGGATTTTCCAGAAGTTTTCGATGCTCCTCCGTTCGAATATCAACGAGGCGATCGCCCGGGCCGAGAACCCGGAGAAGATGCTGAACCAGGTCCTCATCGACATGCGCGAGCAGCTCGCGAAGGCCAAGCAGGAAGTGGCCGTCGCGATTGCGGACGAGCGGAAGCTCAAGGCGCAGATG
>DASUXU010000126.1:0-11475 GCA_036377735.1 Longimicrobiales bacterium
GACCGCCATCAACTACATGGTGAACGGGAAGACCGTCCAGTCCTTCGTGCGCAACCAGCCGATGACGGCCGAGGGCGCGTACGGCGTGCGCATCAATCACAATCTCGACCTGCACATCGCCGACTTCACGCTGCGCAGGAACTAGCGGAGCAACCGGAAGCGCAGCGCGATGGATTCGCTGATCACGCCCGCGGCAGTGGTTGACCTCGACCGGATGGAGGCCAACCTCGACCGCATGGCGGCGTACTCCGCGCAGCACCGCATCGCGTTGCGGCCGCACACCAAGACGCACAAGGCGCCGAACATCGCGGCAGAGCAGATCCGGCGTGGTGCAGCGGGTCTCACCGTCGCAACACTGCGCGAAGCCGCGGTGATGGCGCCGCTCGGCGTCGACCTCCTCCTCGCCCATCCTCCCGTCGGCGCGCCGAAACTCCGTCGCCTGATTGAAATTGCAGGCACGGCAAAGCTGACGGTTGCGCTCGATTCCGCGGAAGCGCTCGAGGGACTCGGCGCAGCGGTGCGCGGCAGTGGTGTCGAGATCAGTGTGCTGATCGAGATCGATGCCGGCATGCACCGCGTCGGTGTTCAGACGCCTGATCATGCGACGTCACTCGTGCGACGGGTGCAGGAGCTGCACGGCCTCCGGTATCGCGGGATCCTCTTCTATCCCGGTCACATCCGGGAAAACGTCAGCGAGCAGGACGCCGCCATCGATTCGCTCAACACAACGCTCGCTGAATTCCTGGACGCATTGAATGCCGCAGGACTGTCGCCGGAGATCGTGAGCGGCGGATCGACACCGGCCGCATTCGCATCACACCGCGTGCAGGGCCTCACCGAGATGCGCCCCGGCACGTACGTCTACAACGACCGCACGACCGCGCTCGTCGATGCATGCCGGTGGGAAGACTGCGCGTACAGCGTACTTGCGACCGTCGTCAGCACGTCGGTGTCTGGACAGGCGGTGGTGGATGCGGGGTCGAAGTCAATCTTCCGGGAGGAATTGCGCGGCAGCACGGCAACCGGACTCGGTGCACTGCTCGACCGACCGGACGTGATACTCAAGGGAATGTCGGAGGAGCACGGCCTGCTCGACCTGTCGAACACGGACTGGCGGCCGCGCGTCGGCGACCGCGTCCGCATTGTGCCCAATCACGTCTGTGTGTCCGTCAACCTTCAGCCGTTCATCTACGGCGTTCGCGGTGACAGCATCGAAACGCGCTGGGACGTCGCAGCGCGCGGATGGTCGGACTAGCGTCGTCTATTTCTTCAGGGCGTACTGTCGCACGACCTCCGCACCGCTCTCATCAACCATCTCGCCAATCACATAGTCGTCACCGATCTCATAAATCCTGAATCCGCGCGGGACGTGCACCGTACCGAGCAGCTCGCCCTTCGGATTGAACACGGAGTACGCGGGATCGGACGGGCCGTGCAGGCGCGCGATGTCGCTGCGGAAGACGAGGTGGAGCTGGAACGGCTCATTCACTTCGCCGACCCAGAGATTGCCTTTCGCATCGGTGTGAAGTGAGCGGAAGAGCGGCATGATCGTGCCGAAGTCGCCGTCGCGCATGAATCTGTCGAGCGACGCCTGCTGGTCCGGCCGCAGTGCGGCGCTCCACTGCGCGCGGAGTGTGTCGAAGAACGAGGCCGGCACGTGCACGGGTTCGACCTGGCGCCGGATGACCTGCTGCAGCGCCCCGTCGAGACCGTATGCCCGGATGTCGTACGTCTCGCTGAAGCCGTAATACACGCGGTCGTCAGCGAGCCCGACGAGACCGATCGGCCCGATCGGGCCGGCGGCGCAGTCGAGCTGACGGCCGGGACACCGCGCCATCTGGTATTCACCGATCGTATCGACGAGCACGCCACTGGCGTCGAATCGGAGATACGCCTCCCAGAAGCCATTGCGTCCGAGTGCACCGAGCTGGCGTGGCGGGAGCGTTGCGCTGCCAATGAATCCGCCATCCGGAAGCGGCTCCACCAGGCGTGCAGCCTGGTATTCACTTGCACCCATGACCGGGACGATGTTGCGCACGAAGGTGCCACGTTCGTCGTAGATCAGGCCGCGCGCGCCGAGGAAATCCCACGCAAACAGCGAGTCGCCGCGCATGCGGGCGAGGCCGCCGAGGTTCCGCGACTGGCCGGGCGCAGTTCCCAGGCCGCCAGCCGCGCTCAAAAAGTTGCCCGATCCATCATGGATACGAAGCTGCTGCGTGCCGCCATCGATCAGGGCGATCCGCCCGTCGGACATGCGAACCGCGGCCTGCACCTGGCTGAGCGCAGGCGCGCCCTCCCTGTTTCGGATTTCCAGCACCGGATCCCCGGAAAGCTGCCAGCCGCCGCCGTCCTGCCACCGCGGTGCGTCGCTCGTCACCATCCGGACTCCGGCGCTGTCCGTGACTGATGCACCGCCGGGCAGCAGATCGCCGCCGCATGCGGCGAGGCTGAGAACGCTCAAACCGACCAGGAAAAGTCTCATCCCGACAAGATAACGGCTCGAAAAGCCATTGTCCCCGTAGGCAAACCGATAAAACTCTTGCGTTTCGTCCCTGCTCAGTCCTACTGTATCGCAACAACGATACACTTCTCCGGGGAAAGAGACCCGTGTTCGACGACATCGATCCGCGCAGTCCGGTACCGCTCTATGAGCAGATAGCCGCCCGCCTGAGGGTGGCGATCGCGTCGTCGGAGTATTCGGCCGGGGAGTCCCTGCCGTCCGTGCGGCAGCTTGCGACGCTGCTGCGAGTGAATCCGTCCACGGTAGTGCAGGCATATCGAGACCTGGAACGCGAGGGGTTCGTGGAAATGCGTCATGGAGCCGGAACGTATGTGCTGGATCTGCCGGCGATCCGGCGGACAGGGGAGCGGGAGCGGATGACGCGGGAGCTGGTGCGTCGCCTGATGGATGACGGCGCGCGGCTGGGGATCAGCGCGAAGGAGCTGATCGAGGCGCTGAAGGTTGAAGCGGCGGGTGGTGCATGAGCAACGCCATTGAGACGCGCGGGCTGAACTACCGCGCGAGCCGGACGTTCGCGCTGGAGAACCTGAACCTGAACGTGCCCACGGGTTCGATCTACGGCTTTCTGGGCCCGAACGGCGCGGGCAAGTCGACGACGATCCGTCTGCTCCTGGGCATGGCGCGGCCGGCGTCGGGCTCGATCGAGCTGCTTGGGAAGAAGATTCCGGGCGAGATCGCGAGTGCACTGTCACGGATCGGCTACGTGCCGGAGCGGCCACACGTCTTCCCTGCACTGACGATCGACGAGGCGATGCGGATGCATGCGTCGTTCTTCGAGCGGTGGGATGCGTCGTGGGCGAAGCGGCTGCGTGACTGGTTCGCGCTGGGTCCGGACCGTCGCATCTCGAAACTGTCGAAGGGTGAGACGGGAAAGCTGATGATCCTGCTCGCACTGGCGCAGCGGCCCGACCTGCTGATCCTGGACGAGCCGACGGACGGTCTCGATCCGATGATCCGCCGCGACGTGCTGACGGCATCACTGGACTACGTGGCGGAGACGGGTGCCACGGTGTTCATCTCGAGTCACCTGATCCACGAGCTCGAGCGCATCTGCGACTGGGTCGGCGTGCTCGACCACGGTCACCTCGTGGCGGAGATGCCGCTCCAGCAGTTCAAGGGCGGTGCAATGCGGATCCGCGTGTCGAATCCGCCTGCGAGCGCGGCGGATGCGCCGTTCAGACTGGTGTCGCGCACGTCGGAGCCTCTCGGCCCGGGCGAGACGTGGGTGGTGAACGGCTGGCAGGACGACATGCGACAGTATTTCGACCGCTCCGGCGCGACGGTGCGCGAGGTGAGCGACATGGATCTCGAGGAGGTGTTCGTGGAGATGCTGCGGTCGTCGCGGGCGGTGACGAAATGAGCGACATGTATCGCCAGCTGCTGAATCTGCACTGGAAGACGGTGCGCTGGCCGCTCGCACCGGTGATCCTGCTCGCGTTCGGACTTCCGCTGTTCGTGCTGCGGCTGGCGGATGTATTCGGCCCCGCGGGCACGCGCGTCCCGCCGGCAATGGTGATCCACATGCAGGGCGAGTGGTCCTTCGTGTTCCCGTTCCTGGCGCTGATCACCGGTGTGATGATCGCCCTCACCGCGTGGTCCTGGGATCACCAGGGTCGTCATGTGTACGCGCTGTCGCTCCCCGTATCGCGCGGCCGGTACTCGATGCTGAAGTTCGCCGCGGGTATGACCATGCTGCTGCTTCCGGTGATTGCGCTTGCCGTCGGGACAATGGCCGGTCTCGCCGCGACCCCGGTGCCAACCGGGCTGCATGCGTATCCACTCTCATTCGTCGCGCGCTTCCTGCTCGCCGCGACCATCGTCTATGCGGCCACGTTTGCGGCCGCGTCGAGCACCGTGCGAACGACCGCGATCATTTTGGTTCTGTTCGTGCTGGTGGTGATTTTCGGCACAGTCTTCGTTTCCTTTCTGCAGGAAGCGCTGCACGACCACAGCATTGTCACCCCGATCGAGCTGCTTTATACGGCACTGGCGCGCTGGCCGGGTCCGTTCAACGTGTTCGGCGGCAACTGGCTGATCATCGATGCGTAGACTGATCTTCGCCGCGGCGTGCCTGGTGATGGCTGCGACGCCGTTCACAGCGGCTGCACAGGGTACGCAGAGCACGCACGACATGGAGATCCGTCGTCTGCGTGAGCAGATGGACAGTCTCGCTCCCCGCCTGCAGGCGATCATGCGGAAGGACTCTGCACAGGCCGCGGCGAAGCGCGCGGCAGACTCGATCGCGCAACTGGTTCCACTCGACACAGTCGCGGTCGGCCCGTTCCTGCTGGTAGGCAAGCCGGCACATGTTCGCCGCACGCGCGGATACTTCGAGCATGCGTGGGAAACGTGGCAGCCGCAGTTCGCCGGGCTCGATTCGGTGGTGCGCGGGCGCGTGTTCATGCCGGTGCAGAATGCGGATATCGCCTCCAATCTCCGGATCATGTCGTCACAGCCCGGGCGTGCGATCATCACGTTCCCGCGCACGCCGGACCCCGTGATTGGACGCAATACGGCCGAGATGGCACTTGCCCAGCTGCTCAAGCCACATCTAGCGGGCTCAATCCAGGCCTGGTCCGGCGGTGGCGGGATTGGCTTGCGCAATGATGCGGACCGTCTGATTCGATACATCGTCGTTCCCGTCGGCGACACTTTGCCCGACGCGCGGGGGCGGCACTGCATGGAGGGAGACATTGCTGCGTGCCGCGACGTTCTTGGACTTCCTGCCGGTAAGTCGGAGCGCGGCGACCCGGTACGCACGTCCTTTCTGAACTACGTTCTCGACCAGGCGGATGCCGGTGCGGTGGCGAAGAACAGTGGTGGGACCGGGGATGCCGGGGAAGAACTCGAGAAGCTCGGTGGTGCGCCGCTGGACACGCTGCTGCGCGGCTGGATCGACGGGCTCACGGCCGAACGTGCGAGTGAAGCCGGTACTGCCGGACATCGAGTGCTCTCTACCCTTGCTTGGGTCATGATTTTCGGCGCGCTCTCGATGCGCTCGACACGCTGGCGGCTCGGATGAAATACATCCTTACTCTCTGCGCCGCGTGCGCCGTAATTCTCGGCGCAGCGCTCAACATGGAACCGGACGTGCCCGGATTCTTCGCCGCGCGCACGCCGATCGAGTACGAGATCGCACAGCTGCGTGAGCGGGGAGCGTCCCTGCACCGTCAGCATCGAGAGTACATGCTCGGCGATAGTCTGCGTCGCCTGCTGCCTGCACAGAACGGCGTGACAGCAGGTGTGTCGCCATGGATGAAGGACCCTGCCGATTCGATACTGGCAGTCGCCCGCGCCAATGTCGCTGACATTGACACGGTGCGCGCGAGAGTCGGCCTGTTCATGGTCGAAGACAATTACGGACAGTATCCGGCCGCCCGGTCCTTTGCTGCTACAGACTTCTACCTGCTCTTCACCGGGACGGATGCAAGTGGCCCCTACTGCATTGCCGCGGTGAGCATGCGGAAGGATCCGCGCGTCCGTGCGCCCGTGCTCGGTGCTCAGAGGCGAGGCGTCGGACCGATTGTCCGCACGATACAGGAGCCGCTGGGAGGCTGCCGCTTCTGGGCCAGGTACGGCGCACCAGGGTCGTCCATCGATTCATGGCTCAGGGACGGCGGCTACTACTTTGCCAGCCGGGGCGTGGATGCGCAGACCGAGCCCGACACGATGCGACGACGTGACCTGTTCGGACGTGCGCGCTACCTGATCGACGACGCTCGCGTCGAAGCGTGTCTCACTCACGACGACACTGCGTGCGTGGACGCACTCCTCGCGCCGCCCTGGAAGGTCAGGCCGGGGGCATTTGCGGCATATGCGAGTCTGCGGTATCGAGATCAGTCCGTTTTCGGCCGGGGTGACGCCGCGCTGATGGCGCAGGTCGAGAAGGAATTCGGCCCCGAACGGTTCGCACGGTTCTGGACCAGCAAACTTCCAATGGAGGAAGCGTTTGCCGATGCGTTCGGCGTCGAGCTCGAGGACTGGATGCACAACTGGACGGAAAAGTGGTACGGCCATCGGACCGCCGGCCCGCAGCTCGCCGCGGGTACCTGGCTCTTGTCACTCGCGTTCATCACCGTGCTCGCCGTGCTGTCGTGGGTTCTCGCCAGACGCCGACAGATCGCGTAGCGCGCTACTTCTCCAGTGCGTACACCTTGACCAGCTCGGCGCCGTCGGCATCGCGATCTTTGGCGAGTATGTAGTCCGATCCGATCTCGATGATCGACGTGTTGTATGGCATGTTAACGCGGCCGAGCCACTCGCCGGCGGTTGTGAAAACGGAATAACGGACCTCCGGCGACCGCACACCGCGCGGCGGGTACTCGCGCACCCACGCGTTTCCATCCCTGTCACAGGTCAGCCAGTTGATCGGCGGAATGACGGACGGCTGCAGCGCGCCCGCCAGCATCCTGCGGTTCTTCTCGACCAGTGCCGGCTGCATGCGGCCGCCACCTTCGGACGACCCTGTCATGTCCTTCATGTAATCCCGCTTCCACTGCTCGAACAGCTCCGCCGTAAACGGCTCGGGCTCGATGGCAGGACGGATGATGCGGAGGAGCGTGCCGCTGAAATCATGCGCGCGCATCTCATAGCGATCAGTGCGGTATTCGACGTATTCATCGCCGCACACGGCGATCGAGCCGTATGGCGGGAAATAGTCCCGGTGTTCTTCCCCGAGTCCGACCATCTGCACATAGATGCGGCCGATCGTATCCTGTTTCTCGCCTATGAACCCGACTGTGACGGCGCCGTCCTGCCGTCGGGGTCGCGGGCCCGGCGTGGTGTAGGCCTCCATCTCCGGCAGGATCGCCACCATGCGCGAATCGGAAAGGACATCGAACAGCTCGAGAGGCCGTCGCGCGCCCGGCATCGAAACAACACGTCCGAACCTGCCCGACGCATCATAGAGAGTTGTTCGAAGTGCGACGCCATCGAACACGCCGATGCTGTCACCTCGCCAGGCGAAGACGCTGTTTACATCCTGGAACTCGCCGGGTCCGCCGCCGCGGCGGCCGAATTCGCGGATGAACTTTCCCCGGCGGTCGAACAGGCGAACGTTGAAGGTGCCGCCGTTGCCGATGACGAGGCTGCCGTCCTCGCGCCGGTAGGCGCTCCAGACATTATAGAGCTCCTGCGTGGGGTCGCCTTCGGCCGCGTCTGTGGCGCCAATCACCGCGACCGGGTCGGGCGGCACGCGCCAGCCAGATCCGCTGTCCCAGACGGGTGACCGGGGCGTGAGGATCTGGATGCCGGCGCTGTCGGTGCGGGCGAGCTTCGCGCCGCGGGAGGCCGCATCAGAACCGTCCCCGCAGCCGGGGGCCAGTGCCAGCAGTGCGACGGGTATCAGGAGCCAGCGGCGGGAGAGCATGGCGGAAGATCCGGTGCCGGAAGGGTCGGGCGCAAACCGCGACCTTGACAGGAGGGGGCCCCTTCCATAGCTTCGTTACTGGCGAGAATACCACGGCATGGTGCCGAGGCCAGCGACGAGAGGACCTGGGGCGACTCCGGTCCTCTTTTGCTTTCAGACCTCGCCAGAACAAGATGGTGATCGATCGGTACGGACATACCGGCTTCCGACATCACCGAGATAAAGGAAAGTACCAGTATGCGTACCACAGGCACCGTCAAGTGGTTCAACGACACCAAGGGTTTCGGCTTCATCACGCCGGAGTCCGGCTCGAAGGACTGCTTCGTGCACCACAGCGCCATCCAGGGCGACGGCTTCAAGAGCCTCGCTGAGGGCGACAAGGTCGAGTTCGACGTCGTCGACGAGCCCAAGGGCCCGAAGGCACAGAACGTCGTCCGCATTCGCTAAGGCGACTGTAGCACGCCAAAAGCGGGCTACGACAGCGGCCGCTCCGGTTCAACCGGGGCGGCCGTTTTCAATTTTGCGACAGATCCACCACGTAGCGGGCAACGTACTGTACGTCGTCCGCGTCCCACTGCACGCCGAACACGCTCATCCCCTGGGCGACGAGGGGGTTGAATCCTTCAGGGAGTGCGACGGTCGTGCGCAGCACGCCGTCGGCATCGAACACATCCCAAGTGGTAGCGTACGGCCGTGGAAACGGTCCCTGCCTGCCTGAGTACTCGAGGATTTTTGCGGCCTGGTCCTGGCCGCGATCCAGCCGCTGAACCCAGAGCGTTCCATCGTCTGCCGGGATCATCCGCTCGACGGGTGCGATATCCTGGTCCTCCTCGGCATCCTTCAGATCGTCGATCTGCGCGAATGACTGCGCCTGGCCGCGATCCCATTCGTCCTTCGGCCCCATCGGCGTCCTGCTGGCGATGCGCTCCTTTGCAGCATCATACCAGTCGGGATCAGGCCGGACAGGTTTGTAGTCACGCTCGATGATACGCTGCAGCCGGCCGTGCAGGTCATACACGCGGATGCGATACGGATCGGTCTGGAGTGCCTCGTAGACATTGTTTCGTCCGACAACGACGCGCGGCGGGCGGGCGAAGAAGCCTGACTTCTTCGCGGACGTATCGGCCGGTAACTCGTACATGGGTGAGACCGTTGTGCGGCGCTCGAGGTCGAGGATCCACATGCGACGGGTCGGCATCCGCCACTGGTTGTCGCTCCCGCCCAGTGAGAGCCTTCTGATTTCACCAGCCCAACCGCGCGTCGTGTTTCCGGCGAGGAATACCATGGTGCTGTCCTCGTCCAGTCGCGTGATGGTACGGACCTTCCCCTCCCGGTCGAACAACGTGAACCGTCCTCCACTCATGTCCTCGACCGCGACGCCATCCTCGTCGGTCCAGATGCGCAGAGGCGCGACGAACTCGCCGGGGCCCTTCCCGGAGCGGCCGATCGTTCGCACGTGGTGTCCCGCAGAGTCATACACCATCACGCGGGTCGCCGCATTGTCGACGACATAAATGTCGCCGCCTGTAGCGACGGCGAGTGAGGTGATCCGGGAGAACTGGTATTCGTCTGCACCGTTCTGCACACCGATGCGCAGGGCTTCACGCACGCTCTGCGCGGTGTCGTGCCGCGGCCGCGCATTCCGCACGATTGCGATACCCGCGCTGTCGGTGCTCTCTGCTCTAGCGCCTGACGCGGCGTCCTCGCCGCAGGCTGTGAGCAGGATCAGCAGAACCGCAGCACCCGCGTGTCCCCGTTTCATCCCGCCGATCACCGCACCGACTACCGTCCCGACGAGCAGCGACCAGTGGATGGCGAGGCTGCGCAGCGTGGCGTCGGTCCACATGACAGGTGGAGTGAACAGGGCGACGCACATGATGATGAGCGCGATGCTGTTGCCGAGAACCGCGCCCCAGAAAACGGCATGCGTGCGCGAGTTCTTCTGACGCAGGCCGTGACCGAGCCAGGTGAGCCAGGCGGGCGCGAGCAGCAGGCCGACAATGAGTGCGATCATGTGGACGATCATGCGCGCCGGCGCGGATAGAGCCACAGCCAGTAGCCGCTGATCAGCAGGATGCACAATGCGACGGCGGCCAGGTCCGACAGCAGAATGCCGCGGTCGCCGAAGATCTCTCCCGAGTGCAGCTTCTCCAGGAACACGTCGTTGCGCTCGCCGACGTGCAGCACTTCACCGGTGACCATGTCGACGGTTGCCTCCGTCACGGCGGCGTCGTCGTAACGGATCTTGATGATACCGTCACCGGGACGCACGTCCATCCGGTCGATGCCCTTCCCCGCCATTCCCGCGCCGACTGCAGCATCGCCGCGGCGCGCGAGCTCCGCGATCGGCAGTGCGTCATCGAGCGATCCGGCGGCCTCGTTCGGCACGTCCGGCATCAGGCCGAGGCCGCGCTTGTGATTCAGCAGAATGCCGGTGATGGAGATGATCAGTACGAGTGCGGTGGTTATGATGCCGAGCCAGAGGTGGCCGTGGAACATCCACCACGACGTGCGCTGCGTGACGGAGCGCGTTCGCGAAGATCGCTTCGGCGGCGACTCCGGCGGTGGAGCGGGCTGCGTCACGGATTGCACTCGTCGCAGCGGCAGAGGTCGCGCAGCTTGTCGAACGGATAGATGCCGGTGTTGTGGCCGTCGCTCCAGTCGAAGCGCAGCGCGTATCGGCCAACATACTTCACACCGGTGAGATATACATCGGCGGGAATCTTCTCCGGATCCAGCAGCGGCCGGCCGGTCATCTCCTCGATGCAGCCAGCGCACGGACACGCGAGACGGAGGAAGCGCGGATCAAACTCCGATACGTGGCCGTCCATCCACTCGATGCGCAGACGTCGCTCGTCTGCGGACGAGCCCACTGTGCGCGGTGTCGATGCTGCCTGATTGCCGCTGAACTTGTGCGTCGCCATGCTCACGTCGCCTGAAAAAAAATGCGTTGGATGATCGCGGAAGTATAACGGGCTACTCGCCGGTATCGAACAGGTCGCGGTGCGCGTGCGGCTGCGAGCGAAGATACTGGTTGGGCGCCTTCGCCCGTCCGCCCAGGTGCGCCGCGGCGTGCCATGGCCAGCGCGGGTCATAGAGAATCCCGCGCGCGAGCGCGATCAGGTCGGCATCCCCGTCTGCCAGGATCTTCTCCGCCTGGTCGAACTCCGTGATCAGTCCGACGGCGACCACCGGAATTCCTACGCCCTGCTTCATGGCGCGCGCGAGCGGCACCTGGTAGCCGGGACCGACCTTGATGTGCTGCGCCGGCGACAGGCCGCCGCTCGAAACATGGATCGCAGCACAGCCGCGTGTCTCGAGCGCGCGCGCAAACTCGACGCACTCGCCGATGTCCCAGCCGCCATCCACCCAGTCCGTACCGGAGACCCGCACGGAGACGGGGCGGTCTGAGGGGAACCCGGCGCGAACGGCGTCGAATACCTCGAGCGGAAAACGCATACGGTTTGCAAGGCTGCCGCCGTAGTCGTCCGTGCGCGCATTCGACAGCGGCGACAGGAACTCGTGCAGCAGATAGCCATGCGCCGCGTGCAGCTGCAACGCGTCCAGTCCCAGCCTCGCCGCGCGC
>DASUXU010000127.1:0-2585 GCA_036377735.1 Longimicrobiales bacterium
GCGTACTGCTGGGGCCTGAACGACCAGGGGCAGAACGGAAACGATGACACGGACGATGTCGACGCACCGGTCGCTGTCGCGGGGGGACTGACCTTCGATGTACTGGCTCCCGGCGACCGCTTCGTCTGCGGCGTCTCCGGCGACGATGTCTGGTGCTGGGGCGCGAACCGGCAGGGCGAGCTCGGCAGTGCGGGTGCAGCATCCGCCGTCCCGGTTCGTGTTGCCACCGGCCGCGAGATGTCACGCACCCTCGCAACATCGATGGGGGCTTCCACCATCGCGGTACCGGCGTTCGCGTGTGCCACCGACAGCGGACGCAACACCTTCTGCTGGGGAGGCGACGCGGCCGTTCTGCCAACCGGCGGCGCACCTTCGTTTCTCAATGGTGCGTCCAATGTTCGCGCTCTCACCGCAGGCTCACAGCACCTGTGCGCCATCGGCGTAAGCGGCTACGCATGGTGCGGCGGAGCCAATGGCAACGGCCAGCTCGGCACTGGCGACCACGTTCCCGCCAACGTCCTCGTACCCGTTCACCGCAGCGGAGGCTGATCGGCCGACTGGCACCTTCCGTGCACCCTCCCTCGCCGCGCGTCACCTTTACTTCCGCTTCGAGGGCATCATGGTCACCTACACCGCTGGATACTTCGTCGGCAGCCTCGCAAAGGCGTCCATCAACCGCAAGCTCGCCCTCGCTCTCACTCACCTCGCACCCAGCAGCCTGACTCTCAGGGAGATCTCCTTCAAGGATCTTCCCATGTACAGCTACGACTATGACGCCGACTATCCCGCCGTCGCACGCAAGTTCAAGGAAGAAATCGCCGCAGTCGACGGGGTGATCTTCGTTACACCCGAGTACAACCGCTCCATTCCGGGCGCACTCAAGAACGCCATCGACTGGGCCAGCCGGCCCTATGGCACGAATGCGTTCACGCGCAAACCCTCCTGCACCATCGGCACGTCGCCCGGCAAGATCGGTACGGCCGTCGGGCAGCAGCACCTCCGCAGCATCCTCGCCTTCTGCAACTCGCCGCAGATGAACTCCATCGAAGCCTACATCCAGTTCACACCGGGCCTCATCACGGATGACGGCGAGGTCACGAATGCGGACACGAAGGAGTTCCTCCGGAACTACCTGTCCGAATTCTGCAACTTCATCAGGCGTGTGAAGCTGGCACTCCCGCCGGAATAGAGACAGCAGCGGTCCCTTCACGACCCCGGTAGCCGGATGATCACGGTCTGACCGGTACGGCGCACCGTCGCACCCCGGAACTGTGCGGCGATGGCCTCGGACTTTATTGTCGCCAGACCGTCCGCCTCGATGATGGCAGGCTCAGCGGCGAGACCCGTGATGGTGAGGGTGCGCACGCCGTTGAAGAGCGGATGATCCCCGGCCGCCTCGGTCATGGCCCCCCGCCCCATCACTTCAATCTCTCCCGCCGCATTGCCGAGCTTCACGAAGCGCGTGTGCAGCACCTCGGACGGCGTCACGACGCTGACGTTGAGCGGATCGAATCCCTGGGGGAAAAGCGGAGCGGACGGCGCTTCGACGACGATTCTCCAGCCCGGTTGTTCCAGAAACGCAGCGCGCGCCGCCATGCGACGGGTGTGCAGCCCCTCCACTGCAGCCGCCGCTTCCGCCCCCATGCGCTCGCGTTCGGCAGCAGTGAACGCGCAGGCGACGGTGCCTGGAACCGCGGCAGCACGTTCGAGCAGGACGTCGAGCGGCGTTGAGTCATTCCGCTCCAGGTCCTGCGGCCACGCAGGGTCGAGGCGGCTGAGCAGGCGACCCATCGCGGCGCCGGTCTCGTACGCCTTCTGTCGCACAGCATCGGGTGGGAACCCACTACGCAATGAGGCATCATTCCATTCGCCCGTAGCGAGCCGCTCGACGTATGTTGCGAGCCCCTCGTTCAGCTCGGTTCCGCGTTCGTACGCAACCGCACCAGCCGGCATGAGTGCGAACCGCTCGCGCCGCAGGTCCACTGCCGCACGCGCCCAGCAGCCGGTTCGGTCCGCATCACTACCCTCGAGTGCGCGCCGAAGCGCTTCGGTCTCCAGCTCCCGAATCGCGAGCAGGTCGGCGCGATCCACAGGATAGGTAAACAGCTCGACTTCGTTCGCGCTCCAGCCCGGATGATGGCTGCGCTGGAAGACGTGGAACTTCTCATGGATCAGAACACCCGCGCGCGACGTGACCGATGAGGCCTGCGCCCCAGGCATCAGGGTGGCAGTCGACACGCCACCGATAGCCGCGCTGCTGTTCGCCGTCACTGCGGGATGGCGGCCTTCGTATACCAGGATGTCAGGGTGGTCCCGCAACGCCTCGAAACCCTCCGGCGGCGACGAATGCCTGAACAGCAGCGTTCGATTTCCATCGTACACGGCAACCGGGGTGCTCCCTGGCTCGAATCCCGGCCAGAGGGGGCGCGCAGCGAGCTGGTCCGCCCGTGCGACTACCGCGAGCGGATCCGCTCCCGCATCACGCGGTGCGGTGTTCTGCGCAACAGCGCAGGCACCCGCACCCAGCAGCCCTGCGATGACTGCAATGGCTCGACGCATTTCAGGGTCTCCCTCCAGGGGTCAGC
>DASUXU010000128.1:0-78924 GCA_036377735.1 Longimicrobiales bacterium
CCGTCCGCGCCGGCGATGGAACAGCACGAACTCATCGATGGCGGGGTGGCCGGCGACCAGTTTGTGGGGCACCGGCTGGATGATCCACGTGATGTGCGTGTCCGGCCACGCGCGCTTCAGCGCGTTCGCGACGGGCAGCACATGCACAGCATCCCCCAGCGCGCTCAGCATGACAATGGCGATGGTCTTCGGCGGTGCGATCACCAGGCGCTCGTGGTCGGTCATTCGCCGAGCCCTTCCACGAACGCGTGCCGCTCCTCATCCGTCACACTCCTCGCCGTGCGCGTCTCGATCTTGATGCGGGAGCGGTCGAAACGCGCCAGCATGCGCGTTCGCTGTGACGGCGAGACGCGCTGCGCGATGCGCGCGCGGTCGAGGTCGATCACGTATGCGGTAACACCCGTGACGGTGCGCTGAACCAGGATGTTCTTGAGGTTGAGATCCGGATGAATCAGCCCTGCGTCGAAGCAGATGCGCAGCACCTCCCCCGCACTGCGCCACGCGGCGACGCGCAGGTCCGTCGCCCAGGCCTGCTCGCCGAGCGTGAGGACGGCGAGGTCCGTCGCGTCGGGTATGTATGTAGTGGCGAGGTCGGCGCGGTAGAACGCGCCCTCCGCGTACGTAACGGCGGCAGCGACGCGCGGTGTGGGAATTCCGCGTGCGCGCGCTGCCGCACTTACCACCAGCTCTCCCTCCGGTCGAGTTACGCCACCGCGCAGGTACAGATCGCCGAGCCATCCCGCGATCGCGCCGCCTCTCTGGTAGTGACGCACCACCCAGCGTTCGTTCTGCGCCGCAATGGCGTATGCGGTCCCCCGTCCAGCCAGTGCAATAGCGTCGTGGCGCCGCGCGGCAAAGCTGTGCAGTGATCCCGCCGAACGGATTGCTGTGCGCACGAACTCCGCGTCACGGTGCGTCGTGATGATCTCTGCAGCACCCTGCGTGTGGCGCTCGTACGTCGGCGGCAGGCGCATGTGTGTTGTTATGCGCGTTTCGGGCGGTAGACGCCGATGCGGATCGGCGGGTCGACGGTGTAGGTGAAATGGAGCCGGTTCTCGAAGCCGACGACGACCGTGCGCTGGGTGCTGTGCAGGCGTGGGTAATCGACGCCGCTCTCGTTCTCGACCAGCAGCACGTCGCCATCGGCGGCGTCAGCCTCGACTGCCCGCAGGTCGGCCAGCAGGGCCGCGAGCAGCGCAGACTCCACCTCCTGCTGCGTATCCCCTTCCGTATTGCCGGTCAGGAGGTGCTCACCCACCCGCTCGTACGTCGCCTGGAAAGTCTCCGTCTCGATCGACCAGGCCTGGTCCCGCCGGAACCCGATCTCGTTCATGGCCACGGCATCGAACTCCGGGTTCACGCTCTGAACGCTCTTCCCGTATCGCTTTGCAATCATGTATGCGCCCGCCTAGCTTGGGGTTATGGTCTATGACATCGCCATCATCGGCGGCGGCATCAACGGCGCCGGCATTGCGCGCGATGCCGCGTTGCGCGGTCTCTCCGTCGCACTCTTCGAGCGGGAGGACTGGGCCGCCGGCACCACCGGCAGCTCCACCCGCATGATTCACGGCGGCGTACGTTACCTGCTCTACGACGTGCCGACCACCCGGCACTCCTCCGAGGATGCCGGCCGCATCCGCAAGATCGCGCCTCACCTCACCTGGCGCATCCCGTTCCTCTGGCCGCTCTACCCCGGCAGCCGCTTCATGACCGAGGCGACCGAGGCGTTCCTCTCCGCGTACGACCCCTATGCGAAGATGAAGGGCGGTCTCCGGCACACCCGGCTGTCGGCCGAGGAGGCGAAGGCGATCGAGCCCGGACTCGCGCCCGAGGTCATCGGCGCGCTCACCCTCGACGAATGGGGCTGTGACGTCTTCCGGCTCGCCGCCCTCAATGCACTCGATGCAAAGGAGCACGGGGCCGACCTGTTCACGCACACGGAGGTCGTCGAGCTGCTCCGCTCCGGCCGTGACGTCCGCGGTATACGCGCGCGCGATCTCATTGAAGGGCGGGAGTGGGATGTCGAGGCGCGGCTGGTCGTCAACGCCGGCGGGCCGTGGGCCGACCGCGTCGCGGCAATGGGGGATGTTGCGGTGAAGATGCGCCCCGGCAAGGGCGTGCACGTCACGTTCGAGCGGCGCATCGGCAACTACGGGATGATCCTCGAGGGGAAGGACGGCCGCACCATGTTCCTGGTGCCGCACGGCGCCGAGACCATCGTCGGGACCACCGACGACGACTACTATGGCGATCCCTCAGCCGTAGACCTCGAGATCACGGCCGATGAGGTAGCCTACGTCATCGAGTCCGCCGCGCACGCCCTGCCGCAGACTCGCGAATGGCGCCCGCTCCGGGCATGGGCCGGCGTACGCAACACCCTCTTCGAGTGGGGCGTCGATGCCGACGACCTCTCCCGCCGCCACGAGGTTCTCGACCACTCGAAGCGCGACGGCATCGGCGGCTTCATCTCCATCGTAGGCGGCAAGCTCGCCGCCTACCGGATCCAGTCCGAGGAGGCCGTCGACCACATCCTCGAACAGCTCGGCAGGCCGCCGGCACTCTGCCGCACAGGCAGCGAGCCCCTGCCCGGCGCACAGGAACAGCCCGACTTCGGCGCGCTCGCCCGCGTCATCCAGCTCCCCCAGACCGCACTCGAACGGATCTGGCGACGGGTTGGCGGGCGCATCCTCGAGATCTTTCTCCATGCGACGGCGGACGAGCTCGCCCCGGTGTGCCGCGCCGAGGCGGTGACCCGCGCCGAAATCCGGTATGCCGTCCAGGTCGAGGGCTGCCGCACGCTCGAAGATCTCCGCCGCCACGTCCACATCGGCGCGGGCGGCTGTGACGGCAGTGACTGCGCGGCTCCTGCGGCCCACATCATGGCCGAGCTCCTCGACTGGCCCGCTGAACGCACCCGACGCGAGCTGGCCGACTTCCTCGACCACCGCTGGGCGAACCGCCGCCCCGTCCTCTACGGCGCCACCCTCGCCCAGGAAGAGCTCATCCGCGGCACGCTCGGCTGACCCCCGTTCGTTGTTAGAGAAGAAAAAGAAACAGAATCAGTCACAGAGGACGGGGAGTGCGCCGGAGGACTGGGAGCACGAGCAACCTCCCCGTACTTCTCCTTCTCCTCCCCGTCCTCTGTGATTGAATCTGTTTTCCGTTGTTCTTTTTTTTCTAATATCGGCCGGGATTTAGCGGCCGGGTGGCGGGAAACCGCCGAGGAGGGGGACGGGGTCGTCGGGTCGGCCGTAGCGCCATACTTCGAAGTGGAGGTGCGGTCCGGTGGCGTTGCCGGTGCTGCCGACGTTGCCGATGACCTGTCCGCCGTCGACGCGCTCGCCCTGGCGGACGGCGATGCGGGAGAGGTGACCGTAGACGGTGCGGAGGTTGGCGCCGTGCTCGATGACGATGGCGAGGCCGTATCCGGTCATCTGTCCGGCCTGGATGACGGTGCCGCGTTTCATCGCCTTTACGGGGGTTCCTTCGCGCGCGGCGACGTCGACGCCTTCGTGGATGTCCGGGCTCCAGCCGCGCATGCGGAAGCCGAAAGGCGAAGTCATGGTACCCGCAACCGGCCAGCGCGGAATGGAGCAGGCAGTGAGTGCGGCGGCGGCCGCGCAACAGACGAGGGATACGCGTCGGATTCGGCTCTTCATGCGCGGAATGTAACATCGGGTTGCGGCAACGTGTCTATTCTTCGCAACTTGGGTGTGGCTCCGCATTGCGCGCAGCCGGTCGAAGGAAGGAATTGACATGTCAGGTCATACAGCGAATGAGCCGCGCGGCACACGCCCGGGATTTCCGAAGCGTCCTGCGCTGGATGTAGATGCAATCGAGCAGATCCGTCAGGAGCAGGAAAAGGGCAAGGAGCGCGAGTTCGTGCGCTTCGGCTTCTACCAGATAGATCCGACATGGCGTCGCCTGACGCCGTCGGACCGTGCAGCGCACAAGGAAGAGTTCATCGACGTCATCGAGAAGGCGGGCCGCCGCTCGATGGTCTACTCCTATTCAATGGTCGGCACGCGCGGCGACTGCGATTTCATGCTGTGGCAGGCGTCGCGTGAGTACGATCATCTGGAGCAGCTCGGCGGCGAGATCCTGCGCACCCGCCTGGGCGCCTATCTCACGCGGCCCTATTCATACTTCGCGCTCACCCGCCGCTCGATCTACGAGAATCGTTACGAGGAAGAATACCTGGCGAAGTACGGCGGTGACGCCGTTCTCGACCGCGCGCGCATCGCGATCAATCCGCAGGGCTCGAAGTACGTGTTCGTCTA
Source organism: Longimicrobiales bacterium (assembly GCA_036377735.1). Lineage (GTDB taxonomy): Bacteria > Gemmatimonadota > Gemmatimonadetes > Longimicrobiales > RSA9 > DASUXU01. The sequence goes on from DASUXU010000128.1 coordinate 4,281, forward strand.
TCCGTTCGTGAAGACCCGCGCGTGGTACGCGCTGTCCCATGAGGAGCGTCAGCGCCTGATGGACGAGCACATCCGGGTTGGCCATCAGTGGCCGGACGTGAAGCTGAATACGACGTACAGCTACGGGCTGGACGACCAGGAGTTCGTCGTTGCATTCGAGACGGACCATGTCTCGCGCTTCCTCGATCTTCTGATGGCGCTGCGGCTGACGGAAGCGAGCATGTATACGCTGCGCGACACACCGTCCTTCACGTGCGTCGCGCATTCGATCAGTGAATGTCTGGACATGCTGGGATGATGCAATGAGCACGGCCGATCAGGAGATGGAGGGGGGCGGCAGCCGGCGGCGTGGCCGCGGCGCGGGCGGCGTGCGGATGCGCCCGGTACCCAAGGGGCGGCAGGTGGACGCGGCCGCGCTCGCGGATGTGGAGTCCGTCACCGCGGATCTTGCACGTCGGCCTGACCTCCTGATCGAGCACCTGCACCGGATACAGGACCGCTTTGGTCATGTATCGGTCGCCCACATGGCAGCACTCGCGCAGATTCTCGACCTCGCGCAGACGGAAGTCTACGAGGTTGCGACGTTCTATCATCATTTCGACGTCGTGCGTCCGGGCAGTGCACCGCCGCCGCCGCTGACGATCCGTGTCTGCGAATCCATCTCGTGTCATCTCGCCGGGGCCAACCGCCTGCTGGCCGAACTTGCAGATCGCCACACCAACGTGCGCGTGATTGCCGCACCGTGCGTCGGCCGCTGCGAGCATGCGCCGGTTGCCGTCGTCGGACGCAATCCGGTTCATGCCGCGACGGTAGCGTCCGTCGAGGAGGCTGTTCTCGCCGACCAGGTCGAGCCGCCCCCCGCGGAGTACGAGGCATACGACGCCTACCGCTGGGCCGGCGGATACACAGTCCTGACCGACTGTGTCGAGGACCGCCGTGATGTCGACGACATTATCGCGGCCGTCGAGGCTGCCACGCTGCGCGGTCTCGGCGGCGCCGGCTTCCCGACGGCGAGGAAGTGGAAGTTCGTCCGCAGTGAGCGGAAGCCGCGCGTGCTCGCGATCAACGCCGATGAGGGCGAGCCCGGCACCTTCAAGGACCGTTACTGTCTCGAGCGCGACCCGCATCGCGTCATCGAGGGTGCACTGATCGCCGCGTGGATTGTCGAAGCCGACGATGTCTTCATTTACCTCCGCGACGAATACGCGGGCATCCGCGAGATCCTGACGCGCGAGATCGCGGCGCTGGAGGCGGACCCGCCGTGCCGGCTGCCGCGCATCCATCTCCGGCGTGGGGCAGGCGCGTACATCTGCGGCGAGGAGACCGCACTGATCGAGTCGATCGAAGGCAAGCGCGGCGAGCCACGGCTGCGTCCGCCGTTTCCTGCGAATGCCGGGGTGTTCGGTCTGCCGACACTCGTCCAGAACGTGGAGACCGCATACTGGCTGCGGTCGATCCTCGAGGACCGCCTCAACCGGTTCGGCCATGAAGGCCGCAACGGCAGAACCGGTCAGCGTCTGTTCTCCGTGAGCGGCCGCGTGCAGAACCCGGGCGTGTATGCGGCACCCAACGGTATTACCGTGCGACAGCTCGTGGACGAGTTTGCCGGCGGCATGCTGCCCGGTCATGAGCTGTACGCGTACCTGCCCGGCGGTGCCTCCGGCGGCATTCTGCCCGCCAGCCTCGCGGACATCCCACTCGACTTCGAAATCCTCGCGCAGTACGGCTGCTTCATCGGCTCCGCCGCGATCGTGATCCTGTCGCAGCATGACAGTGCGCGGGATGCGGCGCACAACCTGATGCACTTCTTCGCACACGAGTCCTGTGGCAAGTGCACCCCGTGCCGGAGCGGTACTGCGAAGTCGGTCGAGCTGATGAGGACGAACCGGTGGAACCTGCCGCTGTTGAACGACCTGGCGCAGGTCATGACGGACGCATCGATCTGCGGCCTGGGGCAGGCCGCTCCGAATCCGATGAAGAGCGTAGTCCGGTTCTTCCCGCATGAGCTGGAAGGCATTGAGTCACACAACAGCGGAGGGCTGCAGCCGTGAGCGGCAAGGACGGCGAAAGCACGAGCGCTCCGCTGCGCGCGGGCACGAACCCGCTGTTCGAGCAGGGCAGCGAATCGAACGTCGCACTGCTCGAGTCACGCCTCGGCTACAGGCCGAAGAGGGGCGATGAGCACGTAGAGTTCACGCTGAACGGAACCGCGTGCCTCGCGCTGCCGGGCGAGACGATTCTGCAGGCCGCCGAGCGTTACGGCACGTCGATCCCGCATCTGTGCTACACGGAGGGAATGCGGCCGGACGGCAACTGCCGCGCGTGCATGGTCGAGATCGCTGGCGAGCGCGTGCTCGCGCCGTCCTGCTGCCGTCATCCCACGACCGGCATGGACGTGAAGACGAACAGCGACCGCGCAGTTGCGTCCCAGAAGCTCGTGCTCGAGCTGCTGCTTGCAGACGCACCGCAGTCCCCGGCGTACGACCCGGACTCCGAGCTCAGCTACTGGGCGACGAAGCTCAACATAGGCATTCCTCGCTTCACACCGCGCGACCAGCCGTCGCAGGATTTCTCGCATCCCGCGATCGAGGTTCGCCTCGATGCGTGCATCCAGTGCACGCGCTGCGTCCGGGCGTGCCGCGAGGTGCAGGTCAATGACGTGATCGGCTACGCCGGCCGCGGCAGTGACGCGATGATCGTGTTCGACCAGGCGGATCCCATGGGCGAGAGCACGTGCGTCGCGTGCGGCGAATGCGTCCAGGCCTGTCCGACCGGTGCGCTCCTGCCGAAGGTGCCCGCACCGGCGAAGACGGTGCAGCGCGATCTGCCGCTCGCGAAGACCGACTCGCTCTGCCCGTATTGCGGCGTCGGCTGTCAGACCGAGTTCCACGTCGCAGACAATCATATCGTGAAGGTGGAGGGCCGGCAGGGTCCGGCGAACCAGGGTCGGCTGTGCGTGAAAGGCCGGTTCGGCTTCGACTACGTGCATCACCCGCAGCGGCTGATGAAGCCGCTGATCCGCCGGCCCAGTGTGCCGAAGGACCCGAACAACCTGCTCGATCCTGCGAACCCGCTTGCGGCCTTCCGCGAAGCGACATGGGAGGAGGCGCTCGCCGTCGCTGCAAACGGGCTGCGCACGATCCGCGATACCTATGGCCCGAAAGCACTCGCGGGGTTCGGCTCGGCAAAGGGCAGCAACGAGGAAGCATACCTGTTCCAGAAGCTGGTGCGCACCGGCTTCCGCACGAACAACGTCGACCACTGCACACGCCTGTGTCACGCGTCGTCGGTCGCTGCACTGATGGAGAACGTCGCGTCCGGCGCGGTCTCCAATCCCGTCAGCGACGTGCAATACGCCGACTGCTTCATCATCATCGGCTCCAACCCCACCGTGAATCACCCGGTGGCCGCGACGTTCATGAAGAACGCGATCGAGCGCGGCGCGAAGCTGATCCTGATGGATCCACGCCGTACGGAGCTCGCACGGCTGGCGACACACATGCTGCAGTTCAAGCCCGACACGGACGTCGCACTGCTGAACGCGATGATGCACGTCATCATCGAGGAGGGCCTGACGGACGAGGCGTTCATCCGGGACCGCACCGCCGGGTTCGACCATCTCGAGCGCACACTGCGCGCGTACAGCCCCGAAGCGATGCAGTATGTGGTGGGGGTTCCCGCCGACGAGATCCGCGCCGCGGCGCGTCTCTACGCGACGTCGAAGAACTCGATGATCTTCTGGGGAATGGGCATCTCGCAGCACGTGCACGGCACGGACAACGCGCGCTGCCTCATCTCGCTCGCACTGATGACCGGCCAGATCGGGCGACGTGGCACCGGCCTGCATCCGCTGCGCGGCCAGAACAACGTGCAGGGCGCGTCCGACGTCGGACTCATCCCGATGTTCTATCCGGACTACCAGTCCGTCACGGACCCGGGCGTGCGCGCTTTCTTCGAGAAGCTCTGGGGCACGAAGCTCGATCCTGAACGCGGACTGACCGTTGTCGAGATCATGCACGAGGCGAAGAAGAAGAACATCCGCGGCATGTACATCATGGGCGAGAACCCCGCGATGTCCGACCCGGACGTGCAGCACGCGCGCGAAGCCATGGCATCCCTCGACTGGCTCGTCGTCCAGGACCTCTTCCTCACGGAGACGGCCGCACTCGCGGACGTGATTCTTCCGGCATCGGCTTTCCCGGAGAAGACCGGCACGTTCACGAATACGGACCGGCGCGTGCAGCTCGGTCGGCAGGCGCTGCAGCTCCCGGGTGATACACGACAGGACCTGTGGATCATCCAGGAGATTGCGCGCCGCATCGGCTGCTCCTGGAGCTATGGCGGGCCGGCGGACGTCTGGAACGAGATCCGGAAGGCCGTGCCGAGCTGCGCCGGCATCACGTGGGAACGCCTCGAGCGCGAGAGTGCGGTCACGTACCCCTGCGTAAAGGAGGGCGACCCCGGCGACGAGGTCATCTTCACCGACCGCTTCCCGACCGCCGACGGCCGGGGCCGATTCGCGCCGGCGGAGTTCATGCCGGCGGACGAGGTACCTGACGACGAATACCCGTTCGTCCTCCTGACCGGCCGGCTGCTCGAGCACTGGCACACCGGCTCCATGACCCGGCGGTCGGAGGTGCTGGATGCGATCGAGCCCGTTGCCATGGTGAGCGTGAACCCGGTGGATATCACGCTGCTGGGCCTGGATGGTGCCGAAACGCTGACCCTGGAGACCCGGCGTGGTGCGATCTCGGCGTACGTCCGCCGGGACCCGGGGATCCCGCGCGGAGCGGTGTTCATGCCGTTCTGCTACGTGGAGGCGGCCGCGAACATCCTGACGAACCCGGTGCTGGACCCGTACGGCAAGATTCCGGAGTTCAAGTACTGCGCGGTGCGTGTGACGGCGGGTGAGGATCCGGGCGCGGCGGGCTACGGATCGGCGTCGGAGGCCGGCGCGGTTATATTGACGGGTCCCGAACCCGTGTGAGAGTGAATTCGATGATCGCGCAGGAACCGCTGGCGCCCGTGCCGGCGGCTGATATGACGACAGTGCCGGTCGCCGGGGCTGGAGACAGTGCGGGTGCCCGGCCGCAGGCCCGCAGCCTGCCGGCGGCATACCTGGAGCTGACAAAGCCCGGCATCGTCCGGATGGTGCTGATTACCGCGGCGGCCGGCTACGTCATGGCGAGCGGCTCCGTGATCGCGATTCCAGGTCTGCTCCACGCGCTGTTCGGGATGGCGCTGGTTGCGGCCGGCTCGTGCGGCCTGAATCAGTGGCTGGAATGGCGTATCGACGCGGGCATGCGCCGTACGGCGGACCGCCCGATCCCGACCGGCCAGATCACACCTGGTCGTGCCCTCGCCTTCTCCGCCGGCATCTCCCTGGTGGGTCTCGTCCATCTCGCGGTCTTCGTGAACGCGCTGACCATGTGCCTGGTCGCGCTTTCACTGGTGACCTATGTGGCGGTTTATACGCCGCTCAAGCGGGTCACGTGGCATAACACCGTCATCGGCGCGATCCCCGGCGCACTCCCGATTCTTGCCGGCTGGACAGCGGCCGAGGGTCCATTCGATGCGCGCGGCCTCGCCCTCTTCGCCATCCTCTTCCTCTGGCAGATGCCGCACTTCTTCGCACTGGCGTGGATGTACCGGAAGGACTACCGCGACGCGGGCTTCCGGATGATCACGGACAATGATCCGGCTGGTGTGCGAACGAGCCGCTACATGGTGGGATACGGCATCGCTCTGCTGGTAGTGAGCCTGATCCCCGCCGAGGTGGGACTGGTGGGCGCAGGATACGCTGCCGCCGCGGCGTTTCTGGGTTCGGGCTTCCTCGCCTTCATGCTCGTTCTGGCCGCGTCTCCTTCCGATGCGCGTGCCGTTCGCGTCTTCCTCGGCTCGATCGTGTATCTGCCGCTGCTGCTGCTGGTAATGGTGGCTGACAAACTTCTCGCTTGATCCTTGCAGGGCAGGCACGCGGTTTTCGGCCGCGCGGCTGAACAGTCCAGAATCGTGTGTGGAGGTGGACGGGTATGGATCACAAGCATTCCGTCGTCCGTGAAGGTCTGATTGCCGGCGCCGCGGGGGCGGCGGCGGTAGCTGCGTGGTTCCTGGTTCTCGATCTGTTCCAGGGCCGAATGTTCTTCACGCCCGGCGCGCTGGGCTCGATCTTCTTCCTGGGCGCGCGCAGTGTCGAGGATGTGCAGATCACGATCGGCACGGTTGCGGGCTACACCGTGCTGCACCTGGCGGCATTCGCGCTGGTGGGCTTCGTTGCATCCTGGATCTTCAACTGGGCTGACGAGGAGCCGCGCGTGGTGCTCGGTCTCGGCGTGCTGCTGGTCGTGAGCGAGGTCTTCGTGCTCGGCATGATGATGATCGGCGCGAGCTGGCTGCTGGACGAAGTGCCGATCTGGGCGGTTCTGATCTCGAACGCGCTCGGCATGATCGCAGTCGGCGCGTACCTCTGGCGGACGCACCCCGCAATGCGGACGAATGTGCGGGATTCCGGCCTCGAGGAGATCGACGTCGGCGGGGCGACTGTCCAGCGCGGGCCGCCGGCGCGCTGAACAGACGGGGGAACCGCCGGCTAACGCGCCGGCGGGCCGCTGTCGATCTGCTTCACTACATCCAGAATCGTCCGGATGGCGTTGGCGTAGAACCCCGGCATGATGCCGGTGATCTCATCCGACGCCTTGTGATAGTCCGGATGGTCTTCCACACCGAAATAGAGGAACGGGATCCCCGCGCTGTGGAACGCGCCCTGGTCCGACTGTGACGTCCAGTCCTCGCCGCCGGTGCCCTGGATGTCGTGGCCGGTGAGAAGTTTGATGCTGCTGCGGCCGGCCGCGGCCTGAACATAGGGCAGCAGCGCGGGATAGCGCGCTGTGCCGGATGCATACAGCTCGTTGTTCGCGTTCCGCCCCACCATGTCGAGATTCACGTTGAGGATTATGGCGTCCTTCGGCGGCACCCCGGCCGCGACGAACCGCCGCGCTCCCACCAGGCCCCGCTCCTCTGCATCGAACAGTGCGATGATGACCGAGCTGGCGGGCGGGTGCGCTGTGAACCAGCTCGCGATCTCGAGGATGCCCGCCGTGCCGGAAGCGTTGTCATCCGCGCCATTGAAGACATCGCCGTTGCGCACGCCGAGATGGTCGTAATGCGCTGACACCACGATGTAGCGATCCGGCGTGCGCGTCCCGCGGATGACGCCGACGATGTTCGCGCCCGTCACGCTGTCGGCGCCCTGCCGGCCGGCCATGCGGAACTCCTGGACGTAACCGCTCGCGTGGAGCGGCGCCACACCCCGCCGCTCGAGCTCACCGACCAGGAAGCTCCTCGCTTTCCGGCCACCTGCCGTACCGGTCGCCCGCCCCTCCATCGAGTCGTGTGCGAGAACGCTGATGGTCCGCATCAGCCGCGCGGAGTCCACGCCTGCGACACTTGCGGACACACCGCCGTTCGGTGTGGCTGTGCCGGCAGGCGCGCACGCCGCCGCTGTGTAGGTGACGCACGCGACCGCCGTCGCAAGAAAAACGTTTCTGGTTCTGTCCGGCATCATCGATTCATTCCGTGTTTCAGTGTCCTGCTGCGCTGCCGTCGGCATCGCGCTTGTCCGGCGCACCCACGCGGGTGCCGTTCTCGATTCCGATCGCATGCACACTGCCCTGCCTGCCGGACATGCGCACGTTGTGGCCCATTGCCTTCAGTGCCGCGACCGTTTCTTCGCTCACGCCGTTGTCCTCGATCGTGAGCTGGTCCGGCAGCCACTGGTGGTGGAGACGCCCGGCGTTCACGGCCTCCTGGATCGGCATGTTGAAGTCCATGATCGAGAGCGCAACGCTCAGCACGGTATTGATGATCGTGCGGCCACCCGGACTGCCGATCACTGCGACGAGCTTGCCGTCCCGCGCGATGATGGTCGGCGTCATGCTGGACAGCATGCGCTGCTGCGGCCGCGCCAGGTTCGGCGTCGAGCCGATGAGTCCGTTCTCCGTCGTCAGACCCGGCGCAGCATTGAAGTCACCCATCTCGTTGTTCAGCAGGAAACCCGCTCCCGGCACGGTGATCTTGGAGCCGTACCCCGCCTCGAGCGTCGTCGTCAGTGCCACTGCCATGCCGTTCTGGTCGACAACGGAGAAGTGCGTGGTGTAGTCGCTTTCTGCCCCGACGTTGATGTCTTCAACCCTGGAAACCGAAGCACGCTTCGGATCGATGGTCTTCCGCAGCTCCGCCGCGTACTCCTTGCTCGTCAGCCGCTTGATCGGCACTTCACTGAAGTCGGGATCGGCGAGGAATCTGGCGCGGTCGCGGTATCCCCGGCGCATCGCTTCGGTCACGTGATGGATGAACGCCGGACTGTTATGACCCATCGACCTGAGATCGAATCCCTCGAGGATGTTCAGCATCTCGATGAGACCGACGCCGCCGCTGCTCGGTGGGTACATGCCGATCACGTCGTAGCCGCGGTACGTGCCGTGAATGGCAGGGCGCTCCTTCGCCTCGTACTTCGCGAGATCCTCCTCCGTGATCATGCCGCCCCCACGCCGCATCTCGTCCGCAAGCAGCTTCGCGGTCTCGCCCCTGTAGAAGCCGTCGCGCCCCTGCTCCATGATGCGCGTCAGTGTGCGTGCGAGATCGGGCTGCTTCCAGGTTTCGCCCGCTTCGTACGGCACGCCGTTCTTCGAGTATGCTGCGACCGTGGCCGGGTAACGCTGGAAGCTGCGCATGGAACCGCTGAGCGAGCGCGCCAGGCTCGGCGTTACGGTAATGCCGTCCGCCGCCAGCTTCACGGACGGCCTGACCAGCTCCGCCCATGGCAGCCTGCCATATTTCCTGTGCGCCGCTGCCAGCCCTGCCACGGAGCCCGGAACGCCGACGGCCAGGTGGCTGTTGTGATGGATTGCGGACGAATACTGGCCGGTCGAGTCGCGGAACATGTCCGGGTGCGCGGCGAGCGGCGCCTTCTCGCGGAAGTCGAACGTGGTCGCCCTGCCGTCAGGCATACGGATCACCATGAAGCCGCCGCCGCCGATGTTGCCCGCCCACGGGAACGTGACCTGGAGCGCGAACGCCGTGGCCACCGCGGCGTCCACCGCGTTTCCGCCCGCGCGCAGCACGTCTCGCCCCACTTCGCTCGCCACACCGGTCGCGGATACCACCATGCCGTGTTCGGCACGCACGGTTTCATGCGACGCCGGACTCGCAGGCTCCGCGGAAATAGTTCGGACCGGCGGCAGTCGCTGCACTTCCGGCTGCGTTGCGCATGCCGCGAGCGCAAACGACAGGAACAGCGTGGTGGTGCGCAGCAGGGACCTTCTCATGATCGGATCTCCAGTGTAGTCGACGTCATCATCGCATTCGCTTCTCAGTTCGTGCCCTTCGCGGTCTCGGCGCTGTGGACCCACGCGGTCCACCACAGGTCGCGCAGCATGTCCGCGCCCGCTACGAGGCGGCCGACCGCGAACGCCTTGTGCACTTCGGATTTATTGTCTGCCGTGAACGCCTGCTGCTTGTCGAGGTCGTAGAGCCGCGGCACCAGCGCGTGCGACGTCTGGATGTACTGCATGACGCCCGCGCGCACGTCGCTGATTTCGCGAGGCTCGCGCCTGACCAGTGGCAGGACATCACTGTTCCGGATGTTGTTCTCGACGAACACGGACTCGAACCGACTGTGGAAGCCGCGCTCCGTCGTGTAGTTGTTCGGATTCGGGTAGCCCGCGGCCCAGCGGTCATGATGCACGGTCGTATGGTGCGGGTTCGCCGCGTCCGCCACGTAGTGACCCAGCAGGCCGGCATCGTTCAGGATGCGCTCCTCGATGAGCTCGCGACGGTCCTTGTTGCGCTCCACGCGCCACAGGCCGAACTCGCGCTCCAGACGCTGGTACAGCTCGAGGATCCGGTACTGCACGAAGCCGGCGTCGCGTGCATCCTTCACACCGGATGCCTGAGCGCGCTTCAGGTATTCCCAGCGGTCCCGCGCCTCCAGCACATACGGCGACAGCACCTCGAGGTCCACATAGTGGTCGTTGCTGAACGCGCGGTTCATCTCCTGCGCGATCGAGTCCGGCAGACGCCAGCGGTCCGGCTCGGGATTCAGATACTCCAGCTGCTTCCTCGCCTCGCGGAAGAACTCCGGCATCGCCTTCGGCAGGTTCGTCGCCGCCGCGTAGCCCGTGAGCTCGTGGCCGCGGTAGCCCCAGCGCGGTACCCACGTCGCACCCGCCGTGACAACGGCTATCAGCGCGATCGCGGCGCCGGTCTTCATGTATCGATTCATCTCGGTCTCCATTCCATACTGAAATCAACGCGGCGGTTCGCCGCGGTTCGCTGCTGTCCGCAGCCCGCCGCAGCCCGCCGCGGTCCTGAATTATGCGGGATGCCCGCGGAAAATGAAGTATACCGCGCCGAGCATGCAGAGTCCGGCCCAGAGGAAGTCCATGCGGAGCGGCTGTTTCATGTAGTAGACGGCGAAGGGTACGAAGACGCAGAGCGTGATGATCTCCTGGAGCATCTTCAGCTGACCGAGGGTCATGACGCTGTGTCCGATGCGGTTCGCCGGTACCTGCAGCATGTACTCGAACAACGCGATGCCCCAGCTCACCAGCACCGCAATCCACAGCTTTCTGTCGGAGAGGTTCCGCAGGTGGCCATACCACGCGAACGTCATGAAGATGTTGCTGAGTGTCAGGAGCAGGACTGTGCGGAAAACCGGAGTCACGGTGTAACCGTTCAGACGGTGTGGCCGGTGTCGAGGGTGCGCAGGCTGCTCACCGCCCACGCCGCCTCCGGATCCTCGACCGGCACGCGGTGCACGCCGCCCGGGAATCGCTGCTGCAGCAGCTGGTACTGCCGCCAGAGTCCCGCGTCCGGATGCTCCCACTCGTGCAGGTAGTACACGGCGGCGATCCTCGCCTGGAGCAGCTCCTTCGCGCAGCCGAAACACGGCCGCATCGTCGAATAGAGGACCGCCCCTTCGACGGGTGTGCCGAAGCGCGACGCACTGATCAGCGCGTTCTGCTCGGCGTGCACGCAGATGCAGACGTCGTATCCCTGCGACGTTGAGTAGCGCGCGCGGTTGGAGCAGCGTTCGCAGCCGCCCTCGTCGCAGTTCGGCATTCCCTGCGGCGTGCCATTGTAACCGGTGGAGACAATGCGGTCGTTGAGTACCAGAATCGCGCCTACGCGATTGCCAACGCAGTTGGCCCGCCGGCGGACTGCCATGGCGATCCCCATGTAGTAGTCCATCCGGTTCGGGCGAACATACGCGATCGTCACAGCGCGCTCCGCAGCTTGTCGCCGTGCATCTTCCGCAGCTTGCTCAGCTTCGGCGAGATCACGGCCTGGCAGTACGGCTGGCCTTCGTTGCGGGCGTAGTAGTCGCGATGGAATTTCTCGGCGGGGTAGAACGCGCGCAGCGGCTCGATGGTCGTAACGATCGGCGCCCCGAACACATCGTCACGCTCGAGATCCGCCATCACTTCCCGCGCGACTTTCTCCTGTTCGGGCGAGTGCGTGAAGATCGCCGAGCGGTACTGCGTCCCGACATCTGCACCCTGGCGGTTGAGCTGCGTCGGGTCGTGCACGGTGAAGAACACTTCGACCAGGTCGCGGTAGCTTACCGCGTCCGGGTCGTACGACACCTGCACGGCTTCCGCGTGACCCGTCCGGCCGCTGCACACCTGCTCGTAGCTGGGATTCGTCGTCTCGCCGCCGGTGTATCCGGAATCGACGTTGTGCACGCCGCGCAGCTCGTCGTAGGCGGCCTCCAGACACCAGAAGCAGCCGCCCGCGAATGTTGCGAGCTCCTGTTCAGCCATCGATCACTCCCCGTGTTTCCGTTCCGTCCGCGCGTCCGTCTGCCGATGCCGCAGTATGCTGCCGAACACGACAGCAGGCGCCATCAGGATCAGCGCGGCGAGCTGCGACCACGCTTCCACCTCGTCCGACGCGAGCATCGACAGGATTGCGACCACGGCGATGAGCAACGCAACCATCAGCGCGGGCCGTACCCGCGAGCGCGGGGACAGCAGGGCTGTAACGTATCCGCTGATCAGGGCGAAGACCACGCCGTACCCTATGCTCGTGATCTGGAAGCTGCGGCTGACCTCGCTGTAGGGGTCGTACCCGGCGATGTGGAACAGTACAGCGGAGGCCGCCATGAAGAGGATGAAGCCCGCCAGGCCGGCCGTGACCTCCCGGAGGACCGGTCGTGGTGACATCCCTTCAGCGCTTCGGCTTCTCGCACATCAGTGCGAGGACGTTGCTGTCGGGATCGCGAAAGAACGCCATCCACAGCTCGACTGCGCCCATGTCCGCAATCATGTGCGGCGGCCGCAGGAACGGTACGCCCCGCGACTCGAGCTGCGCATGGGCCGCCGCGATGTCCGGGACCTGGTAGTACAGGATCGATGCGCGGTGGTCGAACTCGGGCGACTCCGGCACGGACAGCATCAGACGGACGCCGCCAATGTCGAAGAAAGCCATGCCGGGGACGTCCAGGAGCAGGCGCAGATTCAGGACATCGCGGTAGAACGCGGTCGCACGCTGGAGATCTTTCACCGGCACTGCGATCTGGCCGATGCGCTGGAGCGTGACTGGCTGTGTCTCCGTCATGATCATGATCCCCTCCGGAAGGCGCGGCGTGGGTGGGGTCTGCGGATGCCGCACCTTAACCTTTCCCGCACCGGGCCGCCAGAACCCGGGGGCACTCACACTCCCGGCAGGGCCGGCGGGCACGGGGCGACCTCGGTCGTCCCCGTGCCCGGGGCTGCTACCGGATCGTCACGTACCGCTCGAGACGCGCGACCTCGGTCTCGTCCACGTACTTCCCGATCTCGCGGCGGAACTGCTCGATGTTCGTGTAGGGCCGATATTCCTTGAACTCGTGCAGCATGCGGTCCCCGATGCCCGGGATCAGCAGGATCTCTTCGTCCGTCGCCGTGTTCAGGTCAATCGGCTTCCAGACGTGTGCGAACACCGTGTCCTTCTGAGTCTCACTCATGGAGCCCAGCGCCTTGTCGAGCGCGGTCATCGAGCTGTAGGGCCGCGCGCCAATCACGGCGTCGGCCATTTCCGGTGTCATGCCCGGCACAGCCGCGAGCTCCTCGCGCGACGCGGTTTCCGGGTCCAGCATTCCGCCCTGTGCCGTGGTGCCCGGCGCAGGCGGGGGCGGCGCCGGCGCGGCCTCTGTCGTGGTCTGGATCGTGGTGTCCGTGTCCGAACCTTCATCCGCGCTGCAGCCCGCAGCCGCAAGCGCGCCCGCCACCAGGGCAACGCCCGCGATTGTCCGTCTGTTCATTGGTTCCCTCCATGGAAATGAATGGCCTCAAATGCCGGGGCGGAACGACCGCTTGAACCGTGCCGCTGGACACTTGCGCGCCCTCCGTCGCATTCTAGAGATTCAGTTTCCTTCCGCAGTCGTTCCACATCACGAACCCGGAGCCGCACCCGTATATGACGTCCTCGCGATTGAAGCGCAGGAGCCAGCCGATGGCCCCACAGGCAGCCGTGCACCCGGCAGACGGCGGCCGGCCGTTCATGCTTGCCCTCATGCTGCTGTTCATCGGCAGCGGCTGCGCCGCGCTGGTCTATGAAGTCGTCTGGTTCCAACTCCTGACGCTGAATGTCGGGTCATCCGCGATCTCGCTCGGCATCGTGCTGGGCACGTTCATGGCCGGCATGTGTCTGGGCAGCCTCCTGCTGCCTCGCTATATCGACCGCGCACAGCACCCGCTCCGCGTATATGCGATGCTGGAGCTGGGGATCGGCGTGCTCGGCCTGCTGGTCCTCTTCGCCGTTCCACTCGCGGGCGGGCTGTATACGAAGATCGGCGGGCCCGGCATCGGCGGGCTGCTGCTGCGCGGACTGGTCTGCGCCATCTGCCTGCTGCCGCCCACACTGCTCATGGGCGCTACACTCCCCGCGATCGCGCGCTGGGTCGAGGCCACGCCGAAGGGCGTGTCGTGGCTCGGCTTCTTCTACGGCGGCAACATCGCCGGCGCCGTCTGCGGCTGCATCCTCGCCGGCTACTATCTGCTCCGCGTTCACGACATGTTCATTGCGACGGTGGTCGCGGTGTGCATCAACATGGCCGTGGCCGCGATCGGATTCGCACTCGCGAAGAATTCGGCATATGACGCCGAGCCGCTGCCGCCGCGCGATGCGACGCGCGTGCGCGGCTGGTGGCCGGTCTACATCGCGATCGGCATCTCCGGCATGACCGCACTGGGCGCGGAGGTCGTCTGGACGCGGCTGCTGTCCCTGATCCTCGGCGCGACGACATACACGTTCTCGTTGATCCTGGCCGCGGTGCTCGCCGGTCTCGGCATCGGCAGCAGCTTCGGCTCGATGTTCGCGCGCTCGGGCCGCAACGCGCGCGTCGCGTTCGGTATCTGCCAGCTCCTGTCGGTACTGTCGCTGGCGTGGGCCGCATACTCCCTGTCGCAGGCCCTGCCGTACTGGCCGGTGAATCCGGCGCTGTCGACGAGCCCTTGGATCACACTGCAGATCGACCTCGTGCGCTGTCTGTGGACCGTGCTGCCCGCCGCAATCCTGTGGGGTGCCAGCTTCCCGCTCGCACTCGCAGGCGTTGCGGCCGAAGGTGAGGACACGGGGCGACTGGTAGCACGCGTGTATGCAGCCAACACGATCGGCGCAATTTTCGGCGCGATGCTCACTGCCATGGTGTTCATTCCGCAGCTCGGCACGCAGAACACCGAACGTCTGCTGATCGCCTTCGCCGCCGTAAGTGCCGCACTGCTCCTCGTGCCTGTGTTCAGTGACGACGCCCGCCTGACGTTCCGCGGCCGCAGCGCAGCATGGGCCGCGGGCATCGTCGTGATCGGACTGTTCTTCGGCCGCGGCGTGGAAAAAGTGCCATCGCTGCTCGTGGCTTACGGCCGCTACATGGCGACGTGGATCGGCTATGCCGGCGACGTAATCTATGTCGGTGAAGGCATGAACTCGTCGATGGCGGTCACGCGTCTGCCGAACGGTGTGCTGAACTACCACAACGCCGGAAAGGTGCAGGCGTCCAGCGAGCCGCAGGACATGCGGCTGCAGCGCATGCTCGGCCATTTCGCGACACTGCTGCCTGAGAACCCCGAGTCCGTGCTCGTCATCGCGTGCGGTGCGGGCGTGACGGCTGGCTCGGTGAGCGTCGACCCGCGCGTGAAGCGGGAGGTCATCGTGGAGATCGAGCCGCTCGTGCCGTACGTCGTCTCGAACTACTTCAGTGAGTACAACTTCGGCGTCGTGACGAACCCGAAGGTCTCCGTGCAGATCGATGACGCGCGCCACTGGCTGCTCACGACGGACGAGAAGTTCGACGCCATCACATCCGACCCGTTCGACCCCTGGGTGAAAGGCGCGGCGACGCTGTACACGCGCGAGTTCTTCCAGGTCATCAAGGATCATCTCAATCCGGGCGGCGTCGTCACCGTGTTCGTCCAGCTCTACCAGAGCGGCATGCCTGCGGTGAAGAGCGAGGTCGCATCGTTCTTCGAGGCGTTCCCCGATGCGCTGATCTTCGGCAACACGCACGAGGGTGGCGGCTACGACGTGGTACTCGTCGGAATGAAGGATCCCCGCCCGATTGACATCGACCGCATCCAGCGCATCCTGGACGATCCCGCCAATGCCGCGATCGTGCAGTCGCTCACTCAGATCGGCTTCAACAATGCGACAGACCTGCTCAGCCGCTACGCCGGCGTCGCACCCGCACTCAAGCCATGGCTGGCGGACGCGGAGGTCAACACCGACCGCAACCTGCGGCTGCAGTACCTTGCGGGCTTCGGTCTGAATGCGTTCGAGCAGAAGCAGATCTACGACGAGATCCTGTCATACCGCACCCTGCCGCCGAATATCTTCGCCGGCACGCCCGAGTCACTGATGAATCTGCAGTACGCCATCCAGGTGGCGCAGTGAACAACGGATCATTATCTCGCACCGGGATCACCGAGCACTGTACTAATGAATGTGACTGATAGAGTCTGCACTCGAAATCAGTCAATGATGTTCATTCGCCAGTTTGAGTGTGTGGTGTTCTGAAAGTCCGGATTGTACTCGGTGTTCTCGGTGGGCTCGGTGCGAGAAATCCGTTGTTCATTAACCGGGAAATGCTAAAGGCCCCCGGCAGAGCGATTCTGCCGGGGGCCTTCATTTGCTGCCTCAGTGAGCCGTCAGTTCGCGGGGCAGCCGGTTGGTGCTGCCTGTCCGCCGCCGAAGCCGCCGCGGCCGGCGCCGCCGGCCTGGACGACGGGGAGCGGCTTGCGCGGCAGCAGGTCGTCGCGGTTCGCGGTGAGGTAGACGAACGCGGCGACTGCGACAGCGTTGTGCTTCATGTCCATCGCCTGCACCCGCTCATACAGGTCCTGACTCGAGTGGTGTGTGCGCGAGCTGTACTCGATCGGGTCCTGGATGAACTGGAACCCCGGCAGACCGACTGCATCGAAGGACTGGTGGTCCGTGCCGCCCGTGTTGCCACGCGCGATGTGATCGACTGTGATGCTGTCGCTCGTGAGATAGCGCATCCACTGGTTGAAGATCGGGCCGACGGCGTCATTCCCCTGGAGGTAGATGCCGCGGATCGCGCCCGTGCCGTTGTCGACGTTGTAATACGCCGAGAACTTCGAGTGCTCCGGCTTGAGCGCCATGGTCGCGCGGTCGGCGAAGTGCTCTGTCACATATTCGCGCGAGCCGATCAGACCCTGCTCCTCGCCGGTCCACAGTGCGATACGCACAGTGCGGCGCATCGGCAGGTTGAGCGCCTTCAGGATGCGCATCGCCTCCATCATGACGGCTGACCCCGCGGCGTTGTCCGTCGCACCCGTGCCGCTCTGCCACGAGTCGAAGTGCGCGCCGAGCATTACGATCTCGTCCGCCTTGTCCGTGCCCGGAATCTCGCCAATGATGTTGAAGGACTTCGTATCGTCATAGAACGTGTTCCTGACCTCGAGATCCATCTTCACCGGCAGACCCTTCTCGAGAATGCGGTAGATGCGGCCGTAGTGCTCGGGCGTGAGCGAGATGGCCGGCGTGGAGCGCGGCGCGTTCAGCGCGCGGTTGCCATTGCCACCCGGGAATACGTTGCCGCCCGTGCTGTTGCCACCGCCCGGCGAGAGCACTGCGGCGACGCCCTCCTGGAGGAAGCACGCCGGCAGCGAAACCAGCGGGCTGCTCGGCGCCGCAGCCTGTGCTGCGGGCTGGCCGCCGCGCCCGCCGCGGCCGCCGAAGTTGCCGCCTCGCGCCGGCGGGTACGGATTCGACAGCGCGTTCAGCTCTTCCTGCGTGTAACGGTGGCCGGGCGCGTTGTACTGCGGCGTGATGTCACGCGGCGGCACGCTGATGACGATCTTGCCCTTCAGCTTGCCGCGGTACGGCGCGAAATCCGCCGCCGTGCGAACCGTGTTCGGCACCAGCACCACGTCGGTCTTCACCATGCCGTCCGTGCCGTAGGTCCACGCGCCCGGATAACCGATGACCGGGAACGCCACGGGCGACGTCACCTGCGCAATCATTCGGTCGTTCACCCAGCCGCGGCCGAACTCGAACCACTCGTAGTGCGCGTTCGACAGACCCCAGCTGTTGAACTGTGCGAGCGTCCAGTCGCCCGCGCGCCGCGCGATCGGTGAGCCCGTGAGGCGAGGACCGTGCACGTCCGTCAGCCAGCTCATCATGTTCATCACCTGCGAACGCTTGAAACCCTCATCCTTGATCCGCTGGATCGCGACCGTGTCGATGCGCTCCTGCGGACCCGCTGCGCCGCCGCCGAAGCCCTGTGCAGCCGCGCCGGTCGCACCGAGTCCGCCGAGCGCTGCAAACGCGAGCGCCGGCACCAGCAGTCGCGCACTGCGGACGCTACGCGCCCGTTGTGAGCCGTACCCTGTCATCGTGTTCTCCATCATTAGAGAGGCCTGTCTGTTTCGGAACGGAATGTCGGCGGAACCGCCGTGGGTCGTGATTGGATAAAGTATGCGGAGGCCCGCTACTCGTACAGGTCGGCAATATCCGCAGTACTCAAGTCAACGAGGAAGCCGCCGATACGCGCCGCGACCGCGTCGAAACAGGCCCGCCCCTTCTCGCGCGTGGCCGCCGCCGGATCGCCGATCCCGGTGTCTGCACTGACCTGCGTCCACTGCCGCGGCGCCCAGGCCCAGCCCTCCCGCATGCCCGCGATCTTCCACGGCCGTGCGGCCCCGTCGCCCGCCTCTTCCAGGGGCCGCACCAGTCCGGGAGCGACATGCAGCATTACACTGGTCTCGAGCTCGCCGCCGTGGTCGCCCGGCTCGTCGAAGAACAGTTTCGGGTCGACGCTGGCGTACCAGTTGACGACGCACAGGAATACGCCGACGCGCGGTTGCAGCTCACGGACGATGGCGCGGAAGTCATTGCCGCCATGGCCATTCAGGATCACCAGCCGGTCAACGCCCTGCGCTTCGAGCGTACGCGCGATGTCATCGAGGAGAGCAGCCTGCGTGGCGGGGTTCATGTTGATGCAGAACGGTATGTCGAGCTGGCCGGCCTGCACGCCGAACGGCACTGCCGGCAGTATCGCGACGCGCGCGCCCGCTTCCCACGCGATCCTGCCTGCCTCCGCCGCAATCGCGGCGGTCTCGTGGATGTCCGTTCCATAGGGAAGGTGGTAGTTGTGCGCCTCGGTGGCGCCCCATGGCAGCACTGCGATCCGGCGTGGATTATCGCGGATCTCCGGCCAGGTCGTTTCCGCGACGAGCCAAGGCCTCGGCTTCGCAGCCTGCAGCGCCAGCGCGGTGGTGCGGATCTGGCCGCCATGCATGAGGGTGTGTTCTGCGATGTGGAACAGCAGCCCGCGCACGGTAGACGGCAGGCGGGCTCCGCCCACATCACGCGATTCATTCAATGCACCAGCGTCCGTCATGCGGACGACGTCCATGGCATTGTCGATGGCTGTGTGCACGACGTGGAGCAGTGCTGCGCCGTCCAGTCCTGCAGCCTTGTGCTCGGCAGCGAGCGCGGCGCGCTGCTGTTCGGTTAGCTGTTCGCCGCGCGCGTAGGTCAGCAGTCGGTCGATGCTGCCTGCGAGGTGTCGCGCGTGATAGGAAATGCTCGCGGCAGCTCCGGGCGACGCCTCCGCGTCGTGCGCGTCGAGCCCTGCAAGGGCGCGCTCCAGCTCGTCGCGCGACTGCAGCAGCGAATGCGCGACCGGCTGCAGCTCGGCGATCACGCCGGGCAGCGGGCCGCGCAGCCAGACCTCGGGTTGTGTGCTCATGTTATTGCGTTCCGATGTATTGTCGATGCGTTACGACCGGTCACGTGCCATGTCGCGATCACGGTCGCGGCGGCAGTGTCCACACATCCACGATGCCGCGCAGCGCCTGCGGTATGGCGACGCGATTGCGGCGGGTGTCGACACCGATGTCCGCCGGCTGCGTGAGTGCACCGACGATTTTACGGTCTCTGCCGTCCGGTGTGATCATATGGAGGGCATGGTCGTTCCAGCCAGCTACAAGCATTGTCCCGTCGCCCAGCACCTCGACACCGTCGAACCGCCCTGCGCCCGATGCAATCGGGGTCGCGGGTCCGGCGTCGCCTGAAGAAGAATGGCCGAGAGCGAACACTTTGCTCTCGAAGGGCTCGAACGTCACGACGATCCAGCGGTTGCCGTGCGCGTCCCAGGTGACGCCGTTGGGCCAGCCGATGGCGCTCGAATCCGCGCGAACCGAGATTGCGCCAGTCGGACTGATGGCAATCACTTTGTCCCCGCCCGGTTTCAGCACGCCCTTGTCCGTCATCGCGATGCCTGTGTCCGTGACATACATCGTGCCGTCCGGCGCCACGGCGATGTCGTTGAGCAGAGTAATCGGCATCGCGAACGTGATCGTGCGCAGCGGTTTTCCGGTCTCGCGATCGAAGCCGCGCACGACGTCGATGTCCGCGACCCACAGCGTGTCGCCCTGGATCGCCATGCCCTTCGGCGCGTTCAGCACTGCACCGTTCTTCCCGCTCTCGATGAAGACGTCGACGGAATCGAGTGTTGCAGCCGCAATGCGTGCGATGTAACCCGCCCCATCCTTAGAGGAGCCGGGGCCCATCATGTTGGAGACGAAGAAGACGTCCTGCACAGGATCGTAGCGCACGGACTCCGGGCCATGCAGGCTTTCAATCCGTCCGGCGAGGTTGACGCCGGTTGTGGCGGCAAGGGTGTCGCCGCGCGGGCCGTAAAAGGCGCGATCCCGCCCCTCGTCCGCGTTGCCGCGGTCGGCGCAGCCGTAGCTGGCTGTGATGGCTGCCAGTGTTGCGCATGCGAGCATGCCGCGCCTGTGTCGATTCGTCATGCCTGGATTGCGATGCATGAACTCCGCCACCGGCTCCGTGGCTACAGCGGCTGTGACAGCGCGTCGGCTGCGTGCCGATTCACCGGAGCGCGCGCATCAGGACCCGATCCAACGTGCCTGCAAATGCCTGCCGGTCGCGCGCGCTGTACTGCGATGCGCCCGCCGTCTCGACACCCGCGCCGCGGAGAGATTCCATGAAGTCTCTCACCGCGAGCCGCTCGCCTACGTTTTCCTCCGTGTACTGCTGGCCACGCGGGTCGATCACCAGGACATGCCTGGCGACGAGCAGCGCGGCCAGCGGAATGTCGGCCGTGACGGCGATGTCCCCGGGTTCGGCGTGTTCGACTATGTGGGCATCTGCGACATCCGGTCCGCCGTCCACCTGGACTGCGGTCACCCACGGATTGCCCGCCGGCGGCTGAAGCCGGCGGTTCGCCACCAGCACCGCTTCCCTCTCCACCCTGCGGGCCGCCCGGAACACGATCTCCTTCACGTCCCGTGGCGCCGCGTCGGCATCGATCCAGATCTTCATGGCCCTCGCTGTTGCAATCTCCGTGACCGCCGCCGGGTGCGGCTGCAGGACCGAAGCAGCCTGTTCCGGGGTATTTCTCTCATTCCCCACCTCCTCACCTTCCATCGGAGGCTCCATGAACAAGAAGACCATCCTCAAGAAGAGCGGTGCACCCAGTCCCTTCTTCTACGACGCGGATGACAGCGCCGATCCCGCCCGCCACACCGTCTACAAACAGACCGAAGAAGGCGTGAAGCGCATGCGCGGCGTGACGTACGATGCCGCCACCAATCAGGTCAACAAGGACTGATTTTCCACCGGACCACCCTTCGGAGCGTCGGAGTAATTCGGACTTGACGCGTGGTGAAATCCAGCTGACCCGATGACATATTCATTTCGTCCGAAAACCGGTCCAGGGCACCGCGCTGCCAGGCATGAGCATATATGAATGCGCCAATTCCGACCGATCGAAGGGTGGTCCGGAAAGATTTTGAGGGTCTGCGGCGGCTGGCCTGGGTGCTGGACGACCTGGTCCGCATCCCGGGCACGAACATCCGGTTCGGCCTGGACGCGCTGCTCGGCCTGATGCCGGCGGGCGGCGATGTCGCGGGTGGCGCCGTGTCGGCATACACCATCATACGGGCGGCCGGGCTGGGCGCCGGGCCCGCCGTGCTGGTCCGCATGGGTATGAATGTGCTGATCGATACGATGGTAGGCGCGGTCCCGCTGCTGGGCGACCTCTTCGATTTCGGCTGGAAGGCCAATCGCCGCAATATCGCGCTGCTGGACCGCTACGTTGCCGAGCCTGCACCCATCCAGCGCTCCAGTCGCCTTGTCCTCACGGCCGTCCTCGCCGTGCTGTTCCTGGTGCTGGCCCTGGCCGCATGGGGCAGCGTGTCGCTGCTCAGGTGGCTGATCGGCCTGTTCTGATCGCCCCATTCTGGATCACCATGCGCGCTCGAGGTCTCAGCCGCGGGCGCGCTCCAGCAGGACCAGCATCAGCATCGACAGCACGGCAAGCGTCTCGTCGCGGTCGTCCAGCTGGGTCAGCTGCTCTACCGAGAACTTCCCCTGCAGGAACGCGGGCTCCTTCTGCAGCCGCAGCACTTCCGATCCGCCGGGCCGCGTCGCGAGGTAGCGCGGGTGGAAGATGTAGCCGCTGATCAGGCCGACGAGCGGGATCTCGAAGAGCAGCCGATCGATCACCTTCACCATCGGATTCTCTTCCGTCAGCTCGAACACGATCTGTCCGTTCCGCTCGACCTCGTATTTCGCCCGCCAGAATGAGCGCATGCCTTTGCGCTGCACCACGCCGATGACCTGCTGCGTGGCCGCGTCCGTCAAGGCATAGCGCGCGGAGAAGTCGAGAACGCGGTCCGCCTGCATGGTGAACAGCGGCCGCGTCTGTTCCTCGTCGCCATAGACCGTGATGGCTTCCTTCAGCTTGAACGCCTTCTGCTTCACGTACCAGAGCAGCTGCCCGCCTGCGTCCCGGACGTAGATCTGCTGGGCGATTGCGAGCTTCTTGAAGTTGAGCTCCAAGGGATAGCGCATGCGTGTCACACCTGGCTGATTGTTTGCCCCACTGCGGTCAGTGGGGGAATGTAAAGAGGATGGCGCTGACCGTGCCATTAACGAGGTCGAAGAACGCGGCCTGGTTCGGAACACTGCACGCCGCGCAGACGTAGCCGGGCCGGCTTCCCTGCACCATCGACGGACCCAGCCGACTCACGAGCGTGAGCGAATCCATGCCTGGCCGGATCGGCCCCATGATGAACGTCGTATCCGCAACCCAGACGCTCTGCAGCGACTCCGCACCGCTCTGTTTCAGCAGCGAAACGGTGAGTCCCGGATAGTACGCCTCGACAACGGTGTCGAATGCGACGGGGTCCATGACGTTCGCGGCACCCAGCCGCACGACAGAGTCGGGCACACCCACCGTCGCAAGCAGATCGGACTCGCGGTCCGGAATGCCGACCAGACCGAACTCGATGAACCAGTCGCGCAGCGAGTCCTGTTGAAACGTCGTATTTCTGCCATCGTCAACCGGGAACTGCTGCTGCGAAGCAGCCTGATTACGCGCGTCATTACGACCGCATGCGGCCGCTGCCAGCAGGATCAACGCGACTGCACAGCGTGTCATGAAAGCAGTCCCTTCATGCCCGCGGCGAAGGCTTCGAACTCCCCGGGCGCATAGGGCGGTGTGGTGAGCTGCGCGAAACCGACGCCGGTGCGCTCGATCTCGTCGCCGGGATAGCGTGGAATTATATGGAGGTGCACGTGCGGCACGACGTTGCCGTGGACCTCGTAATTGAGCTTGACCGCACCGGTCATGGATTGCACGGCGCGCGCGGCGCGTCGCACATCACGCATGAACGCGAGCGCGGCTGCTGCGGAGAGGGTGTGCAGCTCCACCGCGTGCTCGCGCGGGATCACGCAGCAGTAACCGCGCACATGGACGTCCGGGCTGACGGTCACGACACTCGCGCTCAGCTCCGCGACGACCCCGGTCGGCCCGGCACCGGTGCAGAACGGACACTCCGACCCGTCCAGCAGCGCCTGCCATCGATCAGCGTCGCCCCACGACGGACTCGGCATTACGCGGCGGGCGACGGCTGTGCAGCGATTACGATCTCCGGCTCGCAGCGGACGGGGAAATTGACCGATGCGGCAATGAAGCAGCCGTGGTGCGCTCGCTCGTGCAATGCGTGAGCGAGCTCGGCATCGCCTGCGGCAATGGTCACGCGCGGCCGGAGCAACGCGTCCGTGAAATGGCCGCCATCGCGCGTCGCCTGCATGACCGCCGTCGCATGATCCTCGTACGCCGAAACGACGATCCCCGCGTCCGCGCAGACGTGCAGGTAGGACAGCAGGTGGCAGGACGAAAGCGCTGCCACCAGCAGGTCCTCGGGGTTGTGGCGTTCGACATTGCCGCGGAATGAGGGGTGCGCCGAGCCGTACAGCACGGGCTTCCCCGCTACGCGGATCTCGTGCGTCCGGTCATAGGACGTGTATCGGTCCGTGCCGGTGCCGCGGTTCCCCGTCCATACCAGGTCGAGCTCGAATGTGTGGTCCTTCATAGCGCCGCCAGTTTTCTCACTGTGGTTATGTTGCGCGCGGTTGCGGGTGTGCCCAGCACTTTCTCCAGTGTGGCACCGGAAAAGGAGGAGCGGCCCATGCCGGTGACGCTCAGCCACCAGGCTTCCCGCCCGCGGACCGCGAACCGGTCCGTATCCGTGCTCATTGCTTCGAGTCCCGTTCGCCGCGTCGCGTCCGGCGCATGCTTGAGGAACGCGACGTAGATGGCGCCCGCGGCTTCGGGAAACACCTCCGCCGCCGCGACGGCCGCCATCTCGGCCGGTGTGCGGAGAAACGTCGCAACGTCGAACCCCAGCTCCGTGCGCAGCGCACCCTCGATGCGCTCTTCGAGCTTCGCGGCACTGCGCGCTGTCGTGTCGAACAGGACGTTGCCGCTGGCAATGAAGGTACTGACGTTACGGAAACCCAGCGCCTCGAACGCGTCCCGCAGACGCTCCATCTTCACGGTGCGTCCGCCGACATTGATGGCGCGCAGCAGGGCGACGTATCTCAGCGGTCGGCGTCCCCTTCCGCTTCACCTTCCGTGAACCGGGCCTCCATGATGTCCTCGAGCTTCTCGCAGCAGGATTCGACACCCACGGTTATCTCGCCATCCGATTCCGACAGCACGAGCAGCGGATGCTCGCCGTGCACCGGGCATACCGCGTCCGACAGCTCCTCGCGCAGCTCCGCCGCCAGGTCTTCCATGATCGCGCGCGTGTCTTCGTCCGTGATGCCCGACGGCGTTCCGGCGCGCACTCCGTCGACTTCGTATTCGATCACCAGCCCCATTACGGCCTCCTCAGCTCGTACCGGATTACGCCCTCCTCCGACCCCGGACCAATGAACCGGAAGCCGCACTTCTCCAGAACGCCAATCGATGCCGTGAGCACCGGCAGCGTTTCCGCGATCACGCGCGTCACCCCCGGCCTGCTGAACGCAGCCTCTACGAGGGCGCGCGCCGCCTCGGTCGCATAGCCCTGGCGACGGTACTCAGGCACCATCGAATATCCGATCTCAACGGTGCCCTCAGCGTCGGGCGGACCCTTGTAACCGCCACAGCCAATGGCCAGACCTGCACCGCGCCGCTGTTTCAGAAGGAAGTAGTAGAGCCACCACTCCTTCTCTTCCGGCGACGCTTCCAGCTTGCGCAGGGTGAACTCGATCGGGTCACGATCATACAGCTCGGGCGGCCACTCGCCGGACACGTCCATCCGCGCCACCTCCGCCAGGCGCGATGGACTCTCCAATTCCGCCTCCAGCGACTCCCGCGTCGCCGGTACCAGCATCAGGCGTGGCGTGTCGATCAAGCGCTCGCCTCGCTGCGACCATACCGCTCGGCCGATTTCGCCTTCAGCTTGGCTATCTCCGTCGCGCGGTCCCGCGGCTCCGCTGTCGTCGTCAGCGAATCCAGCAGCGCCTGCGTCACGCGCGTCACCTCCGCCACCGCTTCCTCGAATGCCGCTTCATTCGCACGCGACGGCTTCGTGAACCCGCTCACCTTCCGCACATACTGCAGCGCCGACGCCCTCACCTCGGCATCCGTCACCGCCGGCTCGTAATTGAACAGCGGCTTGATATTCCTGCACATCGTCTCACGCCTCCCGGGTCTTCAGATCACGCACGCGTCACCGCCGCTTCTGCGTAAGCCACACATAAGCCAACCCCAGCACCGCCCCCGCCGCAAGCCCGATTCCCATGAAGAACACGTCGACCCCCTTTAGCCCATTAGCCCATTAGCCCATTAGCCATTAGCCCATTAAGAATTTGTCGTTCTCCGCCAACGCCTTTACGATGCAAACCACATGGACGGGTAGAATCGACCCCCGTTTTCCGTTAGATTCAAGGCTCCGACTCCTTGCTGGAGCCACCAGCTGATTGAAAGGATGGGGCGATGATCTACGGGAACAGCTCGAAGCGGCTACGCCACGAGGACCTGCATGTCGACGGAACCGGCCGTGAGGGCTGGCTGTCGGGTCTCGAGCAGGCACCGCGCGTGGGGCAGCAGGTCTACTGCACACAGGGCATGGCCAGTGTGACCCGGATCCTGGGGAAGACGAGCGATGGCGGCCGTCTCCTGGAGCTTCGTCTGGCCGACACGGCCCCCCCGTTCTTTGCCGCCGCATCCAATGTCCTGATCGACCCGAAGGACGCCGGATAATCCTTCCGGTTTCTGACAGACACCGGACATGAATAGAGCCGTTGCATTCGCGACGGCTCTTTTATTTTCAGGCTGCCAGTGGCGGCCTCACGCCGCCGGCCCCGCCATCAGGTCGCGATTTCGTGCTTCCTCCCGGTCCTCGCGATTCGACCACCGGAAGAATACGACGGTGATTGCGAGCCAGAATACGATCATCCCGGGCACCCACATGATGAGCCCGCCGATCTGCTGGTCATCGAGCGCACTGATGTTCCACACCCGCGGCGACGCCACGTACCACGGGTACATCGCTTCCGGGGCGAGGCTGATGATTGCGGAGATGATCGACATCGGGATGCTGAACGCGAACAGGTAGAGCATGCGGACGGGCGGCTGCATGCGCGACAGCTCGGGCAGCGGTCGGACGACCGGATACCACATTATGGTAGCGGCCGAAATGAACATCGTGTGCTGGAGGATGTGCACTGCGTGCACCTGGAGCGCCAGGTCGTAGAACGCCGGGAAGTGCCACCCGATGAAGACGATGTTGTAGACCGCGAACGCGATCAGCGGGTTCGTCAGTGCGCGTGCGACGCCGCGTATCACCCGGACCTTCAGCACCGGCCGTACGAGCCAGTCCGGGAGTCCCATCAGCCAGAGCGGCGGAACGATGAGCGTAATGATGAGGTGCTGCACCATGTGCGCACTGAACAGGAAGTAGTCGCTCAGGTCGTGCAGCGGTCCGTTCAGCGACAGGAAGAGCAGCACCGTACCGCCGATGAATGAGGCGACACGGATGGGTGCGACGGTTTCGGACGAGAGGTTCAGCCGTCGGCGGAGCGGACCGACGGCATAGAGGTATGCGCCGATCCAGAGAGCGCATCCGATGAGCACGGACGGATGGATGGACCAGCTGGTCCAGGAGAACGTCTCGTCTCCGTGCAGTAGTGATATTGTCGCGTACAGCATGACTGCCCCGCCCTGCTACCAGGCGTATTTCGGAATCACCTTGAAGAGCATGATCATTCCGACGACCACCAGAACGGCCAGCATCAGCGGGCCGAAGAAGACGCGGCTGAAGATCCGGTTGTCGTACTTCAGGTGCATGAAGAATTCGACGACGGTCACGAACTTCACGAGCGACAGCACGAGCAGCACCGGGATCAGTACGCTCTTGAGCGCTTCGATGTAGAAGACCGCGACCTCGACGGCGGTGATGATCGAGAGGATCACACCGACGATGACGTACGTCTTCCGGCTTCCGTGGTGAGCCTCACCGTGCACGTGTGCCATGCCTTCGGACGGCATTGGAGCACCCGGCGTAGGGAGACCCCCGTGAACGTCTGCGTGTCTGTCCGCCATGGGTGCTCTACTCCATCAGGTAGATCAGAGTGAAAATCACGATCCAGACGATGTCCACGAAGTGCCAGTAGAGGCCGGCGATCTCGAGCCGCAGGGAGTCGCCCGGCTGGAGCTTCCCGCGCATGATGTCGACGGCGAGCATGAGCAGCCACATGACACCGATACTGACGTGTGCGCCGTGGAACCCGGTCAGCACGAAGAACGTGGAGCCGAACAGGTTGGTCTGGAGGGTAAGCCCCTCGTGATAGAAATGGGTGAACTCGAATGCCTGGAATCCGAGGAAGAGCAGGCCGAGCGTCGCGGTTGCGACCGTCCAGCCGACCGCCTGTGCGCGGGTCCGGTGCTGCAGCGCGTCCAGCGCGAGCACCATGGCGAGGGAGCTCATCAGCAGCACGAAGGTCGAGATCGACGTGAGCGGGATGTTCAGCAGCTCATGGCTGTACGGCCCGACCACGCTCTCGTTCTTATAGACCATGTACGCGGCGATGAACGTGCCGAAGAACAGGGTCTCCGATCCCAGGAACACCCAGAACCCGACCTTCAGCATCGGCAGTCCCGTAGTCGTATACGGGACCGCGTGCGCGCCGTGGTCGTGGTGTCCGTGGTCGTGAACTGCTACTGCACCAGGTTGTGCCACCGAAGTTCCCCTTCTTGAATCAGTGCGTGGGCTCGTACGCCCAGTTGACCGCGCCGACGAATACCCACAGCAGACCGATGAGCGGCGTCCACCAGATACCGGTCATGAACAGCGCCATGCACAGCATCACGCCGAACGCCGTGAAGATCGGCCAGTAGGACGATGGCGGCATGTGGATGTGCGGATCCGGCGTCCCGCGCGCGGCGTCCTCGACCGCAGCCGCCTCGAGCCACAGCGGCTCGCGCGTGTGCACGGTCGGCAGGCGGTTGAAGTTGTGCTCGGCCGGCGGGGACTCCGTCGCCCACTCGAGTGTGGCGGCGCCCCACGGGTTCGTGCCGGCGCGCGGCCCCCGCCTGGCGCTGTAGATGATGTTCGCGATCAGGATGATCACGCTGATCGCCTGGAACAGCACGCCGATCGTCGACAGCATGTTCAGCCCGCCGAGATTCAGGTCGGCGGAATACGTGAACGTCCGGCGTGGCATCCCGAGCAGGCCGATCCAGTGCTGCGGCATGAACGTCATGTTGAAGCCGATGACGAAGATCCAGAACTGGAGCTTGCCCAGCGTCTCGTTCATCATGCGGCCGGCGATCTTCGGGAACCAGAAGTAGAGCGATCCGAAGATGGAGAAGATGAGGCCGCCGATCAGCACGTAGTGGAAGTGTGCGACCACGAAGTACGTATCGGTCTGCTGCAGGTCGTGCGGCGACGTCGCGTGCATCACGCCCGACACGCCGCCGATCGTGAACTCGATCAGCATGCCGACCGCGAACAGCATGGCGGTCGTGAACTTGATCGAGCCGCCATACATCGTGGCGATCCAGTTGAAGATCTTCACGCCGGTCGGGATCGCGATGATCATCGTGGAGATCGTGAAGAACGCGTCGGCGATCGGGCCCATGCCCGTGGCGAACATGTGGTGTGCCCACACGCCCCAGCCGATGAGTGCGATGAGCGCGGCGGAGTAGACCATCACGGCGTATCCGAACAGCGGCTTGCGCGAGAACGTCGGGATGATCTCGGACACGATGCCGAACGCCGGCAGGATCAGGATGTAGACCTCGGGGTGGCCGAACATCCAGAAGATGTGCTGCCAGACCATGGGGTCACCGCCGGCCATGGTCACGAAGAAGTTCGTGCCCCACCAGCGGTCGAACGTGATCATGAACAGGGCGACCGCGAACACGGGCAGCGCCGTAGCGATCAGGAAGCTGGTGATGAATGCCATCCACGAGAACAGCGGCATCCGCATGAGCTTCATGCCGGGCGCGCGCATGTTGATGATGGTGGTGATGAAGTTCACCGCGCCCATGATGGACGCTGCGCCGAGCGCCTGCAGGCCGAGCGACCAGAAGTCCGTGTTCAGTCCGGGCGAGAACTGGCGCTCCGTCAGGTTGGCATAGCCGAACCACCCGGTGTTGGGCGCGTGGCCGAACAGCCAGGAGGAGTTCATGAACAGCGCGCCGAACAGGAAGATCCAGTAGGACAGCGCGTTGAGCCGCGGGAACGCGACATCGCGCGCGCCGATCTGGAGTGGCACGATGTAGTTGAAGAGCGCCACGGCGATCGGCATGCCGACCATGAACACCATGGTCGTGCCGTGCATCGTGAACAGCGAATTGTAGGTGTCGGCGCTGATGAACGTGTTCTCGGGCTTCGCCAGCTGGATCCGGATCAGCGTCGCCTCGATACCGCCGATGATCATGAAGAACAGCGCGGTGGCGCCGTACATGATCCCGATCTTCTTGTGGTCCACCGTCGTAAGCAGATCCCACAGCAGCGACTTCTTCTTCGCCGTGTGGTGTGCGTGCGCGGGGACGTGTGCCTCGATGGTGGCCATTCGTTCTCTCGTTGTCGCTACTTCAAGCTCATCAGATAGGACGCGACCGCATAGATCTCCCGGCTGCTGAGACCGGTCGGCGCCTGGTCGCCTATGCCGTGCACCGCACCGGGCATCAGCGCGCCCGGCTTGAGCGACTGCGGCTCATGGATCCAGCGCTGGAGGTTGTCCATGTTGTTCGGAGCGGCTCCCGCACCCACGGTCGGGCGCGCGCCGAAACGGGTCAGGTTCGGACCCAGGACACCGGCGGCCGGCGTACCGGCAATGGTGTGGCAGGCGACGCACATACTCGACTCGAACACCTTCCTGCCTGCCGCCGCCCACTGCTCCGCCGAGATCTCCGGCCGCACCGCCGACCCGATGCCCGTCGGTGCCGGGAGCTGGTCGAGGTCCAGCGCGGGTGCCTGCGCAGCCGCGGGCTGCTGTCCTGCCGCATTCTGCTGCGGCGCGACGGGCGTGGTCGCACTCGTATTCGACTGCATGGCGATCTGCGTCGCGTTCTCGCCGGTCGGCGCGACCACCGGACCCGCCGGCTTCATCGCGTTGACCCACTGCTGGAAGTGGTCCGCTGACACGGCCCGCGCGCTCACGCGCATGATCGCGTGCGACTCGCCGCAGAACTCCGCGCACTGACCACTGAAGGAGCCGGAGTCCGTCATCGTGAACATCAGGTGGTTGCGCTTGTCCTTCTCACCCTGCGTCCCGCGCGGGATCGGGTTCACATCCCGCTTCCCGCCCAGGCGGGGAATCCAGAAGCTGTGGATCACATCCGCGGAGTGCATGACGAGGTGGATCGGCCGGCCGACCGGGACCCACAGCTCGTTCGCCGTCACCACGCCCTCTTCCGGGTACCGGAACTCCCACCACCACTGGTGTCCGATCACCTCGACCGTCAGCGCGTCAGCCGGCGGCTTCGCCTGTGTCTCGAAAATGACCTTGACCGTGGGGATCGTCAGGAAAATGACGATGATGGCGGGAATCAGCGTCCAGCCGATCTCGAGCAGCGTGTGGCCATGGATCGCCTTCGGCTGCGCATCGCCGGGCTTCTCACGGAAGCGGATCGCGATCACGAGTGTGAGGATGACGACGAGCGCGAGAATACTCATCGTCCACCAGAAGGTGTTCGCGAACAGCTCGTTCAGCGTGACACCGAAATCGGTGACCGGGTGGAAAGTGGTCTGGGGATGCTCGACCGGCACCGCATCCCCGGCAGCCTGGATCAGAAACAGCATTCTCTTATCTCTGGTTGGTCACAACACATACCACCCTCCGCCACGCCCGTGCGCAGAGGCCGGAAGGTTACCCCTTCGCAAGGGCGGGGTCAAGTTCAGCCAGACCCGCCCGATCACCCGATCCTGCCTCTTCCGCCTGCAGATCGCGCCGCGCGAGCGCGGCCCACACGACGAGTGCAAACCAGATCGCGGCCCCCGTCGCCAGATGCAGCGACTGCCAGTGCGGCGGCAGGTGTGACAGCACCATGATGGCGGCCACGCAGATCTGGACGATCACCGCGATCAATGCGACGGCGGCCGCGCGCTTCGTCGCCACTGACACCGCCCGCCGCCTGGCCGCGAGCGACGCCATCAGGATGTGCAGTGTGAACAGGTAGGCCACCATGCGGTGCGTGAAGTGGATATGCGCCGGCCCGCCGGACCCCGGTGGCGGGGCCAGGCTGTTGTTGCACAACGGAAATCCCTGACACGCCTGGGGCGCGCCGGCCACGTTGGCCGTCATCGCACCCAGTGTGATCAGCACGAAGCCGAACAGCAGGGTCACGAACGCCATGCGCCACGCGCGCCGGGGGTTCGCGCCCGATGCGTTCGCGGCGGCGGTCCCGCCACCCAGTGTACCCGCGCGCACCGCCGCCACCAGCAGCGTGCTCGCAAAGAGCAGGGCGGTCATGAAATGAACGACGACCACGCCGGGCGGAATCTCCAGCTTCACCGTGACCGCGCCCAGCAGCGCCTGGACGACGACCAGGACGGCGCCGAGAAGGATCGGGCGGAGCAGGCCGCCCTTTCCGCCGATCCCGGGCCGGCCACGGTTGGCGAGCGCATAGACCACGACGGCCAGCACGACCAGTCCGATCCCGGCGGCGAGGGCCCGGTGCGTGTACTCGATGAGGGTCTCGAGCGTGAACTCCGGGATCCACACGCCATTGCACTTCGGCCAGTGGTCGCCGCAGCCCATGCCGGAGCCGGTAATGCGGACAATGCCGCCGAACAGGATGAGGGCGTACGTATATATCGCGGCGAAGAGCGCAATGCGCCCCAGCCGTTTCACCTGCGGGCTGCGCAGGGCCATCGGGTCGGTTTCCATGCGCGGCAATATCGCCCCGCTTTCCATGTCTTGCTAGTGGGCGTGCACTGCGTCTACTCTCACGCACATGGGTGATGTCTTCGATGTGATCGTGATCGGCGGCGGTGTGGCCGGAGTGGCGGCAGCGCTGGCCGCACGTGCGGATGGCGCGTCGGTGTGCATCGTTCGAGCGTCACCCGGTGCCACCGCGGTCACGTCGGGCGGCTGGCGTGGCGCTCTGCCGCCGCTGATCGCCGATGCATTGTCGACGGCCGGTCTGCCGTACGTGCCCGTCTCCCACTCGCTGCCGCATCCCTTCGGTGACCTGCGCGCGTTCGACTTCGCATCAGCGGCGCACGCTGGCGCGCTTGCGCAGCCGGGCGGCGTACTCTGCGGTATTTCCGGCCTGTCCGGTTTCTCCGCCCCTGCGCTCGCCCGCCTGTATGCGGACGCCGCTCATCCACCGGCCCACATGACAGTCACGGTCGGCGACTCGCCACGTGACGGCTGGGCGCCACACGCGCTTGCAGCCGCGGTCACGCGCAACCCCGCGACCCTCGCCGATCGCATGCGCGAGCAGCTGCCAGCAGGCGCGAGCCATGTCGTGCTCCCCGCTGTGCTCGGTCTCGATAACGTGAATGCCGTCCGCGCCGCGATCGAAGACATCGTCGGTGTGCCGGTGTTCGAGGCGCTCGGCGCGCCCCCATCGATTCCCGGCTGGCGGCTCGATCGCGCACTGATGCGCGCTGCACGCACCGCGGGAGTCACGATCCTGAACGGTCACGCCATGATCGCCGGTGCCCGCAATGGCGCGCTCACCGCACTCTCCATCCGTACCGCGCAGGACATGCGCGCCGCGAGCGCGGGACGCTACATCCTCGCCACAGGCAAGTTCATCGGCGGCGGTATTGTCACTGAGCAGAAGCGGCTGGTTGAGAGCGCACTGAATCTGCCGGTCTGGATCGAGCATCTCGGCCAGACCTTCACGACCGCGGAGTCGCTCACGCTCACGAGTCGGGTGCGGACGTACGATCAGCCGCTGATGAAGGCCGGCGTGCACGTGGACGGTCGCGGCCAGCCACTGGACGCGCGGAGCCGTGTCGTGTTCGGCAACGTGACCGCGGCCGGCGGCGTGATCGCCGGCATCGATACTGTTACGCTCGGCCTCGGTGCCGCGGCCATGCAGGGCATCGCTGCGGCAGCCGCCGCTGCCACGCAGGGCGGCGGCGCACACGAACCCGCGACACCGGCCGCCGGAGCCTGATATGTCGAAGATCAATGCCTGGCTGAACCTGGCGTATCGCTTCGGGATGCACGTGCTCTTCCGCATGCCTGCACGGCCGTTCAGCGATGATGTCGAACAGTTCCTCGGCAAGGTCGTGCCGGAAGGCTATATCCCGCTTGCCGCCGCTGAGCGCGCGGCGTTCCCGGAATTCATGCGCTGCATTCACTGCGGCCTGTGTGCACTGGAATGTCCTGCGCTGCAGGCGTCGCCGGCCAGCGCCTGGAACGAGGCCTGGACGTTTGCGGGCGGCCTGTCGCGTTCGCTCGACCACGTGAACCTGATCGCGGCGGACCTCTCGCCCTGTGCGCGGTGCGGCGAATGCGATGCAATCTGCCCGACGGGCGTCCCCATCTCGCGGCTGGCAACCCTCGTCGTGCGCATGGCAGAGCGCGGTGCCACGCTGGCCGATGACCCCCGCGCCATCAACGCACGGAGCTCGACATGAGGACGCGCACGATTGCCGCGCTGCTATTCACGATCACCATTCCCGGAGCAGTCATGGCGCAGGAATCCCGGCCGCGCGCGCGGGACGCGGGCGTCGTCGTCGGTGTGTATGAGCCCGGCGCGCTCAACGCCATCACGGACGTCGCCGGCGTCCGCGTGGGGCACACCACGATCCATCGCGGCGACAGCATCCACACCGGCATCACCGCGATCCTGCCACCGGGCGACGACTGGTTCCGCGAGCGCGTTCCTGCTTCCATCGTAGTCGGCAACGGCTTCGGCAAGCTGCTCGGCTCGACGCAGGTGAACGAGCTGGGGGAGCTCGAGACGCCGATCCTCCTGACGTGCACGCTCTGCGTGTGGCGCGCGGCCGATGCAATGGTCTCCTGGCTCATCGCCCGGCCCGGCATGCAGGATGTCCGCTCCATCAATCCCGTCGTCGGCGAAACCAATGATGGTGGTCTCAACGACATCCGCAGCCGGCCTGTCACGCCGGACGATGTCGTGCACGCGCTCGAGAGCGCTGCGGCCGGGGCGGTCGAAGAAGGCGCTGTCGGTGCGGGTGCAGGAACCGTTGCGTTCGGTTACAAGGGCGGGATCGGCACGGCGTCGCGCGTGCTGCCCGCAAACTCGGGCGGTTATACGGTCGGCGTGCTGGTACAGACGAATTACGGCGGTGTCCTCACGATCAACGGCGCGCCGGTGGGTCGTGAGCTGCGTGCGCAGCAACAGCAGCAGCAGCGCGGCGGCTTCGAGCTCGCGTCCGTGTTCGGCCCACAGGACGGCAGCTGCATGATCGTGGTGGCTACGGACGCGCCGGTGAGCCAGGCAATGCTGCAGCGCATCGCGAACCGCGCGCTCGCAGGCATGGCGCGCACCGGCTCGTCGTTCAGCAACGGCTCGGGCGACTACGTCATCGCATTCTCGACCGCCGAGTCCGTGCGCCGACGGGATTCCCGCACGCCGCGCAGCACTACCGACCTGCCGAACGACGCCGCATCACCACTCTTCCAGGCAGTCATCGAGGCGACGGAGGAAGCGATCTACAACTCTCTGTTCAAGGCGACGGACACGAAGGGCAGCCGGACGACCGTGCGGGCACTGCCGATCGCGGAGACTAAGGAAATACTCCGGCGCTACAACGCCATCCGCTGATCAGGCGGTGCGCGCGGCGCGGTCCACGACCGCGTCGGGGTCGAGCTCTTCCGTGAGGAAACGATCGATCTCCTCCGCCTTCCGCTCCGCATCCTCCTCGCCGAGTGCAATCAGCTTGTTCAGATATTCCGGCTCGAACAGCAGCATGGACAGCACGTCCGGGCTCTTCTGCTCGTCCGTACCGAGGCCGCGCACCATGAAGCGGAACGCGCGCGGCAGGCTGCCCTCATAGCCTTTTGCGAGCGCGCCGAGGTCCTTTGTCGGCCGGACGTTGAGGAAGCTGATCGGTCGCATCCCGTCACGCTTGTCGACCGGCAGCTTCTCGAGTGCGCGGTTCATCGTCTCCAGGCGCATCGAGTCCTGATCGATCAGGTCGAGGAAAACCGCATTGAGCAGCACGCCCAGCACCTGTGCGGGCGGCGGGTAACCGCTCACGGTCGCAACACCTGATTCCTCGCGCGTGCGCTCGTAGCGCGTCGAGATCGCGAGGATGCGGTCGGCACCGAGATGCAGTGCAGGCGACAGCGGCGCCGCCAGGCGGATACCGCCGTCGCCATACCACTCGTTGCCGATGCGGACGGCGGGGAAAAATATCGGGAGTGCCGCGGACGCCATGATGTGGTCGATCATGATCGGCCCCATCTCGGTCCGGCGCTGCGGCCGCGTCCACGGCTTGATCTGATTCCCCTTGAGCCACACCACGGTCTGTCCCGTCGTATAGGACGTCGTGATGATCGCGACCGCGCGCAGCTTGCCCTTGATCAGGTTGTAGTCGATTCCCGTCAGCTCGCCATTCACCGGCGCGAGCGATTCCTCGAGCATGGTGCGGAGCGGTGCAGTGTCGAGGAAGCCGCGCGGCCGCGGCCCGGCCATCAGGCCGCCGCTCAACAGCCGGCCGCCCCAGCGCACCACGTTCCACACGAGCGAGGACACGTCCACATCGAACACCTGTGCCGTAGTCAGCTCGCTCCACAGGTGCCGCATCTCCTCCACGGCCTGTGCGAACGTACCCGGATGCGACGCCAGCTTCGCAGTGTTGACCGCACCGGCCGACACACCGGTAATGATCGGTACCTGCAGGTCCGGGTAGTTGCGCGCGATCCAGCGCAGCACGCCGACCTGGTAGGCACCGCGCGCGCCGCCGCCTGTCAGCACCAGGCCCAGGTCGAACGCGCTCGGAAGGACTGCAGGCGTATCGATCGGTTTCGTCATTGGCATTACGCTAGTCGCGCGGGCTGCCGTACGCCAGCACGGTGTCGCGTCACTCGGGCTTGAGGTCCCGCGGACTCAGGACCACCATCCTGGTGCTGCGCTTCGCCGTCCGTTGTGTCGTGAGATCCAGGACGGTCACTGTGATCGTGTAGCTGCCATAGTCGAGCTCGCTGCCGATAGACCGGATCTGCTGTACGCCATACACCGGGTCGGACGACGACGCGGCGTCGTCGAATGTCAGGTCGATATTGGACTTCTTTCCGAGTACGAGCGTCTTTATTGCACCCGTAATCCCTTTGCGCGGCTCGGGTGTCACGGTGATCGTGGTACGGAACGGACTGGAAGGCGGCATGTTGTAGATTTCGTAGAACAGCTTGAACGACTTGTTCCTCTCGATCTGGTGTGTTGGAATCGGATTGATTGCAATACCGCCCCGCTGCCAGCGACCCGCACCGTCTTCACCAACAACGAGATCGCTCAGCATGAGGCTGTCTCCGTCGAACGCCGGGATCGCACGGGTCCCTGACCGGATGTCACCTTCGCCCG
Source organism: Longimicrobiales bacterium (assembly GCA_036377735.1). Taxonomy (GTDB): domain Bacteria; phylum Gemmatimonadota; class Gemmatimonadetes; order Longimicrobiales; family RSA9; genus DASUXU01. The sequence goes on from DASUXU010000128.1 coordinate 41,107, forward strand.
GGGTCGTCACGTTTTCAACCACAATGCTGTAGTTCGCGACCTCCGCCGGCGTCGCTGCGAAATCGAGTGTGGCGCGGAAATACCTGTCCTCACCAACAACCTGGTCCGCGCGGAATATGGGTGTATCCCTGCGGTCCTGGACTTTGCCGGTAATCGAGTCCAGCAGGATCACGGACAACGACAGCGGGAAGACATGCACGCCGTCCCGGAGCAGCGGTGTGAAGCGCCGTCCGGGAATGAGTACAGCCGCCATGAGCGCGGCCGAGTCCGCATTCCCGCGGAATGCATAGAGCTGCGTGATTGCCCGGAGCGGCGCTTCATAGCGTTTGCGCGCATCGTCCGCGCGGAGGCCCCGGCGCGCGACTTCCTCATCTCGGTGCGCCCACTCCTTTGCGTCCACCATCAGCGCATCGACAGCACCTCCCGTCTTGCCGTCCAGGCCGAAAAGACGGATCCGGGCCGCATCGACCAGGGTCGGCGAGCGGCCTGACCGGCCGAGCACCATGTCGACGTCGTTGAGCGCCATCTCGCATTTCAGAGCCAGTGCATTGATCCTGGCATCATATCTGGCCCGCGCCTGGAGATACGTCATATACCGTGACGCCGCACCGATTCCACCGCCCGAGAGGGGGGTGGGATCGTTCGCAACGCGTTTCGAAGACCGGTGGCGGTCCAGCTCGGACGTACCTGTCTTGATGAAGAACGGATCGCACTCCTCGAGCGGCCCCAGCGCCCACTCCGAGCTGCCCTTGTACTTGTGGAAGTGGTACATCTCGAACTGGCCATCGCGCAGGTACACCCACGTCTCGTTCTGTGGCGGCGTCACGTCGCCAGCCGGCGTGGTGATGACATCGAACGGCTTGCCCAGGCGGATGTAGAGGATGCCGCGGTCGTCGAGCGGCAGACTAAGGTCCTTCTCGATCAGGAAAGCCGCACCCGCATTCTGGCCGAACGATCCAAGCCTCTGGTAATTCACGTTGGCATGGCGAACGCGTACGAAATGCTCGCGGAGACGCTCCCCAACCGTGCGGGCGGACTTCGCAGCCGATCGCTGCCAGAAGCTGGACAGCCACACCGCCCTTTCCGCCGGGCTCATATCCTGCCACCGCTCACGCTCGTCGGACAGCAGCAGCGGCATGACGTCCGCATAGTACGCGGATGCCAGCGTCGTATCGGCGAACGCATCCGCCGTAATCCCGCTCATGTATGCACTGCCGCCCGCCTCCATCTCACTCGCTCGCGCCAGCAGTGCTACGGCCAATGCGCGCTGCGCGCTGCCGTCCGGGTTGAGGGCGACGGCCGCACGCGCCGCAGCAGCGGCGGCTTCCTGGTCACCGAACAGGAGCTCGAGCTCCGAGAGCTGCGCATACACCTCCGGCGACCGGAGACCCATACCGACCGCGTGCCGAAGTGCGGCGGCTGCAACGGCGATGTCATCCTGGGATTTCGATGCGATAGCGATACGGCCAATCTCCATCACTGCCGGCTGGAATGCAGGATTGACCGAGAGCGCCGTGCGGAGCGACCGGAGTGCCTGAGAGACGGGATCGGTTCCGATTACATTGGCGAGTGAGTGTACAAGTGCGAATCCGGGAATGAAACGGGCGCCCCGCTCTGCGAAGCCCGGGCTGCGTACGATCGTCCACGCATGGCCGTAGTTGGCCCACACATCGCCTGCGTCGATTTCGCGTGCCCGATCGAATGCCTTCTGCGCCGCCTTCCGCACCGCGTCATTGTCGGTGAGCTCGAACAGCCTCATGAGTGCGAGGCCGTAGCGAAGGTGCGCGCCCAGTGGCGCATCCCGCTCCGGGGCGGCGCCCGCCACCTGTCGCAACTCCGTCGTGTCCGCGACTGCGGCCAGGGAGTCGGCATAGGGTGTGAGACTGCGACCCGTGTCCTGCGCCGCCTGAGCGCAGACTGGTGAAGGCGCAGCGGACGCGCCAAGGAGTGCGCTGATTGCAGCAATCGCAACACCCCCGTATCTCATTCCGCCTCCTCAGTTCCTGAGAATCGGTCGCAGCACGTCGAGCCTCCCGTCCGCCGCCGGGCTGGGCACAATGCGCAGCAGCTCGGCGAGCAGCGGATATACGTGAACGTTCTCGAATGCTTCAATGCGCACACCGGGTCTGATACGGGGCCCTGCAGCCACGAATATTCCCTGCATCCCCTGCACTTCGGGCGGGTAGCCGTGCGCCCCGGGCAGCCCGCTCCGCGAGCGGGTATCCACGTACCATCCGGGCTCCGCGACGATGATCACGTCACCACTGCGCGGGGTGTCGTAGTGCCATGCGGCCGGCAGCTCCGAGCGCAGGTAGACGCGCGCGTGCGGCATGCGCTCGAGGTCGGCGCGGGCACGACGGATCCGGGCGCTGTCGCCATGAAACCAGAGCGATGCAACGGGGCCGGTGGTGATCGTCACACCGGCTGTATCGGTGTATTCCGGGATGACGACCTTGTTCGGCGCGTTGACCATCCCGTGATCCGAGACGACCACGATCGAAACACTGTCCGTCGCAGGCTGCGCTGCAGCCATGCCCGCTATCACCCCGAGTAGCGAGTCCGCGCGTGCGATCGCGCGATCGGTCTCGGGTGAGTCCGGCCCGCTGCGGTGGCTCACAGCGTCCACCTCCGCGAAATAGATCGCAACGAGATGCGGCCGGGTTTCCGGCGGCCGGCGGAGCAGCTCACCGAGCGCGCGCAGGCGGGTGCTGTCCGCAGTATCCTCGTCGTAGTTCCAAACCGTGGTGGCGCGAATGCCGCCCACGGGGGCCTCGGACCCCACCCAGAAGAATGTTGCGCTCACCATGCCCTGCTTCTCGGCGGTGTTCCAGATCGGCTCGCCGAAATAGAAGCGAGCGTCGCGTACCTTCGTCGAGTCCGTGTAGACGTAGAACGCGTCGATATCCGGCGCGAGGAATCGGTTGTTCGCGATGCCGTTCCGGTCCGCATACATGCCGGTGGCAATACTGTAGTGGTTCGGGAACGTGGTGGACGGGAAGATCGGGATCAGCCCCTGCGCGCGTACACCGCTGCGGGCCAGCCGTTCGAGATTTGGCGTGATACCCCGGTCCAGATAGTCGTAGCGCATGCCGTCGAAGGAGATCAGGATCACGGTCGGTTTCGACCGCACGGCCGCCGCGTTGACGCCGCCGCTCGCGTGGGCGATCCTGACGGCCGAGCCGTCCCGCGCCTGGCCGGCCGGGCTCCGCCCCGCGCACGCAGTCAGTGTCGCGACGGCAAGTGCAGCAACGAGGAGAAGCGTCGCCATGTCGGAAATCGAGCTGCTGTTCGCAGGTGCCTTCGGCCCCGTGCTGATCTTCTGCCTGCGCATTGTCGACGTTTCCCTTTCCACCGTTCGCATCCTGCTGGCCGTCCGCGGCCAGCGTCTGCTGGTCCCGCTCATCGGCATGTTCGAGGTCATGGTCTGGCTGTTCGCCGCGGGCAACGCCATGCAACATCTGGACAGTCCCCTGCACCTCGTCGGTTATGCGACGGGTTTCGGTACCGGGAGCCTGGTCGGTCTGTGGATCGAGGAGAAGCTCGCCATTGGATACGCCACGGTCCGGGTGATCACGACGCAGATCGGCATCGAGATGGCCGAGGGGCTCCGTACGCAGGGTTACGGCGTCACCGAGTTCGCCGCGCGCGGGCGGCAGGGTCCCGTAGAAGTGATCTACCTCGTGGTGCCACGCCGCGAGATCGAGCGCGTCCTGCGCGAAGTGGACCGCTGGGATCCCACGGCGTTCGTAACGGTGGAACAGCCGCGCGACATCCGGTGGGGCTGGATGCACTCCACGCCCCGCCGCCGTCTCTCCGCATCGATCCAGCTTTCTCCGTTCCGCCGCGGCGGCGAGCGCTGATCAGTCGAGGTTGGCCTGCCGCACGTCGATGATCTCCGGCAGTGCACGCAGTCTTCTCAGCACGACCTCGTCCATCGTACCGTCCACACTGATCGCCGCGAGCGCCTCACCACCCGCCTGGAGCCTCGCCTGATGGTACTCGGCGATGTTGATGCCTGCTTCGCCCAGCAGCGTGCCGACCCGGCCGATAACGCCCGGGACGTCGCGATTGCGCAGCACGACCAGTGAGCCTTCCGCCCGCACTACCACACGGAACCGGTTGATGCGCACCAGGCGCGCATGCCGGCCGGCCACGACCGCGCCCGCGATACGCACCTCGTCGCCGTCACAGCGCAGTCGCACATCCAGGAACTCTTCATCCGACCCGTGTGCCGCGACGCCCGCACGTTCCACGTCGATGCCACGCAGCTCTGCGATGTGCATTGCGTTGACGGTATTGATTCCGCTCGCGCCGACGGCGCCACGCAGCGCGCCGGCGATGGCTGCCGCTGCGAGCGGCTTGACGAACTGTTCATCCGGTCCCGCATAACGCACCGTCACGCCGGCGAGAGGTCCGTCGATGAGTGCGGCGCCCAGCCGGCCGAGCTTTTCGGCGAGCTCGACGAGCGGTCGCAGGCGCCGCATGGCGTCGCCGCCGATCGCGGGTGCATTCACCGCGCTCGTCAGATCACCATCGAGCAGTGCAGCTCGGACAGCGGCCGCGATCTCGACCGCGACGTTCTGCTGTGCCTCCTTCGTAGACGCACCGACGTGCGGAGTCAGCACGACATTCGGGGCGCTGCGCAGCGGATGGTCCGCGGGCAGCGGCTCCGCCGAGAAGACGTCGAGCGCGGCTCCGCCGAGGTGGCCGCTCTCGAGCGCGCGCAGCAGCGCCGCTTCATCGACTACACCGCCGCGCGCGGCATTGATGACGAGCGCGCCCTTGCGCAGCAGTGCGAGCTGCGCGTCGCCGATCATGCCGGCAGTCTGTTCGGTGAGCGGTGTATGCAGCGAGATCACGTCTGCAGCGCGCAGCACGCCGTCGAGCGTGTCCAGCTCGATGCCGAGCGACTGGGCGCGTTCCGCGTTCAGGAACGGATCGAATGCGACGACCCGCATACCGAACGCCTTTGCCCTCCGCGCGACTTCTCCGCCTATGCGCCCCGCGCCTATCAGGCCGAGCGTCTTCCCGGAGAGCTCCATGCCCGTAAAGCTTTTGCGGTCCCACTCGCCGCTCTTCATCGAGCGGTCCGCCGCCGTGATCCGGCGAGCGACAGCGAGCAGCAGCGCGAACGCCAGCTCCGCTGCGGAGATCGTGTTGCCGGACGGCGCATTCAGCACGGCTATGCCACGCTCCGTTGCCGCCGCGACATCGATGTTGTCGACACCCACGCCCGCGCGGCCGATGACCCGCAGCGTGTCCGCGCGGGAGAGTGACTCGCGCGTGATTGTCGTGGAGCTGCGCACGATCACCGCATCCATCCCCTCGATGCTGCGCGCCAGATCGTCGCCCTTGAGGCCCGGCCGCTCCACCAGCTCGAAGCGGTCGTCCGCGGACAGGGGCTCGAGCGCGCTTGCCGGAATCACATCCGCGATCAGGACCTTGAACACGCTGGTCTCAGCGCGCGGCGGGACGGCGGCGCCTGCCGGCAAACACGCCGGTCAGTACCGCGAGCAGCTTCTCCAGGCGATCCGGCGTGTGGTCACCCATGTGACCGATGCGGAACGTCGCCTCCTTCATGGCCCCATACCCCGTGGCAATCGTGAAGCCTTTCTCGCGTACCGCTGCGGCGACCTTCGGACCACTCCAGTCCTCCGGCACGCGGATGCATGTCACTGTCGGTGAGCGGTAGCTCTCCGGCGCGAGAATCTGCAGCGCGACACCGCGGTCTTCGCGCATTTCCATAACCCATTCCACGACGCGGCGCGCCATCATCTCGTGGCGCTCGAACCGTGCATCGAGGCCCTCGCGCTCGATGTCCTCGAGCTGCGCGGCCAGTGCGTAAAGCATCGAAACGGCCGGTGTGTTGGGTGTCTGGTTCTTCAGGATGTTGCGCTCGAACTCGAGGAAGTCGAAATACACACCGCGGTCGCTCTTGCTCTGCGCGCGGTCCAGGATGTGACGCTGCGCGACGCACATTGCGAGCCCCGGCGGCAGCGCGAACGCCTTCTGTGACCCGGTGAGCACCACGTCCACGCCCCACTCGTCCGTGCGGAACTCGGCACCGCCCATGCCGCTCACACTGTCCACGAGCAGCACGACCTCGCCTGCGCGCTGCGTTACGTCCGCAAGCTCACGGATCGGATTGAGCACCCCCGTCGACGTCTCGGAGTGCACCACGGTTACGGCGTCGTAGATCCCGCGCGACAGCGCGTTCTGCAGCATTTCCGGCGTGTGCGGCTTGCCCCATTCGACCTCGAGCGCATCGGCCTGAAGTCCGGTGGCGCGCGCGATCTGGAAGAAGCGGTCACTGAACGCGCCGTTCACGAGGGACAGCACCCTGCGACGCGCGCCGTTGCGCAGGGCCCCTTCCATCAATCCGGTAGCGGAGGATGCAGAGATGTAGACCGGCCGCTCGGTCTGGAAGACCATCTGCAGCCGCGGCTGGATGCTGCCGATCAGCTCCTCCATCTCGACGACGCGATGTCCCATCATCGGCTGCATCATCGCCTGCAGAATCGCTGGCCTGACCTCGGTCGGGCCGGGCAGGAAGAACGTGCCGAATACCGGCTTCCGCGAGCGTGCGGTTTTCGTGGCTGCCATGTCTATGTCAACGCCCCGTTGTCGAAGTATGTGCGGTAGACGGGCTCGAGCAGTGCGAGTCCCTTCCTGTACAGTGCCAGTGATGACGCGTGTGCCGGCGGATGCCCGCCGAGCGCGAGTGGCAGGATCGGCGCGAGCGAGCGCGAGCGCACTACCACGTCCGCCTCCGCAATCACCGGGGCACGCGCAATCACACCCGCGTATGCCACGAACAGATCGGCTATGTCCTGCGTCTCGAGGTCCGTGACGCCGTCGCCAACGAACATCACTGGACCCTTCAGCTCCCGGCGCCAGACCTCGAGCAGTGTGCGCTTGCCACCGCTCCGCGTGAGCGGCGAAGCCTGCTCGTATCCGGCGTAGCTGCCGTCGCCATTGAAGTAGGTGTCGACGGCGGCCACGTTGTGCGACTCAACGCCCAGTGCGTGCGCCACCGCCTCTACAGCCGGCCGGAGTCCGCCGCTCATGATGCGGACGCGGATCCCCTCGGCTTCGAGACAGCGGATCGTCTCCGCGGCATCCTCCACCACGCTCTCGACATACAGCTTCCCGAGCTGTGCGATCCGGTCGCGCGCCGGTGCGATGAGGGCGAGGCGGCGGCCGTACACCTCTTCCAGCCGTACATCACCGCGCATCGCAGCGTCGGTCAGCGCCTCGACCTCGGCGCGATGCTCGCGCGCCAGCTCGTCGATCCCTTCTATCGCGGTGAGCGTGGAATCGCAGTCGAAGACGACGGTGCCCACCCGCCTGAGCCGGCGGGCCCGGCTGCTCCGGCCCAGACCAACATCATCATTGGCAGCAGTTATGGAATAGCCTCCCGGGAAACGCTCAAGATTGGACGGCCCGCCGGGAGCGGCAAGGCTGGAACCGGCCCCTGCGCCCCGTGTACGAGGGCGAATCCCCGAACCTTCCGCGCTTCTCCAGGAGCCGGTCCAATGCCCCGTCGCATTCTGCTCGCCGCCGTGCTCCCGGTCCTGATCGTGATCGTGGTGGCCCGGCGGGCCTCAGCCCAGGACAGCCCGTTCGATGCGCGGGCCATGAAGGATTCCCTGGCGCGCGTGACGGACCGGCGCGCCATCCGCTTGATCGAGGCACGCCACGCCGATCGCAGGTCTGCCGGCGACGCGCTGACCGCAGGATTTGCGGCGCTCCGGCTTTACGAGCTTTCGCACATCCGTGACGATGCCCGCAACGCCCGGCGCCACTTCTCCGAAGCACGCAGCCGGGATGCCCGGAGCCCCTGGCCCCTCTATGGCTGGGCGCTCGCCATGCTGCCCGAGGTGAAGGAGGACGGCGATCTCGGCCGCTTCGGCTTCGCCGGTGATGACGAGCTGATGAACGACCTCGGTCTCGATCCCCGGTCCCGGGCCAGGCGGGCGCTCGAACGCGCGGTGGAAATGGACCCGTCCTTTCCCGAGGCCGCCCGGCTGCTGTCGTCCCTGGCGGCCCAGACCCGCGACCGCGACGCGTCCGTCCTGGCACGCAACACACTGGCCGCCATCGCCGAGGACGACACCGCATCGGCCGCATCGAAGCTCGCGCTCGCACGCGCGGCCGAGGCCGTCGGCGAGCTCGAGACCGCCGCTGCCGCTGCACTCGCCGCAACCCGCGATTCGAATGCTGACAGCGCCGCCGTCGCACATCACACCGCCGCACGCATCCTCCTGCGTCTGCCTGGACGCGAGAAGGAGGGCGCCAGCGAGTATTTTCTGGGATTGAACGACCTCACGCGGGACCGCGCAAAGCTGTACTACAGCGAGCTGCGCGGCATTGCGACCACAGGTGAGCTGCAGGAGCTCGAGCTGCTTCCCGCTGCACGCGCCGCCGACTGGATCCGCACGTTCTGGGACATGCATGCAGCACTGTCGGCCGTGACGGTTCCGATGCGGCTGTCCGAACACTTCTCACGGCTTGCAGTCGCGGAAACGCGGTTCCCCCGTCGCCAGAGGCACGGTGCGCCGGGAACGAACGCATTGCTGTACGAACGGCCCGAGTCTCCGTTCGACGACCGCGGCGTGATCTATATCCGTCACGGCGAGCCGCAGGACATCATCACCTCTTCCATCAATGAAGGTGACCGCCGCGTGGTGACGCAGTCCTGGATGTATCCGGACCTGGACGGCGAGCCGGTCATGTACCACTTCGTCGACGGCCGCAGTGAGAAGCCGGGGACGGCGGCCGCAGAGTGGTACCTGATGTACAACCTGCCGTGCGACTTCGACTACATGGCCGCTCGCGCGCAGTACGACAAGAGGCTCACGCAGCTGATGCACCGGTGCGACGCGATGTCGGTTCGCGGCGTGAGCGTCCTCGTGCGCCGGGATGCGTATGACGGCCTCGCGACCGAACGCGCCAATCCGGGATTCAAGGTGTCACTGCCCGCGACCTACGACACGTACACGTTCCGCAACCCCGCCGGCACCACCGATATCATCGTGGCGATGGGCATCGACGCTGCCGGCATGATCGCAGGCACGACCCCGGACGGCGCCCGCGCATATTCCGCAAATACGTCATTCGTCGTCGTCGACACTGCCATGCGCTCGGTTTTCCGTGCCGACACCGTGCTGCGCGCTGCCGCGGACGTGCACGCCGGAGCGGGCAGTGTGCTGCGTGGCGAAGTCTACCTGAACGTGAAGCCGGGCCCGGGTATGGTGCACCGCGCGTCGATCATCGATGCGAATGCACCGGATCGCGGACAGATCTACGGCGGCCCTGTTGTCGTTCCGGACTACCGCGGACAGCGTCTCATGATGAGCGACGTCGTCCTTGCCGTTCCCGACACCGCCGGCTCGTTCAGGCGTGGTGACGTCAGTCTGACGACGGTGCCGTGGCAGGCCTTCGAGCGTGGCGCGTTCCGCATCTTCTACGAGCTCTACAACATGCCGGCGGGCGCGTCCTACACGACCGAAGTAAAGGTGGAGGGGATCGGCGGCGGCATCACGGGTGCCGTGCGCGACCTGTTCGGCCGGCGTCCGCCGGTCAGCCTGCGGTTCACCGACCAGGCGCCCGCCGATGGCGGGGTGATTCAGCAGGTGCGCGACGCGCAGGCAGATCTGGGTCCCGGAGAGTACAAGCTGACCGTCACGATCACTGATCCTGCCGGCAACCGCGTGACACGCGAGCGTGTGCTCACGGTGATGAAGCCCGGCAGCTGAAAGGCGGATCTACAGATCGAGCAGCTCTACACTGGCGCCCGGCGCAGCGCGGCAGACGTGCGGCTGCGCTTCACGGCCGGTGCGCGCACGGTATTCGGCCGGCACGCGCTCCAGGAATTCGTCTACGGCATCCTCTTCCACAACGGATACCGTGCATCCTCCGAAGCCCGCGCCCGTCAGCCGGCTGCCGAGCACGCCCGGAATCGCGCGTGCGATGTCCACCAGCGCGTCGATTTCGGGGGTGGACACGTCGTAATCGTCGCGCAGCGTTTCATGCGACTGCGACAGCAGGTCGCCGAGCCGGTGCAGCTCGCCGTGCTCCAGCGCATCGACCGCCGCGTGCGTGCGTGCGATCTCGCTCACCACGTGCTTCGCCCTGCGGTGAAGGATCTCACCGAGCTCGGCACTTCCGGCCTCCACGACATCGGGTCTTGCGTCGCGCAGTGTCCGAACACCCAGGCGCCGGGCGGCATCCCGCGTCTCGCGCACACGCTGGTTGTATTCGGTGTCGTGCAGACTCCGCCGGATGCCGCTGTCGGTTGCAATGATGCGGACATTGTCGGGGATCGGCACGAGCTGGTAATCGAGGGACCGGCAGTCCAGGAAGATGGCGTGATCTTCTGCGCCGCACACCGACGCGAACGGGTCCATCACACCGCATGACACGCCTGCGAAGTCGCGCTCGACGGCGCACGCGATCTCGATGAGCTGGAGTGGTGGTACCCTGGTCTCCGTCAGCGAGAGCAGCGCGTTGCACACGGCGACGACCAGCGCTGCGGAGGATGAAAGACCCGCACCTTCCGCGATGTCCCCCGCAATCGAGAGGCTTGCACCGGGTACCCGGATGCCCGCCTCGTCCAGCAGCTTCGCCGCCCCACGCACATACGACTGCCAGCCGACGGATCGGCCGAGCTCCGCTGCACTGAAGCGGATACGCTGTTCATGGTCAGCGGCGAACGCGTGGATCTCGCTGTCCGGCCGCGGCGCCGCAACCACCACCACGTCCCGGTCGATCGCTATGGGCAGCACGAAGCCTTCGCTGTAGTCCACGTGCTCACCGATGAGGTTGATGCGGCCGGGCGCGCGCGACACCAGCACTGGCTCTCCCTCGAGCACACCCCGGAACGCGCTCATTGCACGCTCGGACGCAAATCGCTCGGAGGTTCGGCGCTGCATCAGAAGAACCTGCCGGATAGCTCGATCTGCACGAGCTGCTCCTTCGTGAGGAAGAACTCGCCCATCGTCGACGGACCGGTGAAATAGCGAGCGGAGAGGCGCAGCTCCCGCTCCCGCCTGAACCCCACACCGCCGAGAATGGCTGCAGCACCCCGCCAGTTCGTGCGCTGCGCTGCCTGCCAGTCCACGCCGCCATGTATGCCGACGTGGCCACCGGCCCATGGATACCACTCGCCATCGGCGCCCGCCTGTACCGTGTAGCGGTCATCCCGCCCGAGCGCCTGGAGCACAGCCGTCGCCGCGGTATTCGAATGGAAGATCCACGAGCCGCCGCCATAGAGCCGGACCGCGCCGGGCGCGCGATACGCGATGAGTCCCTCGAGACCTTCGCCGCCGAATTCGATGCGTCTCGCACCGGTCTGCTCGCTGAACTCGTCGCCGAGATGAGAGCTGCGGTGGTGGATCCGCACCCGCGCGGAGACATCGGCTTTCCGGACTTCCGCTCCGCCACCCACTACCCAGTCCTGTCCCATGTCGTCGCGGCTGGGGTTCTCGATGCGGAAGCGTGAGAAGACGCCGGCGTGTCCCGTGAGATTGATACCGCCGTCCGCCCACACCGCCAGCGCAACAATGGGAAAGCTCAACCCGATACCCACGGCCGCTACGACGTCGTCTGCGCTGTCTTCGGCGTCGGGCAGCTCGAACGGCGGCCGCTCCGGACCCTGCCGTTCAAGTATGTCGGTGCGGATCAGGCCGAGGGTGAAGCGCGGTTCCAGCGGGTCGGCTACGAGCGCGTCGAAATAGCGGGTGGCGGGGAGAAACCGTTGCCAGCCCGCCTGGGCGCGCAACGGACTGACTGGAGTGAGGAGAACGATGCCGGCAATGGCAGTAACGACTCGTCGCATTAGCTGTTTCCCGTTTCGCTACGTTGCGCGCGCGCGGCCTGTTCAGCATTCTGCCCACGTTCGTTCGCACCTGTCAAGAAAGCACTGCGCTGCATGGAAGCCGTCGCCCGCAAGTCCGCGCTCGTCCTGCCGAACCGGCCGGAAGGCAGCGGCTCCCTTTCCTTCCGGTCTGCGCCGCTCCGGCGGGACCTGCTGGCCACCGATCCCTTCTCCATCGCCGGTCGCCATGCGCATGCGTTCGGCCGCGCCGACCGCGGCATTGCGGACCTCGAGATCCGCGAGCAGTCCGCGCTTCACGATCTGCACGTGCAGCACTCCGTATTCGAGCGCGGCGTCATTACGTCTCTCGGTCTCGAGCGCACACTCCGCTCCGGCAACTCGGTCGTCACGGAGCACGCGGTCATACTGCCGGACGCGGCCGCGCTCACGATGGAGTGGACATCAGCGGTCGGCACGTCGATCGATCTCGCGTGGCGTCACGAGGCGAGGCTCGGACCGGGCTGCATCCAGTGGAATTCGTCACAGGACGGCCTGATCGTCGAGCTGGCCGGCGGCCTGACCATCGCCTGCATGTTCTCCGTGCCGGTTGTCGCACTCGATGTCGTTCCGACCACGGACCGTGCGCGCGGCATTGCCGCCATCGACGTGCATGCGCGCCTGGCCCTGCCCGCGCCCGGCATCCGCATGCACATTGCCGGCGCTGCAATTGCAGACGGCGACCGCGCCCTGGACAGCACGCTCGCGTCGCTGCGCAACGTCATGCCGCTCACGAGGTCGCTGGCCGCGAGACAGGTGCAGCGCGCGCACGCGGGGATTTCGATCGCATCACCGGAGCCCGGCCTTGACGAGGCCGTGGAGTGGGCCAAGCAGCGCATCGCAGTCGCGCCACTGGAGCCGAAGCGGCCGATCGACGCACTTGCAGCTGCACTGGGCGCGCTCGGCGCCAATGATGCAGATGTCGCACGTGCGATGATCGGCCGTCTTGCGAAATCACCCGCGGACTACCTGATCGCGCTCGCCCATTACTTCGCCTGGTCCGGTGATGCTCCGTTCGTCGGCATGGAGTGGGAACGCGCGCAGGCGGCCGTGCACGAGCTGCTGCGCACGGGTCCCGACGGGGAGCCCGCGCTCTGGGTGGAAGCCGTGTCGCGCATCGCGGCGGTCGCGCGCGATGTCGGTCAGACCGCGTTCGCCACCGACCTCGACACCGTCGTGCGACGTGAGCGCATCGTCCATGCAGCCACGCTGCGCGAAAGCCACTGGCTCGCCGCTGCTGACCACCCCGCAACCACGGCCTGGCTGCATTTTGCGCGCGGCGAAGATGTCCGCGCGCTACGGCGCCTCGAAAACGCGGTCGCACGCGCGCGCTACGACCTTACCGACCCCGCCCGCGTCCTGGTCCCCGTCTGTCTCGGCCTGCTCGGCCTCGAGCCCGATGCCACCCGCGGCCGAATCAGGATCCGGCCGCGCCTGCCCGACGCATGGTCCTATCTCGATGTCCGCGGTATCCCCATTGGCGATGCCGCCGTCGCCATGCGATGGCAGCGGCAGCGCGGCCGCCACGTCTTCACTTTCCGGCAGGAGCGCGGGCCTGTCCCGCTTCGTCTTATTTTCGAGCCGCTCCTTCAGCCCGCTGCGCGACTCGTCGCAGCAGTCGACGGTGTCGCCGCCACGCTCGACGCCGTGCCGCACCACGGCCGGATGATGGTCCCCGTCCAGCTCGCCCTGGATGCGGAGCGCGTCATTACCATGGAGACGTGATCGGTGACCGGCAAAAAAAAATCCGCCCCGGCGGTGCCGGAGCGGATTCTCATGATTGTTGTCCCTGCCTCAGCGGGCGGCCATGCGTCCGTCGCCGGCCAGCAGCCGGCGCAGGTACTTCGGTCTGTCCGGCACAGCTTCCTTGATGATCGAGCGGGCGTAAGTGATTCGCTCTTCGTCCGTTAGCGTATCGACAACCGAGATCGGGGCGCCGTAGCGCAGGAGCAGCCGCTTGGCGTCCTTCGCGACATTATCGTCCATCGGGCCTCCACGGAGGGGTGGTATTCAGAACGTGAATCTACCCGCTCTGCCATGGTTCATCAATGGCACAAAGTGCTCCGCGACGGGCGCGGCCATTGCATGACAGCACAGTGGCCGGCGCATGCCGGTAATCGGGAGGGGTGATGCGGAGAATAGTCGAACAGTACAAACAGAAGCGGGCCCGTGAGAAATTCATGCCTCACGCCCGCCGTCAGGGCAGAGGCACGACACAGAAGGCGGCGATTGCTGCATTGGTCCTGATCCTGGCCGCGAGTGCAGCACTTTCACTGCGCGGCCGCGGCTCTGAGACCGATGCCTTCGTCGCAGCCGTGCGGAAGGACAGGATCGACGCGCTGGACCTCATCGCGCGCGCCAGTGAGTCCCGCCGCCTGGTCTTCCTGGCGGATGTGCCGTCCGCGGCCGCACCCAAACGGCTCGCGGCCGCCGCCGTGGAGCGCCTCGCAAAGGGCAGCGGGCTGGACGTGGTCGGGCTCGAGATCGATGCCGCCGAGCAGCCCTGGATCGACCGCTACCTCTCCACACCGCAGGAGGACGCGTCCCTTCTCATGGCGCGCCCACGCCTCGTGCACGATGCGGAAGGCGTAGGCCGCGACTATGCCGAGATCCTCCGCGCAGTTCGCCGCATGAACGACCAGCTCGGCGCCGATCGCCGCATCCGCGTCGTCGCGCTCGATCCTGCGGGATGGCCGCCTGCCAGCGGTGAATCACCGAGTGCGGCCGCACAGCGCTTCGGGCAGCGCGATGCTGCCATGGCGGACGCACTCCGCCCGGTCCTGGAAGCGGGGCCCAAGTCGCGTGCACTCATCTTTGTCGGGGGACTTCACGTACTGAAGAGCGGCAGCGGCACTGTGCAGACCGGCGGCACACGCACTGTCGAGACGCAGTGGCTCGCCGGACGGCTGAGTCAGACCTATCCGCAGGACGTGTTCACGATTCTCGTCGATGCGACGCCGTCGCGGATTTCATCCACCCCCGTCGCCGCCTACCGCGGTACCGCCGCCGGCCCCGTCCTGCGGGACGCCGGACTCCCTGCCGGCACCGCCGTCCTCGTCTCCGACGACTTCAACTTCACCCGCGAGCCCATCCGTGTGACCGACAAGCCCGGGATTCAGTTCGGATTCACCCCGCAGGATCTCACATTCAGCGCGATTGCCGACGGTTACGTATTCCTCGGAAGCTGAACGCTACAGCAGCCGCGTCCGCTCCTCGGTAATGGCGCCGCGGCCCGCCTGACCAACTGCGCCCGCGCGCATCGTGTTGTCCGTGCGTTCGTCCCGATCGTCCGCATCGCGCGTTGCGCTCCGGTCCGACGCCGTCATGCCTTCCTCGAGATTGCTCGCATGTGCCCCGATCCCCGCCTGCCGGGCCGGCGGCACATCCTGCACGCGCGCCGCTTCTTCGACCAGCTGACCCATGAACTTCTCCATCTGCCGACTGTTCATCAGCGTTGCCAGATGGCCGACCAGACCGAGACACAGCGTCGCACGATCGGGGACCGTCAGCCGATCACGGATGCTGTGCATGATCTCGCGGATCGCTGCGTTGTCCCGCGTTTCGCTTTCCGTCGTGCGTGATTCCTGGGTCATGCCACCTCCTCAGCCATGTAGCCTTCGTTCATCACGGCCGTGGCGAGCGCGCGGGGTGACGTCTGCGCCTCATCGTATTCCACCACTGCGCGACCGTTCTGCAGCTCGACGCGTGCATCGCTCACACCGCCAATACTGCGCAGCGCGTTCGTGACCGCCTTCTCGCAGTGTCCGCACGTCATCCCCGTCACCTTCAACACCGCCCTGGCCATATTCTTTTCTCCTGTCCCTGAGTGCCTTGCCAGAATCGGACCGCCAATGGTCCAGCGCCGGGGTACCGGCCGCTTTGTGGCACTGTGCTTGAATATCTACGCCGTATATGCCTGAGAATCCTGACCACGCGTGGTGGCGCCGCACCGGAAAGCCGCCGCGGTTCCGATACCTGTCTGCAAACGGCCGACCACTGACCGGCGAGGCGAGCCTGGCGCGCATCCGGGCCCTGGTCCTGCCCCCGGCCTGGACCGATGTCCACATCTCACCTGACCCCGACCGCAAGGTGCAGGCGTGGGGGTACGACCAGGCCGGCCGGAAGCAATATCGCTACAGCAGCGCACACGTGCAGGGCACCGATCGCCGCAAGTGGAAGCGTGTGCTGCGCGTCGCGCGCGCGATGCCGGAGCTGAGAGACCGAACGAATCGCGATCTGCGACGCCGTCGCCTGGATCGCGACAAGGTTCTCGCTACGATCGTACGACTCATGTGCCGCGCATACTTCCGCGCCGGCAGTGAACGCTACGCCGTCGAAAATCGCACCTTCGGCATCTGCACGCTCCAGAAAAAGCACGTCGACGTCATCGGCCAGAATCTCGTCTTCGAGTATCGCGGAAAGCGCAGCATCCAGCAGCGGCAGTTTGTGGCGGACACGCCGCTCGTTCATATCATCCAGAGACTGCTGGATCTGCCGGGACGGAGGCTTTTCCAGTACATACCGCCCGATGCCGCGCGACCCAGGACCGTGCAGGCACAGCAGGTCAACCACTACCTGCACGACATCCTCGGTGAGCGCTTCACATCCAAGGATCTCCGCACGTTCGGCGGCACCCTCCGCGCCGCAACCATTCTTGCCGACATCGGGCCGGCCGCGTCACGCGCCGAAGCGCGGCGCAACGTCGCTCTCGTCTGCAAGCTCGTCGCCGCCGATCTCGGCAACACGCCTGCCATCTGCCGGAAGGCGTATATTCACCCTGCGGTTCTGGAGGAATACGAGCTGCGCGGCCGCACTATCGAGACGGTCGGAAGCCGAACCGCCCGGCGACGTGGCCGCCGATCGGCCAGGGTCGCGGCCCAGGAGCCCGTCGGCCACTACCCCGAGGAAATCGCGCTGATGCGCTTCCTCGAACGCTTCGCATAAACTGCCGGACCACCCTTCGGAGCGTCGGAGTTGACCACTCCTGCTATCTCCGCGCCCCGGACCGCTACGATATCGCCACCTTCGTGCACGGCTAGCCCCTGGAAACAGGGCATTTCCGTCGCGTGGCCCGCTTTTCACGATCGGACCCGGACATACGTCTGCTGGATGCAGCGACCTGTGCCGTGCAGACGAGACAATATCTGATGCGATGGGGCAGCTACATGGCTGATCCGGTCAGGTCCGACGCTCCGAAGGGTGGTCCGGCGCTGGGGTGCGGCGGTCGGGGGCGCGGACGTTGTAGATCTGGACCCGCATGCCGGCCTCGTCGAGGAGCGGCTGGGCGACGTTGAAGACCGGGATGCCGCCCGGCGTGGTGCCTGTCCGCGTGCCGTGGTGCGCATGGCCGTGGAAGACGACCGTCGCGCCGAGGGTTTCGATGGGCTCGAGCATGCGCGACGAGCCGAGGAACGGATAGATCATCTCAGGCTCGCCCACGACGGTGTCGACGATCGGGGCGTAGTGCAGCACCACGACCTTCGTATCGGTGGTGAGGCTGCGGATGGCGTTCTCGATCTTCCTCGCCTCATCGAGCGACGCGGTGACGAAGTCCTTGATGAGCTGCTCGCCGAACGGCCCGAGCGCGCCGCGTCCGAAACCGCCCGCGAAGCCCTTGGTGCCAGCGAATCCGACGCCGTGCAGCACGGCCGTTGTGCCGTCGAGCACCTGCACGTTGACCTGGTTGAGGATTGCGCAGAGCTCTTCTTCCTGGCCGGACTCGTAGTCGTGGTTGCCGAGCACGGCAACAGTCGGCAGCGACACCGCGGCAAACTCCTCCGCGAACGCCTGCATCTGTTCGGGCTTGCCGTGCGTCGTGAGATCGCCGCACAGCACGAGCACGTCTGCTTCGTGGTGCAGGTCGGCGAGCAGGCTGCGCATCCCGATGCGGGATGTACCGTCGAAATGCATGTCGCCGATTGCTGCGATTCGGACTTCGCGTTCCAGGTCAGACAATGTTGCTCTCCGTGTCGAGAGAGGGTTCTGCGAAACGCTCGTCCTCCGACAGCGGCGGTCCCTGGTCTGCCCACAGGTCCGAGCGCGTTATCTCCGCAACGATCGGCAGCTGTCGCGTGGCCACCGTCGCTTCCTTGCGCAGATCGCGGAAGCCCCACTCGTTGACGTCGATGTTGTAGGAAAAGCGCGAGATCAGTGTGCCCTGACACACGGCGGGATCGCCAACCGCATCGATCTCTTCCTGCGCCCGCCGATACAGCTGCTCGCGCACCCAGTGCGGGACGTGCGGGCGGTGTCCCGGATAGACGAAGTCGAAGAGATGGATCTGTCCGAGCAGCAGTCGCCAGTGATCCTGCACGCGGTCGAGCAGGCGCTGCCAGTCGAGCTCACGACCCTGGCACAGGATCAGATGGAGGATGTCTGCGACGTCGGAGCGATGGCGTTCCGACACGAACAGACGATGCCATATGAGATCCTCCGGCGGCGCAACGCGCACGGGTACGCCGGCCAGAATGCCGGCGCGCGAGTGCTCGTGCCACGCGGAGTCGATGAACGACAGGCCGTTGCCCATCCCGAATATCAGGTCGACCTGCTTCCCGCTGCGGAACGCCTTGGCGATCCAGTGGGCCTGATCGAGTCGTACCTCGAAGCCCGCATCGCGCAGCACGGTCGCAGCGGCCACGACGTGACCCGGCTCGACGAACAGGTCGAGATCCTTCGTCTTACGGTAGATCCCGGTGTACTCGTAAATCGCATAGAGGCCACTGACGATATACGGCAGACCGGACGCATTGAGGGCCAGGAGCGCGTGCTTGTAGACCTCGCGCTCCTGCTCCGGAATCCAGAACTCGCCATGCGTGAGCGACTTCTGCTCTTCGCGGCTGAGTGACTGCATTTCCGGTGTATCGGCTCGGCTCGACTTCGGGGCGTCCATTCAGTCTCGGCGGTTGATGCGCAGCGCGAAGCGCAGGGGCCGGATCGGGCAAGGATCGGGCCGCTACCGGACCTGTCTGGCGGGCATTAGGTTGGCACATGTTCGAAGACTGGAAACAGGCATGGCGCGACGCGGTGGAGAACTTCGAGCGCGAGGTGCGCACGGAGTCGCCCGGCAGCTCGGCCACGCGCGTCATGCGCAGCCAGATCGCGTCGGCGCGCGGTGCACTCGGGCGTCTCGACCTGGAGATCGATCGTGCCCAGGCAGAGGCCGAATCGGAGCGTGAGGCCGAGCAGGTGTGTATCCGACGGCAGGGCCTGGCTGCGGGCATCGATGACGCGGAGACGGCTCGTATCGCGGGCGAATACGCAGTCCGCCACGCGGAGCGCGCGGCCATTTACGAGCGCAAGACAGCCGTGTTGCGGGATGAGCGTGCCCTGCTGCTGAGGGACCTGGAGTCAATGGAGACCGAGATGGCGTCGCACGCGCCTGACGATGCCGCGGGCGTCCTTACCGGTGAGGGCGACGGCGATCCCGCTGACGACTATGACGACGCGGAAGAGCGTAAGCGGCAGGAGTACGAAATCGCGCGGCTGCGCCGTGAGAAGCGGGACCGCGCGGCGGACGAGCGGCTCGAGGAGCTGAAGCGGCGGATGCGCAGCTAGCGATCGCGCCGCTCCGAGGCCTGTCGGACTAGTTCGTCAGCCGCCCCTGCAGTGCCTCTGCGGCCACCAGCTTCGCGCGCAGGTCCGCCGCGATGTGCATGATCGGGCGGTTGGAATCCTGCGGGCTTCCCGGCTGCACCACCGTGCCGGAAGTGAACGTGCCGGCAGTCGGTCGCGCCACGGCGATCGCAACGACAATCGAGATCTCTTCGGCAGGCCGCAACGCATAGGGCCCGGCGGACACGATGATCCGCACGTCGCTCGGTCCCGGTACCAGCATGCCGATGTCCTGCGACGGATCATCGGGTTGATAAGGCGAAAGACCGGAAAGAACACCCCAGCCGCGCACTTCGTCGGCCTCCTCCGCATGCCAGTCGCCGAATGACGAACACGAGACCTGCGGCGGGCACGTGTTGTATGCGTTGAGGATGACGCGTGCACCCGACGGCGCTTCCAGCATGCGCAGACCCACGAGCCCCGGCGCCGTCTGGCCCTCGCCCGCGAAGCCGTTCTCGCTGAACGCCGCGTCGTATGCGATTACGGCGTCCAGCTCCGGATCATATGTGGACCAGTCGTCGTTGGACGAGCCGATGTCCGGATCCAGGGCGAAACCCAGGTATACGTCGTCGTACGTCAGGCCCTCGGGGAAATCGGCGCCGCGCGCATCGAGCAGCTGGTAGAGTGGCGAGTTGGTCTTGTTGCGAAACGTGAGCCGCACAATCACGACATCCGGAAGTGTCTCATCCACGAGGACCTGCTGTCGCACTTCGATGCCGCGGATCGTGCGCAAAGTGGCGGATGACGACAGCGGCGTGATCCATGAGAGCTGATCGATTTGCAGCTCCGTGCCCTCGCGCGTGACGACGGGCGCGGGCCGGCCCGCCAGCTCCGCGATGTCGTACATCCCGAGCGCTACGGCATTTCCGCTGAGCTTCGCTCCGATCATCGGCATGCCGTTCGACACGTACGAGTCGTTGGTCCCGTTCGGCCACACCAGGCCCTGGCCGTTGCCATCGGTGAGGAACAATGCACCGGTCGCATTCATGGCGAGCGTCATGTTGCCGTGCACCTGCATCAGGCTGTTGCGGCTGTAGCATGCGGCGCCGGTGCACTGGACGGTCAGCGGCCTGCGCAGCGTGGCAGCCTGGCCGCTGCGCACTGTCACCCGCTCCGATGCGCTGTACTGGAAACCGGAAGAATCGAAGAACATTCGCACCAGGCTGAGTGGCGGCAGATTGCGCAGAGTGTCCGGCGTGAAGAGCCCGGTAACTTCGTCCTCGAGCACGATGACCGCACCTTCGGGGTCCGAGCTCACGAACAGCTCGCCAGTGCCGCCGCCGAGCGGGCCATCATCCTCGCGGCACCCGCTCAGCGAAAACACCATGAGTGCGAGCACGACAATTCTCTTTGACATCCCAGGCTCGTCGCGCGTCAGAATCGCGCTTGAAAGAGGTTCACCGACAGCGCCGGTTCGAGGCGCATCCGTTCCGGACGATCCGTACGTCGAAGGGCGCGGGCGTCGTCAACCGGAGCGCGCCGAAGCGCCGGCATCGGCGTGAACGAGCCCAGGCGCATTCCGTCGTCCCACTCGAGCAGAGCTTCGCCCGGCGGATTCGCGCCCCCCCGGTCACTATTGCGCGCGTCATAGTTACGCGTGAGGTGCGCGCCAGCCAGCAGACCTGCAATGCTGCCCGCGAGCGGCACACCTAACGCGACATCCTCGTTGTCCGGCTGGAGAATCAGGTCCACGCCGCCGCCCGCGACACCGCCGATGATTCCTGCCAGGCTGACGAGTCGCGCGCGGCTGCGGCTCACGTTCCAGCGCGGGGCAAGGACTGCGCCCGCGATCAGGGCTGCATCGCCGCCCACGAGTGCGGCGGCCAGCAGGTTGTCTCCCTCGTAGTTGGCCATCGCGCCCGCCGCACCGCCGAACCACGTGCCCCACATCCCTGCCAGGCTCACCGTGGTCGCAACACCGGAGCTGATCGGTTTGCGGGCCAGGATCGCGCCGGTCCCGATGCCCAGAACGCCGCCGGCCACCATTGCACCAACCAGCTGCTCAGTCGTCGGGTCGTCTTCAAAGAAGCAGCCGCCCTCCGTGCAGTCCTCTGTGGATCCGTCCAGCAGTACTTCGGTCCACCCAAAGCCCTGCCATGTGCCCCACGTGCCGCCGAACGTGATCGCCCGCGCCTGCCCGACCGTGAGCGATGGATGCTTTTTGTTATACGCCCGCGCCGCGAGGAAACCGGCCGGTGCACCCGTGAGCAGGCCGACGCCGTACGCCTCGGCCTTGTCGATGTCCAGCATGAGCGGCACGGCGACGCCCAGCCACAGCCCGTACGTCGTCCCGAACACCGCCAGTTCGACGCGCCCCGGCTCATCCGCCTGGGATCGAGCACCAGGCGACGCGAGCATGGCGGATGCCGCCGCCGCGGCCGGTGTACCCGCGTATCGCCGCTGCACGAGCTCCATCAGCGCGCGCGCCGCATCCCGCCGCCCGTCGGCGTCGAGCTGGCGGGCAGCGTCCATCAGCACGGAAGCCGTGTCCGCACGCGTCTGCCCACGCGCCGCGGATGGCATGGCCCACGTCGCATACAACATCAGGCACACCACCAGCCAGTACTTCCAGGACATCGACCCCCCTGACCAAAACGCTCCGCCGCCCGGAGTGGACGACGGAGCGCTTCGATTTGTGACAACGCTCAGTGTGAGGTTGCCGGCACTTCCTTCATCATGTTCCGGATCGGGATGATCATCAGGGCGAGCACGGCCGCCGCGATGAACAATGATGCCGTCGTCACCGTGAACAGCTTCGGCATCTGCTCGAGCGCTTCCGGGTCGACGTGACCGCCGACCAGGCCGCCGATCAGGTTGCCCACCGCGGAGGCCAGGAACCAGATCCCCATCATCTGTCCCACGTACTTGCGCGGGGACAGTTTTGTCATCGACGACAGACCGACCGGGCTCAGGCACAGCTCACCCATGGTCTGCAGGAAGTAGCTGCCGATCAGCCACCACGCCGCCACCCGCGTCCCGTCGCCACCCGCCACGATCGAGTTCGCCGCCGGGATCATCAGCGCGAAGCCGAGACCCGCGAAGAACAGACCGAGCGCGAACTTCGCCGGGCTGGACAGATCACCGCGATTCTTCGCGAGCGATACCCAGATCGACGCGAAGACCGGCGCCAGCAGGATGATGAACGCGGAGTTCACGGACTGGAACCACGTCGCCGGCACCTCGAAGCCGCCGATCGTGCGATCCGTGAAGTCCTTGGCGAACAGGTTGAGCGACGTGGGTGCCTGCTCGAATGCGGACCAGAAGATCGCCGCGAATACGAACAGCACGGCAATCACGGCAATGCGCTTCTTCTCGTCGCTTGCGAGACCGCCGAAGATGAACAGGTAAGCGAAGTAGACGACTGCCGTGCCAACGAGCACGTACGTCATGTTCTGGCCGATCGCTTCGGCATTGAAGGCCAGTGCGCCCGTAATTGCAGCGGCAACGACGCCGAGGATGATCACGAGGCCTGCGCCCAGGATCAGCTTGATGGTCCGCTCCTGCTTCGCCTGGATCGCCGGGTCGGGATGACGCGTAGGCTCCAGGCCCAGGTCACCCAGCGTGGACTTCGAGCGCACCATGAACGTGATCAGGCCGATCAGCATGCCCACACCCGCAGCTGCGAAGCCCCAGTGCCAGCCCACCTTCTCACCCAGCGCACCCGTGATCAGCTGACCGCTGAATGCGCCGATGTTGATGCCCATGTAGAAGATCGAGAACCCTGCATCGCGCCGCGCACCGCCCTCAGGATACAGGTCGCCGACGATCGCCGAGATGTTGGGCTTCAGCAGACCCGTTCCCATCACGATCAGCAGCAGACCCAGGAAGAACGGGATGCGACTCTCGAGGAGTGAGGACAGACCGATTGCGAAATGGCCGGACGTGATCAGGATGCCGCCGTACAGGATCGCGCGCCGCAGACCCAGGAGTCTGTCGGCCACCCAGCCGCCCGGCAGCGACGCGAGATATACGCTCGCCCCGTAGATGCCGACGATCGCCGAGGCCTGGCCGCGGTCGAAGCCGAAGCCGCCTTCGTTGATCGCCGCCGCCATGAACAGCACGAGCAGGGGACGGATCCCGTAATATGAGAACCGCTCCCACATCTCGGTCATGAACAGCGTGGACAGGCCCCGGGGGTGTCCAAAGAAGCCGCCCGTCGCTGTTGCCCGCTGCGACGGAGGCACGTCCGTCGTCACGGCCGCTTCCCGCGAGTCGTGCGGTGGTAGATCTCTTGCCATTGAGACTCCTTCGAGGGTTGATCCCGCCAACGTAGGCGCGCTCCGCGGAATACGCCAGACAATCGTCTACACGCGGGACCGCCCTCCCTGTTCCCCCGGCCGCCGCCAGACCCCACTATTACGGGTCGGCCCGGAGACTCATCACCACCAGCAGCGCCATGGACACCGCAATCCTGCAGGCTCTTCGTTCGAATGCTCTCATGCGACGGGTGACCGCCGATGAGCTGGAATATCTCGCCTCCCACGCACGCGTGCTGGGCTACCTCCCCGGCACATTCATCTTCCACGAGTCTCAGCCGCGCCGGTTCTGGGGCCTCGTCCTGAAAGGGAAGATCGAGCTGCAGAAGGGGCCGCGCGGCCGGCCGCGCGTGATCTTCGTCATGGGACCGGGGTCGTCGTACGGCGAGGGCGGTGTGCTGGACGACTATCCGCACTCGACATCCGCATTCGTGGTCGAGCCGACCGAGGTGCTCGAGATACCGCGCGAGGCCATCGCGCGCACCGCTGTCGAGCGCCCCGAGCTCTATGCACGCCTCGTCGCCGGAGCGGCGCAGATCATTGCGGACCGGCTGCGCAATACCTCCGCCCGCGGCATGGGCGAGTCCTATTCTTCAGGCGACGTACGACGCGAGCACGACCTGCTCGGCGAGCGCGATGTGCCCGCGTCCGCCTACTACGGCGTGCAGACGCTGCGCGCGATCGAGAACTTCCCGATCACCGGCATTGCCATCTCACAGTACCCGCTCCTCGTGAAGGCACTCGCCGCAGTCAAGGAAGCGTCGGCAATGGCCAACCACGAGCTCGGTCTGCTCGATGGCGACGTCGCAGACGCGATCATCACCGCTGCAGCGGAAATCCGATCAGGCAACCTGCACGGGGAGTTCATGGTGGACGTCATCCAGGGCGGCGCGGGTACGTCCACGAACATGAATGCGAACGAGGTGATCGCGAACCGCGCACTCGAGATGATGGGGCGTGGACGGGGCGAGTACGGCGTCGTCCATCCCAACAATCACGTCAACCTGTCGCAGTCCACGAACGACGTGTATCCCACGTCCATCCGCATCGCATCGCTCTGGGCCCTCGAGGTGCTCGGTCAGGCGATGGCCGAGCTGCGCGACGCGTTCCTCGAGAAGAGCCGCGAATTCTCGGACGTCGTGAAGATGGGCCGCACGCAGCTCCAGGACGCGGTCCCCATGACGCTCGGGCAGGAGTTCCACGCCTACGGTGTGACGATCGGTGAGGACGTGGACCGTCTGCGCGAGACGCGCGCACTGCTGCGCGAGATCAACATGGGCGCCACCGCCATCGGCACCGGTATCAACACCGATCCGCGCTATGCCGAGATCGTGCGCGCACGTCTGAGCGAGATCACGGGCCTCAATCTCATCACGGCGCCTGACCTCGTCGAGGCGACGCAGGACACGGGCGTGTTCGTCACGGTGTCGAGCGTTCTGAAGCGCATCTCCGTCAAGCTGTCGAAGATCTGCAATGACCTGCGTCTGCTCTCGAGCGGTCCGCGCGCCGGCATCAATGAGATCAACCTGCCCGCGATGCAGCCGGGGTCGAGCATCATGCCGGGCAAGGTCAACCCGGTGATTCCCGAGGTCGTCAACCAGGTCTGCTTCCAGGTCATCGGCAACGACCTCGCCGTCACGCTCGCGGCAGAGGCCGGGCAGCTCCAGCTCAATGTCTTCGAGCCGGTCATGGCGTTCAACCTGTTCCAGTCTGTGGACATGCTGACGCAGGCGATGATCGTACTGCGCGAACGGTGTGTTGTGGGGATTACCGCGAACCGCGAGTGGATCCGGCAGCTGCTCGAGAACAGCATTGGCATCGTGACGGCGCTCGTGCCCTACATCGGCTACGAGCAGTCGAGCGCAGTGGCGCGCGAAGCGCTCGAGTCGGGGCGTGGCGTGTATGAGCTGGTGCTGGAGAAGAAACTGCTCACGCGCGAGGAACTGAACGATATCCTCTCACCGGACGCCATGACGCGCCCGCGCCCGATGCCGGTGCTGCGCGGCAAGCAGGAAGACGACGTGCAGGTGTGAGGATCGGTTGACAGTCAGGAGGGGTTCGGCAGGACCGGCACTGCGAAGCGGAACGTCGAACCCCGCCCCGGCTCGCTCTCCACGGTCAGCTCGCCGCCCAGCAGCTCCGCGATGCGCATGCACAGCGCGAGACCAAGTCCTGTACCGCCGTACAGCCGCGTGCTCGAGCCGTCGACCTGGCGGAACTCGTCGAAGATGTGGTCCCTGTCTTCGGTACTGATGCCGATGCCGGTGTCGCTCACAGTCCATTCCACGAATGGCCGGCTCGCCCGCATCAGCGGACGCACGCGCACCGTGACTTCACCCGCGCTCGTGAACTTGAACGCGTTCGAGATCAGGTTCTCCAGCACCTTCACGACTTTGTCGCCATCTGTGACAATGTCGATCTTTTCTTCGGTCGGCTCGATGCGGAACTCGACGCGCGGCTGCGGCTGACCGGCGAGCGAACCCGCACGTTTGGCAAGCAGCACCGCATCCGCTGCCTGTGTGAACATCTGCGCGCGGCCAAGCTTCAGGTGCGTCAGCTCCAGCAGATCGTTGATCAGGCGCAGAAGGATGTCGGCAGCGGAATCGATGCGCGTCAGAAGGGTGCGCTGACGGGGCTCGAGCGAACCCGCCTGCCCGTCCAGCAGCAGGTCCGTATAGCCGATGATTGATGTCAGCGGTGTGCGCAGCTCGTGGCTCACGTTCGCCAGGAACTCGTCCTTCAGCCGCTTCGCATCCTCGGCCTCGCGCATCCGCGATTCCATTGTCTGCTTCTCGATGCGCAGCTGCTGCACGTCCTGGCGCACCTGCTCCAGCAGCGCGGCGCGGCGAGTCACCGCTGCGAGCTGATCCGCGATCAGGCGCAGCAGGTGCAGCTCGTCCTCCGCGAAATCGCGCGGCGCGTCGAAGTAGAAGCTCAGTGCACCTACCGCGTCCTCATCATGCACGAGCGGCAGTGTGATCAGCGAGATGAAGCCCAGCTCGGTTGCGGGCTCCCACCACTCACGCAGTGACGGGTCGGCGAACACGTCTGCGACGATAATCGCACGTTTCTCCGCCACCGCCGCGCCCGTCGGGCCCCGCCCCTCGCGGATCCGCATCTGGCCCAGGAACCGCGCCGAGGATTGCGGCCAGTTCTGCGCGCAGGCAAGCTTCAGCAGTGAGGGTTCGGCGGGGTCGCGCAGGAAGATGGATGCGAAGCTCGCATTGACCAGCGGCGTAAGTCGCGCCAGTGCGAGGCGGTAGACCTCGACCGCGTTGTTCGCGGTGAGGAATGCATCAAAGATCTCGCGGGCTACTTCGAGCTCGAGCTGCCGCAGTGAGCGCTCCATTACCATACCTTCATGGTTGCTCCCGGGCTCTGTGCCCGGAGCGGCCGCCGGGTTCCCTTGACGCTCCCGAGGGGGTCGCCTACTCTTGGGGAAGTGAGCGCACAGCCGGCTTTTCCGGACTGCGGCGGGCAACTTGATCCCGCGCGTCGGCATGCGCAAGTGTGGTTTGCTACAACAGCGTCGCCGCTGCGCACCATCTCACGCGCCGCGGCGTTACTGTCTGCGAGGATTTCCCCGGCTTCGACCCTTTTCATTCCGAGGAGCGACACGATGAACAAGTCCGAACTGGTCCAGGCACTTTCCGACCGGACCAATCTCAGCAGAGTCGATGCGACGCGCGCTGTGGAAGCGCTCTTCAGTCCGGAAGACGGCCTGATTACGCAGACGCTGAAGAGTGGCGACCGCGTACAGATCACGGGCTTCGGCACGTTCGAGACGAAGGAGCGCAAGGCGCGCACGGGGCGCAACCCCCGCACCGGCCGCGAGATCAAGATCGGACCGACCGTCAGCGCCACGTTCCGCCCCGGCAAGGCGCTCAAGGACTCCGTCAAGCCCTGAACGTTGCTATTGCGGACAACAGAGAGAGGGGGCCGGCGCTTCGGTTGCGCCGGCCCCCTCTCTTTTTCGTACCCCCACGCCGGACTGGAGCCGGCGCCGCTGCTGATCGTCAGTGATCGCGGCGAGGGGGCCGGTCGCTGCGGTACTCGCGCGGTCCGCGGAACTCGCGGTCGCGGTCACCACTACGCGGCTCACGACCGCCGCGCGGCTCACGAGTGCCACGAGCCTCACGGTCACCACGGAACTCGCGCGGTCCGTCCCGCATCGGCCGGCCACGGCCACCACCATCACGTGCATCGCGGCTGCTGCCCGCGCCCTTCCGGTCATAGTCCACACGCAGGCTGCGCCCGCGCATGGTCGTGCCGTTCATCGCGCGGATCACACGGTCCGCTGAACCGGCCGCGATCTCGACGACCGTGAACGTGTCCTTGATGTCGACCTTGCCGACCTGGTCGCCGGTGATGCCCGCTTCGCCCGTAAGCGCGCCCACGAGGTCCCCCGGCCGGATGTTGTCACGACTGCCGACACTCACGAACAACCGAACGAAACCGGCCTCAGCCGATGCGGGCTTCGGCGCGCCTGCCGCCTGTCCCTGTGCCAATGCACCTGCAGCCGGGCGCACCGGCACGCGCTTCCGCACCAGTGCACTGAGCGCCGCTGCCACTTCAGCAGGCGAGAACTCGTCGAACAGCGGGTCGAGCACGGCCATCTGTGCGTCAATGTCTTCATCATGCACGGCCTGCCGCAGCATACGCCGGTATTCGACGAGTGCATCACCCGCCGATGACTGCACGCGCTCCGCCTTTAGTGCGAAGCCCGCCGCGGCCGCCATGCGCCGCAGATGCGGCAGCTCTGGCGGCGTCACCAGTACGACGCCACCCGCCTTGTGCACCCGCGCCAGCGTTTCATAGTCGAAAGGCACGTCGTAGCTGATCTCGTTGCCCGCCCCCGCCACTTCACCCGCGGTGACTACGCGGATCGCTTCCTCGTCGCCGCTGTTCGCAAAGCCGCGGAGCGCCAGCGCATGGCGCAGTGCTTCCGCGCTGTATTCACTGCGCGTCACCACCAGCGGTCTCGCCCCCACACGCTGCTCCAGCAGCGCCACCAGCTGCGCTTCCTTCCTCGCCTCCGGCACTACGACATACTCGAGATTGCCGGTTACGGCCGGCGGTGCAACGGGGCCCTCGGCAGAGCGCGCCGGCACGTTCATCGCCTTGCGCACATGTGCCTCGACGAAGCGTTCCACTTCCCCCGTCACTTCCGCCGCCGCCACCACGCGCTGCGCATCGCGCGGCACGGACGCCATCACCGCGACCAGCGCATCCTTCGCATCGCCGAGCTGCGTGTTGCCGTCGACGAGCACGAAAGCCTGGAGGCCGTCGAGCTTGAGTGCCGACCGCTCGACCGCCGAGCGCGCGCCTTCCGGCGTCGCAACCACGATGTCCGCATCACTTCTGCGGTGCCAGCCGCTCGCGAGCGCCGCCGCGCGCAGGCCGACGCTGCCGCCGAGCCGTCCGAGCTGCAGAGCCTTGCGTGTCGCCCGATCCTCGGTCGGCACGAGTACCAGCACACGCGGCCCGCCCGTCTCACTCGCACCTTCCGCGATGCGGTCCAGGATCGGCAGTGCATACGCCGCCGTTACTCCCGCACCTGTCGACGCCTGCAACACCAGGTTGCCACCACGGCGCAGAACGGGGATCGCTGCTGCCTGGAGCGGGGTCGCGTCCTCGAGACCCAGCGCTGCCGCAGCTTCCATGAGCTCCGCCCGGATTCCGAGCTGCTCGAACATGTGTGACACCTAAACTCTCGACAGTCCGCCCGGCAGGGCCTTGCCGACGCCACGCCGCTCGTGCGGCTGGTACGGCAGCATTGTCATGAAGAATTGAACATCCATATCCAGCCGCGATGTGCGCAGCTGGTCCGTCGCCGCCGTCACGATCGTCGCCAGGCCGTGACGATGTGCCTTGATCTTCACGGTGCCATCACCGCCGCTCAGTGTGATGCCATGGTGATCGCCTGCCTGCTTCGTCAGGGGCAGCCTGGACGTCAGCACTTCCTCTGCGATCCGCAGTGCCTCTTCCGTCGATGCGGCCGTCTGTCGCTCGTATGTCATGACCCTGTCTCCACCCACGTCCTGAGTGCTTCGTAATCGCGCAGCCCGATCAGCCGCGCAGGCTGCATGCCTCTACCGATGAATGCCGGCACCGCCGTCAGCCGCAGCGCCATGGCCTCCGCCCGGTCCGCCGTAACTGCCTCGGTCTGCTGATCGATGTCGAGCGATACCTTCAGCGCTGTACGGTCGAGGCCGACTCCGGCACCGATGCCGACCAGGACGTCGATCCGGCCGATATCCAGACCCTCGGCGAAATACGCGGCGTAGATCGCATCCCGCATCGCGCGTCCGGCACCGTTCAGAGCCGCGAACCGCGCCGCCTCGTGCGCCTTGCGCGTCCTCACCGCAAACTCCGGGAATCGCATCGCCAGACCCAGGCGCGCGGCCCACGGCGCTATGATCTGCTCCCACCCCGCACGCTTCTGCGGATCATCTCCCGGCGGGGCCAGCGGCGACGGTGCGGGCCGCAGCTCGAACGACCGGTACCTGACTGTCGCGCCGTCCGCTTCGAGGCGCTTCAGACCCGGCTCGGCGAGGTAGCAGAACGGACACGCGAAATCGCTGAAAACCTCGATTGCCGGATGCTCCGCCGCCACACCGCCTCCACAGCTGCTGAATCTCGCGCCGCCCGCAGGACCGGGCAACGCCTCGCGCATGTCTACCCCTCATGACCCTGCATGCCTCAGGCCCGCAGGCTTCCGGCTTGTACAGCCCCTGCATCAGGTCCATATTGCCCCCATGCTGAGCGAAAACGTGTCCGGGCTCGAAGCCTCCGCAACCCTCGCCGTTGCTGCGCTCTGCCGACAGCTCCGCGCGCAGGGTCGCGACATTCTCGATCTCAGTGCCGGCGAGCCCGATTTCCGCACGCCGAACTTCGCGGCTGAAGCAGGAATCGCATCGATCGAGCAGGGCTTTACGCATTACACGCCCGTTCCCGGTATTCCGCAGCTGCGCGACGCCATCGCGTCGTATCTCGAGTCTGCGACGGGCAGCCGTATCGATCCGGCAGGCATTGTCGTAAGCAACGGAGCCAAGCAGGCGCTCTTCAACGCGTGCTTCACCCTCTTCGGTCCCGGTGATGACGTCATCGTGCCGGTACCCTACTGGACCAGCTACCCGGAGATCCTGAAGCTTGCACGGGCGACGCCGGTCATGGTCCGGCCGGCGGACGGCGCTGGCGACAAGCTCACCGTGGCGGACCTGCAGGCCGCTGTCACTCCGGCCACGCGCGGGATCATCCTGAATTCCCCTGCCAATCCATCCGGCGCCGTCTATTCGCTCGAGGAGCTCGATGCCATCGTGCGCTGGGCCGCCGGCCGCAACCTCTGGATTATCAGCGACGAGATCTACGGCCGTCTCTGCTTCACTGCTGAGCGCGCCGCGAGCATCCTCGACCTGGACCCGTCGCTGCTCGAGCGCGCAGTCCTGGTGGACGGAGCGTCCAAGGCATTCGCGATGACCGGGTGGCGAATTGGCTTCAGTTACTGCGCGCCGAAGCTAGCGGCCACATTCAATGCATTGCAGAGCCATGTCACGTCCGGCGCCGCGGCGGCATCGCAGTACGCGGCCGTCGCCGTATTCGCACACGAGCCGCGCGTACAGGAGTCCGTCACTGCGATGGTGCGGCTCTTCCGACGCCGGCGGGATCACCTCGTCACGGCCATGCGCGAGCACGTCCCGCACGCAGTGTTCAGCGTCCCTGACGGCGCGTTCTATCTCTTCTTTCGCGTAGATTCCTGTTACGGCCCCGGCCGCAATGGCTCCGTCGAATTCTGCAGTTGGCTGCTGGAGAAGACGGGCGTTGCACTCGTGCCGGGTATTGCGTTCGGCGATGATCGCGCCGTCCGCCTGTCCTATGCCGCACCCGAAGCCGAGGTGCTCGGCGCTGTCGACCGCATTGCGGCCGCCCTGCGCTGACACCACGACACCGCGCGATGTCGCGCTCCCACGCACCGATGGAGGTCGCACATAATGGACACGACTGAGGCCACCAATCCGCCCGTCGAAACGAAATCACGCTGGGAGGATTACCTGGATGTGTTCTTCTCACCCGGCGAGCTGTTCCGCCGGCGGGCGAACGACCGACTCGGACCGCCGCTCATAACGCTGCTCGTCCTCGCAACCGCCTTCTACTACATCCTGCTCCCCGCTCAGAAGATGATTCTGCGCGCGCAGATGGAGCTGGCGATGCCGGAGGGCGGACTGCCGCCGGGCGCGGAGAAGATGATGAACCTGATGCCGATCTTCGGTGGCATCATGCAGCCGATCATCTATCTCATCATGACCGCGCTTACCGCGTTCCTGCTCTGGGCGCTCTGTCGTGCGGTCGGTGCGAAGCCGACATTCAGGCAGATGATGATCGTCTCCACCTACACCATGTTCATCTTCCTGCTCGGTCAGATCGCCGGCTGGGTCGCCGTCATGCTCCATGGCCCGGCCGGCCTCGAGCCTCTCAAGCACATGACGTTCGGCGTGACCCGGTTCATGGACACGAAGAACACATCGAAGGCGCTCGTCGGACTGCTCGGCATCTTCAGCATCTTCGCCATCTGGCAGGCCGTCCTGTGGGCTATCGCCGTGCACGTCGTGACCGGCGTGTCGAAGGGGAAGGCGGCGATGGTCGCGATCGGGACATGGCTCCTTACCGGACTGCCGGGCATCATTGGCGGGCTCATGAGCGGCGGGGCCGCCGGACCTGGCGGCGTGCAGGTGCAGGTCGAATGAGCACCCCCATGACGGCTGACCCGCGCTACCCGGTGGGGCGCTTCGAGCGGCGGCCCTCGGTCAGCGCGACCGAGCGCGCGTCGCACATCGATACCGTGGCAGCACTGCCGCGCAGCATGCGCGCCGCCGTGCACGGCCTTACGGATGCGCAGCTCGACACACCCTATCGCGATGGCGGCTGGACCGTGCGGCAGGTCGTCCACCATGTCGCCGACAGCCACTCGAATGCGTCGATCCGGTTCCGTCTCGCACTTACGGAGAATGAGCCGACCATCAAGACGTACGACGAGGCCGAGTGGGCAAAGCTGACCGACGCGCGCACGCTGCCGGTCGCGCCATCACTTCAGCTGCTCGAAGGCCTTCACACGCGTTGGGTCGTTCTGCTGCGCGCGATGACCGACCAGGACTACGCCCGCACGCTCAATCACCCCGAGCACGGCCGCATGTCGCTTTCCGATCTGCTTCAGCTCTACGAGTGGCACTGCCGTCACCACGTCGCACACATCACGCGTCTGCGCGAGCGCTCCCGCTGGTAGGATCCGATCCGGCCTGCTGGCGCATCAGGTGCTCCAGCAGGCCGCGGCACGCCCGCTCCACCATGTCATGCACCACTGCAAAACCATCCGCCCCCCCGTAATACGGGTCCGGCACCTCCTGCCCATCGTCCGACGTCCGATCGAACGACCGCAGCAGCGCCGTCTCCGCACGGCCGCGCGGTACCGCGGCAAGGTTCTCGCGATCCATCACCAGTACGATATCGAAATCGTCCGCGTCCCGCCGACGCATGCGCCGCGCACTGTGTTCCAGTATGATCCCGCGGCGTTTCGCTTCCGCATGTGACCGCGGGTCGGGCGATTCACCCTCGTGATAACCGGAGATACCGGCAGAATCGATCTCGAAACGGTTGGCAACACCCGCGTCTGCCGCGAGCCGGCGGAATACGGCCTCCGCCAGCGGCGACCGGCAGATGTTGCCATGACATACGAAAAGGACACGCGTCTTGTCATTCATGTGTAAACCCGGTCGCGCAGGAGCGCGCCGCCTCGCTTCTGTGTTGTTACTCGTTTTCTCCACCGGCGCGTGCGCGTCCCGCGACGAGCCGCCTGATAACGACAACGCCATCGCCGACGCGCCATGCGACTCCGCTGTCGCTGTCGCTGCACTGCCCGCGGCGCTCGATGAAGCCAGCGGCGCCGCGTTCAGCCACGTCCGACCCGGCGTGATCTGGACGCACAACGACTCCGGCACGGAGCCCTATCTCTACGCCATAGACACTCTCGGCGCCATACTGCATCGCGTTGCCGTCGATGAGCCGGTCGATCCCGTCAACGTCCGCGACTGGGAAGATATCGCGCTCGCACCATGCGACGGCGGCCATTGCATATTCATCGCAGACATCGGCGACAATTCCGCAGTGCGTACTGTCGGCCGCATCGTGCGCCTGCGCGAACCCGACATCAGCGGCGTCTCTCAACCGACCGGATCCGACGTTCGTATCTTCCCGTTCCGCTATCCCGACGGGCCGCGTGATGCGGAGGCCCTTTTCGTTCTTCCAGGCGAACGCGTCCACATCGTAACGAAGGGACGAAGCGGGCCGGTCGCCGTGTACCGCTACCCGGGCCAGCTCCGCACCGACACCGTCACGCTCGAACACATGCGGGACCTCACGCCGGGGCTCGTTCAGCTGCCCGACCAGGTCACCGGCGCCGCGGCATCCGATGATGGCAGGAGTGTCCTGATCCGGACGTACTCCTACCTGCAGCGCTACGACATTGGCCGCGACGGCAATCTGGAGGGTAGCGGCACGCGCGCGAGTCTCGCGTCCGCCGGCGAGCCACAGGGGGAAGCGGTTGCGTGGCGCGCGGACGGTGCAGTATTCCTGCTGGGAGAGAAGGGATTCGATCGCGAGTCCGGTGTCCTGGCCCGCGCGTCCTGTCGCTGAGAAGGGCATGGTTCGTGCACCTGAAGTGTCATAATCACATGCACTTAGCTGGTTACGGAGAGAATCGGATGGCCGAGCCGCAGCGCAGATACACCGACAATCCCGCCACGGACGCCGCACCCGTCGATCGGCGTCGCAGCCAGGTGAACGACACCCCACACCGACGCCGGAAGCACGACCTGCTGCGCAAGTACCGGCAGCCCCTCATCGGACTGGGCCTCGTTGGCGCCGCAATGCCGCTCGTGAATGCGACGACGCAGGCCAGTGACCCGGCGAAGAACACTGCCGCGCCGGCGCCCGGTACAGACCAGGCGTCGGCCGCGAATGCGGGGACTGACGCGGAAGAGGCACTTGTCGGCAAGATCGCGGCATCCCGCGCGTCCGACGCACGACAGGCGGACATCCAGGCTGCCATGGCGAAGTTCAAGATCAGCGAAGAGCTGGCAACGGACATCTACGACATCGCGCAGCAGGAAGGCCTGGATACCGACGTCGCATATGGCCTCGTGCGCACGGAGAGCACGTTCAATGACAAGGCGGTCAGTCATGTCGGCGCGCGCGGCCTCACGCAGGTCATGCCGCGCACCGCGCGCTGGCTGGTGCCCGGCACGTCTGCGCAGGACCTGTTCGACCGGAAGACCAATCTCAAGCTCGGTTTCAAGTACCTCACGCAGCTCGCGGAAAAGTACAGTGGTGACATGAAGCTCGCGCTGCTCGCGTACAATCGCGGCCCCGGCACCGTCGACAAGGTGCTGAAGAAGGGCGGCAACCCCGACAACGGCTATGCGGCCAAGGTGATGGGCGGCTGATGCGGACAATCAGGATGGTGCTGCCGATGGCACTTCTCGCTGCGACGTCATTCCCCGTCGTCGCGCAGCAGCTGCCTCAGATCGACACAATCGCAATCCGCGCTCACACCCGTTTCCTCGCCGATGACCTGCTCCTTGGCAGAGGCACGGGCACGCAGGGCGAGCGCATCGCCGCGGCCTATCTCGAGAGCCAGCTCATGCGGCTGGGCCTGGACGGCGTCGGCGCGAACGGCAGCTACCGGCTTCCGGTGCCGCTGGCTGCCGCCACCATTCTGCCCGGCACGCAGGTCGTGCTCGAACGCGCAGGTGCATCCAGTACTTTCATCACCGGTCGCGACTTCGTCGTCAACACGGGCGGCGTAAACGCATTTCGCGATTTTCACGGCCCCGTGGTCTTTGCCGGTCCACCCTCCGGCGCTGCGGCGCTCGTGCGCGCGGATTCGGACGTGCGCGGACGCGTGCTTGCCGTTACCGGTCCGCTCGGTGCGGATGCCGTAACACTCGTGCCGCTGCTCATCGAGCGCGGCGTGGCAGGCGTGATCGTCCTCATCGGCGGACGCGAACAGTTCGACCTCTACGTCCGCAGCCGCGGCAACGAACGGTTCTACGCGAAAGCCGAGGTCGGCGACGCTGTCTGGCAGCCGGACATCCCCGTGCTGCTCGCAGGACCGTCGCTCACCGCTGCATTGATGGACGGCGCGCCGGCGGCGGCTGGTGCTGCACCCCTGCGCGCTCTCGTAGATCTCGGTCGCACCGTTGCCGCAACCATTCGTACGTCTGTCCGCGATGTACCATCCGCGAACGTGGGCGGGATCATCCGCGGCTCCGACCCCGCGCTGCGGGAACAGGTCGTCCTCTACACCGCGCACTACGACCATCTCGGCGTGAGTGTACCCGATGCGCAGGGCGACTCCATTTACAACGGCTTCTCCGACAATGCCGCCGGCAGCGCCATGCTGCTCGCGATCGCCGACGCGTTCAGGCGTGAGCCGCCGAAGCGCTCCGTCGCATTCATTTTCTTTTCCGGTGAGGAGCGCGGACTCCTCGGTTCGTCGTACCTCGCCGCAGTGCCGCCATTTCCGCTCGACCGCATTCGCGCTGTGATCAACCTGGACGCGGGCGCACCGCCCGCGCCGCCGGTGTCGTGGCGCATTGCGGGCGGTGTGGAGTCCGCAGCACTCGGCACACTCGCCGCGTCCGTTGCAGCACGTGCCGGCTGGAAGGCGGAGAGCTCCGTCGCATCCCCCAATTCGGATTACTGGCCCTTCCTGCACCGCGGGGTGCAGTCGATTTTCATTGTGCCGGGAAACGAATGGGAGAATGTGACGGCCGCGCAGCAGAGCGCTCTCAGGGAGAAGTGGGACCACTATCACCAGGCGGCGGACGCGTGGCACGCCGACTTCCCATTCGCCGGACTGCAGCGCTACGCGACGCTCGCGCTCATGATCGGCCGGGAAGTCGCCATGCGTTGACCCGCGGACGCGCCGGGTCCACTATCAGCGCGCAATTCTCGCAACCGATACAGTTCTCATAGAGGAGGCTCAATGCCGGAACGTACCGCCAGCGCCGCGTGGAGCGGCGGGCTGAAGAGTGGCAATGGCACGGTGAAGATCGGCCGCGCCGGATTCGAGGGAGCGTATTCCTTCCCGTCGCGGTTCGAGGAAGGTCCAGGCATGAGCCCGGAAGATCTGATTGCAGGTGCACACGCGGCGTGTTATTCGATGGCGTTCGCTGCAGCACTCGAGAAGGCCGGGCTCAAGCCGGAGCAGGTCGAGACCACTGCGACCGCCACGCTGGAGACCGTCGATGGCGCGCCGACCATCTCGCGCATTCACCTGGTCACCCGCGGCCGCGTGCCCGGCGTCGACAACGACGCATTCCAGAAGCATGCGCAGGACGCAAAGGCCAACTGCCCCGTCTCACGCCTCTACAAGGGCGCCGAGATCTCCGTCGACGCCACACTCGTGCAGTAAGTTCCGACCGAGTGCCGCATGCGCGCCGATGCACGCGCACGACGAACGGCCGGCGCAATGAAAAGGGCTCCGCGAACCGCAACGGGTTCCGGAGCCCCTTCTTTTGATCGGCCGTCTCTTCGGCCGTCCGTCGCAGGCCGTCGCTAGTTGAGCAGCGGCTCGATGCGTTCGGCGAACGAAGTGCGCGCCCGATGCAGACGGCTCTTCACCGTGCCCAGGTTCACACCCGTGATCTCCGCAATCTCCTCGTAGCTCTTGCCCTCGAGCTCGCGCAGGCGGAACACCAGCTGATGGTGCGCGGGCAGCTCTTCCACGGTCTGCTCCACGATCGCCTGCAGATAACGCTTACGGTACTGATCGTCCGGACGCGCATTCGAGTCCTCGAACTGCAGCGGGCGGTGCTCGCCATCCCAGTTCGTCGTCAACGTCTGGAACAGCACGAGCGGACTCCGCGATCGGTTGCGCAGCTCGTTCTTCGACAGGTTCGAGCAGATCGTGTAGATCCATGTCGAGAACTTCTTGTTCTGGTCAAACCGGTGCAGATGCCGCGTCACTCGAATGAACGCTTCCTGCACCAGGTCCTCCGCCCTGTCTCGGTCGCCCGTCTT
>DASUXU010000129.1:0-35918 GCA_036377735.1 Longimicrobiales bacterium
CACGCATGCGCACGGCTGCAGACGTGGAAGCGGAGATGAGTGCGGCGGTACCGGCGCCGGATGCGAATCCGACGGGCTGAGCCGACACTGCCGCGGCTGCGCATGGCGACCGCGACCGTCGGCCGAAGTCCATGATCGTCATCATCGGCGCCGGCATCAGCGGCCTGGCCCTCGCGCAGGAGCTTGACGCGCGCGGCATTCCGTTCACGGTCTACGAGCGTGAGCAGCGCGCGGGCGGCGTCATCCGGTCCGAGCTTGTAGACGGTCATCTGCTCGAGTATGGCCC
Source organism: Longimicrobiales bacterium (assembly GCA_036377735.1). Taxonomy (GTDB): domain Bacteria; phylum Gemmatimonadota; class Gemmatimonadetes; order Longimicrobiales; family RSA9; genus DASUXU01. The sequence continues at coordinate 287 of DASUXU010000129.1, forward strand.
GCAGCGCACCCGCCTGACGAAGCCCATCCGCACCCTGATCGATGATCTCGGCATTGCAGGCGACGTCATCACCGCGCCCGCCGATCTTCCGCTCATGGTCTACCATTCCGGCCGGCTGCGGCGTGTTCCGTTTTCAGCGGGCGCGCTGCTTACGTCGGATCTGCTGCCACTGCCCGCTCGACTGCGCGTGCTGGCTGAACCGATTACACGCGGCGCGGCGTCAGACGAAACGGTAGCGCACTACTTCACGCGCAAGCTCGGCCGCGCCGCCTACGAGAACCTCGCCGGTCCGCTGTATGGCGGGCTCTATGCCTCCGATCCCGCGCATATGGTCGTCGGCCTGTCGCTGGGCGGGACACTGCGCGACCTCGGCGTGAAGCGCAGCCTGGTCATGCGGGCACTGCGCAGTGGCGGCCGCGTCGCGGCGCCCGCCGCGTGCAGCTTCCGCGACGGCATGGCAACTTTGACGGATGCGTTGCGCGCACGTCACGCTTCGTCGATACGGATCGGTGTGGAGGTTCTCGGCGTCCTGCGCACGGGGGCGGGCTTCGAGGTACGCACGACGGACGGCCTTGAGCACGCGTCGCAGGTGGTGGTGACGACTCCCGCTGCGACGACCGCTGCGCTCGTCGCGGACTTCGCGCCGAATGCGGCGGCGGCGATTGCGAAGCTGCAATACAACCCGCTCGCCGTCGTGCATCTGCATTCGACCGCCGCCCTCCCGGCCGCGTTCGGCTACCAGGTCGGATTCGGTGAGTCACTCATGACGCGCGGCGTCACCTTCAACGACGCGATGTTCGGCCGCCACGGCGTCTATACCGCATATCTCGGCGGCGCGCAGCATCCCGACGTCGTCTCGTGGGGCGACGAGCGCATTGCCGCCATCGCGGTTGCGGAGTTCCGGCGGGTCACCGGCGCTTCGGCCGACGCTCTGGGAGTCGCGCGCGCAGCAATGCCCGCGTGGGATCGAAGCTGGGCGGATTTCGCGGCGCTGCCGGCGTCGCCGGTTCCGGGCCTGCATTTCTGCGCGAACTGGGAGTCGCGCCCCGGCCTGCCCGGCCGGCTGGCGCGCGCGAGGGCGCTGGCGGAACAGGTCGCCACGGGCTGAAGGTCCTGGAGGCCGGCTCACGCCGACGCGCGAGGGTGATTGCTGTGATTGTTGCAAGCGCCGCAGTTATTCCATGTCGGCGCAACAATACCGACGATTATTGCCGCGATTGTTGCGACGCCAGTGACCTTCCCAACGCCGTGCAACATTACCGGCAATAATTACCGGTTGCGTAGCACTGTCATGGAATCATTACATGGAGTGCAACAACAGCGGTAATCGCTGAGCGAACGCGGCCTGGTCGCTGAGCGAAATGCACCGGAAGTCTATGTCGCGCCGTTGAGGCAGAAGGTGCAGCGCGTCGCGCGGCAGACGCAGGGCCGCAGGGACCCGGCGGCGCCTCCGCGGACCGAGGCCCCGCTGACCGAGCCACCGCTGACCGAGCCACCGCTGGCTGCGTCGCGGCCGACCGCATTGCCGTCCGATGCAAATGGCTCCACCAGGTCGGCGAGCACGCGGATGAAGGCAGGGTCGTCGAAGGGGACGGGTACGCGGTGGAATCGCAGCCCGCGGCCTTCGGCGTGCTCGCGCAGCTCGAGATCGAGCTCGGCGAGGGTTTCGGACTGCTCGTGCATGAAGCTGATGGCATCCACGACCACGTCCCTGATGCCATCATCGGCCAGCTGGTCGATCACGCTGTCGATGTCGGGCTGCGTCCACTCGAGCGGTCGGTTGCTGTGGTTCTGGTAGCCGATGCTGTACGCGGTCGCGCCCGCAGCCTCGGCGACTCGCGCACAGGAGTCCTTCACGTAGTCGACGTAGCGGCTGCCCTCGTCGAGATACTTGATGGGCGTGCCGTGTGCGGAGAATACGAGCCGCGAATGGCGGTCACGCAGCGAGACACCCGCGGCGTCCGCGACCGCGCGCACAGCGCTGCCGCGCATCGCGCTGTATGCAGGGTGACGGTGCCAGCCGGAGATCTCCCAGAGATCCATGCCCGGCGCGAGGCGTGTGACTGCGTCGCGCAGCGACTCCAGCGCCGCGACCGTGGTAGTCGGCCCGCACAGCGGATAGACCGGCAGTCCGACAAAGCGCGTGGCCCCGCGGGACATGGCGCCATGAACCGCGGAATCGATGAACGGCGCAGTGAACTGCATCCCGAGAACCGCGAATGCATCGATGCCGCGCGCGCGCAGCTCGGTCTCGAGCAGCTCCGCCTGGGCCTGCGCCTGGCGATGCAGTGGTGACCCGCCGATGGCGTTGTACTCTTCGATCAGTCCGGGGGCGCGTGCCGCTGCGAGTGCACGGGTCCGCTCGCGCGACGCGACCGCCGTCGCATGTGTTTCGAGATTGCGGTTCAGGTCGAAGATCCGCTCGAGGAAAGGGACCACGGATTCCATGGTCGCGTCTTCGGGCTCGCCGAAGTTGAGAAGAACGACTGCAGTGCTCATTTCTACATCATGGGCGCTGAGGGATTTGAACCCCCGACCCTCTCGGTGTAAGCGAGATGCTCTGGACCAGCTGAGCTAAGCGCCCTAAAGGATGATACCGGCCGGGATCAGCACGGCGTAGCCGAGCACCAGCAGCAGCGGCGCACCGACCGTGGAGCCCGCGCCGAGCATCGCATATCCAGCGACTATGGCGACGAGTCCGAGCACAATCAGGACCGCATTGATCGCCGAGAACTTCAGCGAAGCATGCGAGACCGGCTCGGCCACCTTGCGTGTACGGCTGCGTGCACTCATGCGGGGCAATCTGTCAGAGCGGCCGGTCGTCGTCAACCCGGCCGGGCTGGTCCGCGCCCCCGGCATCGGGCGCCCCGTCCTCCTCACCGGGCTGCGGCTCGATCAGCTGTTCGCCCAGCCAGTACGCGGGTGAGTCCGGGACCTCGTTCCGCTTGAGCTCTGCCAGCCGTCGCCGGTCCCGCCGCCGTCGCATGAAGATCAGGATCACGACCATGACCGTCATTACGAGTGATGCGACGACGCCCTGTGCGACGAACAGCAGCCAGCCGTACTGCTTGCGAACGTGCTGCGTCCAGAGCTGCTCGAACGTCGCACTGCTGATGCGGTACGTCCCGCGCAGCGCCGCCTCGAAGCTTCCCTGCTCCCGCCACGCTGCAAGAAACTCGCGGAACGCACGGTCGTCCCCGAGCGAGTGCAGGTACGCGACCGCAGTTCCGGAAAGCAGGTATGCGACGCGAGCGTGGGCTTCGGCCGCCGGCCACCCGAGCTCGAGCGAATCGAGCGGCGGCGCACGTTCTGTCAGGAATGCCAGACGGAGGTACCACGCGGCGTCCGGGTCGAGCTGTCCGGCCGCCATCACGGCGTAACCCTCGGTGAACCATCGCGGAATGCGAACCGGTCCGAGCGCATGCTGCAGCTCGACGTGGGCGAGCTCGTGACGCACCACCGGTCCGAGATTCTGCAGCGGTGCGCGGTCCGACGAGTAGGCGGGCAGCACGATGATGCCGCTGTCCGGCTGTGCGACGCCTGCGCCCCAGTGCGGCGCGGCGCCGCCGGTGAGTGCCCCGAAGGCGGCTTCGTTCTCGGCGAGGTAGATGTTGATGATGCGGGGCTGCGGGTGTGGCGCGATGCCCGGCAGAGGCGGCATTGCGGCGATGTAGCGTGCGAATTCGTCCGTCAGTCGCGCCGCCGGGGCAGCCGCGTGGAGGATGATGGTGTCGCCCTGGAAGAAGACCGTGTCGGCGTGCGTGCGGCGCAGGAGCGGCGGCGTTACCTGCGCCCGGCCGATGGTGAAGGAAGACACGGACAGCAGGACAGCGACGACGCCGACGATAGGACGCCGAAGACCGGCAGCGAACACGTCACGCATGGACGCGGCTCAAGGCGAGCGCACGTCTCCGAGCGCTTCGGTCTGCGTCGTGATCGCCTGCGCAATGCGCGAAAGTGGAAGCACCTGCTGTGCGTAGGGCTGCGCCGCCTTCGGCATGCTCGCGATCACGGATGAATCCTCGTCCTGCACCGCGGTCCATCCGCCCACCTCGCGGATCACGCGCATGCCTTCCGCGCCGTCCCGCCCCATGCCGGTAAGTACGATGCCGATGCTCGCCGGCCCGAAGTTCTGGGCGACCGACGTGAACAGGATGTCGGCAGCGGGGCGCACGCCCCAGACGGGATCGCTGTCGGTGAGACGGATCACGAACCCGGTGCTGCGTTCCCCACCCGCCTCGATGCTCCGCTCGAGGCGCAGGTGACGCCCGCCGGGTGCGATGTAGACGCGGCCGTTGCGCAGCGGCTCGCCGTCCACGGCTTCCGATACGGCGAGCGCGCTCAGCTCGTTGAGACGCTGGGCAAGCGAGTGCGTGAAAAGTGGCGGCATGTGCTGCACGACCAGTACGGCCGCCGCGAGATCGCCCGGCAGCTGCGGTATCAGCTCGGCCAGCGCCCGCGGCCCGCCCGTGGACGCGGCGATCGCGACCGCGCACGGCACGGCGTCCTCGCGCTGCGGCTGGCTCCGCTCCCGGGCCGCGCGCGCCGCAGTGAGCGAGAAGCGGACGGCGAGGTTGCCGACCCGCGCGAGGGCGGCAGCGCGCATTGCAGGCACCAGCCGCTGCCGCAGTGCCAGCCTCTGCTGGTCGGGCGTGCCGGTCGGCTTCGACACCACTTCGACCGCGCCGTAATCGACAGCCTGCAGATCGGCGAGCGCCTTCGTGTGGCTCGACACGATGACGACGGGGCGCGGTGATTCGCTCATGATGTAAGCGAGTGTCTCGAGTCCGCCGAGGTCCGGCATCTCGATGTCGAGCGTGACGATGTCCGGCTCCTTCTCGTGCAGCAGCCGGATCGCCTGAAACCCTGTGCTCGCCTCCGCAACGACCTGGAAGTCGTCGAGTGCGTCGATGATGTCGACGAGCAGCGTACGCATCAGCTCGCTGTCGTCTACCACCAGCACCCTCCGCGGCGCGCGTCGTGGCGTATTCATCAGAGGGTCACGTCCGGATGCCGGACGGAGGTGACGAGCAGACGGCCGTCGCCCGTGTCGAGATACACCGACCGCCCATACGATCCGAAGACGTCCTCGCCGTCGATGGGTATGCCCAGCGCGGCGAGTGCTTCGCGTGCGGCTTCGACATTGCGGCGGCCGAGCTTGAGGCCGTCGCCCTCGAGCAGGTCGCGGAACATGGACGCGCCGCCGGCGAGGCGCGCGCGTATACGCCGTCGTGAGGCGCCGGCCTCCTTCATCAGCTCGACGAGCGCGGGCACGGCGGTCGTGGCGAAGCGGCCGGGAGGCACATCGCGCCGGCCGTCGGTCGGGCTGGGCAGCATTGCGTGCGCGAGCCCGCCGACCTTCGTGCGCGGGTCATACAGGGCGATTGCCACGCAGGACCCGAGACCGATGGTCAGCAGCGTTGCGCCTTCGGCGGCGACCTTCACGTCACCGATATGAACGGCTACCCGATCGAGTGTCATATCTTCTGAAAAACGCGATGCCGGCTGGACAGCGGGCGGAACATGGAAGATGCGCGGCCGAACATTGCTTCGACCTTGCCGAGCACGAGGAATCCGCCGGGTGCGAGCGCTTCATGGAACCGCGCGAACAGCTGCTCCTGCAGCGACCGCTCGAAGTAGATGATGACGTTGCGGCAGAATACGAGGTTCTGCTTCTGCGGGAACGGGTCCTTGATCAGGTCCAGCTCCGCGAAGCGCACGTTGCGACGGGCCTCGGGCTTCAATCTGTAGACCGGCCCTTCCTCGAACCAGCGCTCGCGCGCCGCCTGCGACGTGTCGGTCATGGCGAACGTGGAGTATTCAGCCCGCGCCGCCGTCGCCAGCACCTCCCTGTCGATGTCCGTGCCGAGCACACGCAGCTTGTCCGCGGATACGCCGTGCTGCTCTGCATACTCCTGAAACAGCATCGAGATGCTGTACGGCTCTTCACCGCCCGCGCACCCCGCGCTCCACGCATGGATGCGTGCCGTCCTGGCCTCGAAGAGCTGCGGCAGGACTGACTCCCGCAGGAACTCCCACACCTCAGGATTGCGGAAGAACTTCGACACGTTGATGGTGACCGTGTCGAGCAGCCGGGTATACTCCGCCTTGTCCGTGCGGAGGAGTGCGGCGTAGTCGGCGTACGTATGAGTGCCGCGTGCGCGCATGCGGACGGCCAGACGGCGTCGCAGACACTTCTCCTTGTACAGCTCGCAGTTCAGACCGATGGCGCGGTATATCTGCTGCTTGAGCGTGGCCAGCTCGGCAGACTCCGCGGGTGTGAGCTCGCCGTGCGCCAGGGGAAGCGGCGGGTTCGGCTGCGGCAGCGGCGGGTTCGGCTGCGGCAGCTGCGACCGCCTTACCTCGTCATCGCTCCGCATCGGCCACGATCTCGAGGTTGCTGCGCACGATCGCGTTGTCGGGATTGATCTGGAGCGCTCGATTCCACGCAGCCACCGCCGCTTCGATGTTGCGCTTCTTGTAATGGATGTTGCCGATCTTGGCATAGACGTCATCGCCGAGCTCAGGCGCGATCTCGGTGACGCGCGTGTAGGAGTGGAACGCGTCGTCGTGCGCACCCCTGCGGTATGCCACGTCACCCAGTCCCTTGTGCGCCTGCGCCAGCATGCTGTCCTCGAGGATCGCCTGGCGGTACGCGCGGTCGGCGCCGTCGAGATCGCCGCGGAATTCATGCAGATGCGCGTACATCAGGAGCAGCGGCGGCGAGTCCGGCGTCGCCTCCAGTCCCTCCTTCACAACGGCCTCCGCAGCGGCCAGGTCCCCGACCAGCGCGTGGCTCAGACTGGCGTGATAATAGTATTCGACGTCGGGCTTCTTCCCTGTCGCGAGCCGCGTCCTGTAGTCGCGGAACGCGTCGCGCGCGCCGATGTAGTCGTGCGTGTGGAGCAGCGTGATGCCGATGTTGAGTGCAGTTGCCGGATGGCCGGTCGCGATCTGCTCCGCCTGCTCGAGCACGAGCAGCGCGTCCTCGTAGCGCTCGAGACCGCGCAGTGCGATGGCCATGTTGACGAACGCGGCGAGACTGGGGCCGCGTTCCTCCACGAGCAGCTGGAACTGGCGGATCCCCTCGCGCAGCCGCCGCTCGCGGATCGCGATCAGCGCCAGGTGGAAGCGCGCGCCGGCGTGGTTCGTGTCGAGCTGCAGAACGCGCGCGAACTCGCGCGTCGCATCTGCAAGCATTCCCGTCTTGAAGAATGCGATCCCCAGGTTCTGCCGTTCCTGCACCTCCGACTCGCGCCCGCGCGGCGGCTCTTCGGCGCGCTGTCCGACGCGATGCGCGAAGCCGGCCTGCACCAGGCCGTACAGCGCCTTGCCGACACTGAACTCCGTCAGGCCGGTCTCGTCCACCACTTCCTGTACAGTGCGCGAGCCGTCGAACAGTCCGACCACCAGCTCCTGCTCCGGTGTCAGCGTGACGGGCGCGCCGCGCAGGCGGTTGCGCTCGATCTCGAACAACAGGTCCATCGACGGAATTTTCTTCTGGATGAGGCCCCACTCATCCACCCGTCGCGCGGCCTCGAGCATGAGGCTCTCGGGATTGATCGATACGAGGATGTCGGCCTCCGGCCGTTCGTCCACCTCGAAGTAGAAATTGCCGCGGGACCAGGTGAAGAGATGGTAGATCGCTTCCTCGATCTGCAGCCTGACATAGCTCGCCAGGTCGTTGCGGCTGATGTAGCCGTGCTCGACCAGCAGCTCACCCACGCGGCGGTCCGGCTCCTTCGACTGCTCGGCCAGCACCTGCTCGAGCTGGTCCTGCCGCAGCACGCCATCCCGCACCAGCAGGTCGCCGAGGCGGTCCCGCCGGTTCACGATGCGCGCGTACGTGATCCGCCCTTTCTCGAAGAAGATCTGACCGAAGCGCGATCCATCCGCGACGGAGAGGCACCCCGTCTTGAAGCCCAGCGACAGCAGCTGGCAGACATCGGCGAGGCTCGCCTCGCGCAGACTTCCCTTGATCGCCATGTCAGTCCAGCTCGAGGATGAGGGATTCCTCGAGGTACGGCCACTTCCACAGGACCTTCTCGGGCGTCAGGAACCACGTCGACAGCAGCGTGTCCGTGGCGGCGGTCTGCGGCGGCTCCGCTTCGCCCTCGGTCTCGCTTACGGCCTGCTCCGGCACTTCCTGCTGCACGGGTGTGAGATCGATGACGAGACCGCTCTCCAGCCGCGAGCGGAGCCGGTCCTCGATGCCGCGCAGGTCCCGGGGCGGCGTTGTAGCGGCGAACACGAGCTGTCCGCCCGCGCGGCGCACGGCGTCGAACAGATGGAAGAGCTCCTCCTGCGCGCGCTCGGTGTCCACCAGCGCATCGACATCGTCGATGACGAGCACACGTGCACGGCGGTAGCGCGCGCGCCAGCTGTCCACGCGGTTCTGTGATATTGCAGCAATCAGCTCGGCACTGAACGCAGCACCGGTGATGAACGCGAGCGGCAGGTCCGGCCGGGTCCGCACGATCTCGCGTGCAACGGCCGCAAGCACTGCGGTCTTCCCTGTGCCGTCGGGGCCGTGCACGAAAAACGGGTTGTAGCGCTCACCCGGTTCGGTCGCCACGGCGCGCGCGGCCCTGACCGCCAGCAGCTCCGGCGCGAGTGTGAGCGTCGCGAAGTCCGGCGAGTCGGGCGGCGGGGGAAGCGGTGCCATGCGCTCGCGCACCTGCGCCAGCGCCTCCTCGGCCTCCGCGACACGGTCCGGGTTCCGCAGCACGTCCATGCGCGCGAGCTCGGATGACGCGGGGTCCAGTGCGCGGATCGCCGATGCGATGTCCTGCAGGCGCTGCACATCCTGCTCGTACTGCTCCACCACGTGGTCCACCGCGTGCGGCGTCCTCGCCTGGCTGAGTGCGGCTTCGAGCCTCGCGGTGCGATAACCTTCGCCCTCCCAGCGCAGGATCGCGTCCGCCATGAGCTGCTCGGGCGACAGCTGCGCCACGACTTCATCCACCGTGGTCGAGATCTCGGACATGAACGAGTTGAACTCGTCGTCCGCACGCCGCACCATCTCGGACTTCTCATCCAGCTGAACGCCCAGGATCTCCGCCGCCTCCTGCGCGCTGACAGCGCGGCCGTCCAGCTCCTGCACGGCGAGCACGCGATTGAGTGCGCCCTGCAGCTCGCGGACGTTGACGTATCCGATCTTTGCGACGGTCTCCGCCACACCCGTGGACAGCTGCTGCCCGCGCTCCGACGCCTTGCGTGTCACGATGGCCACGCGCGTCTCGTAGTCCGGCACGTCGAGATCGGTAATCAGTCCGCCGGAGAACCGGGACAGCAGTCGCTGGTCGAGCTCATCGATGGATGCGGGCGGGCGGTCGCTCGCGAGCACGATCTGGCCGCCGCGAGCGGAGATGGAGTCCATCGCGCGCAGCAGCTCCTCCTGCGCCCCACGCCGACCGGCCAGGAACTGGACATCGTCGAGGAGCAGGACGGACACGTCGCGCAGCTGGTTGCGGAATGCATCGCGCTCACCCGCCTGGATGGCACTCATCACACCATCCATCAGGTGCTCGAGCGTGTCGTACATCACGTTGATGTTCGGATGCACCCGCCGGATGTGCTGACCGATGGCCATGATCAGGTGCGTCTTGCCGAGACCTGACGCGCTGTAGATGAACAGCGGGTTGTACGTTGAGCCGGGCGACTCCGCGACGCGCTTCGCGGCCGCCGCGGCGAGGCGGCTGGACGCGCCGACAATGAAGCTGTCGAAGCTGAAGCGACTGTCGAGATCCAGCGACATCGGTCCTACCGCGGCTCTGCTTCCGCGCCGGGCTGCGGCTGCTGGATGTCCTGGCCGAACCGGCGGGACAGGCTCTGGAGCACGAGCTGGCTGACAGCCTTGAGCGTGTCGAATACGCCGTCGCCCGAAACCGCAGCTGCGGGGAACGCGGGTGCGCCGCGGAAGTTCAGCAGGTCGTCCAGGTCAGCGATCGGCAGCACGCCCGGCAGATCGCGCTTGTTGTACTGGATGACCATCGGGAAGTCCCGCAGATCGATGTCCTCCTCGAGCAGGTTCTCATGGAGGTTGCGCAGGCTCTCGACGTTCTCGTCATACTGCTCCGGCTGCGAGTCCGCGACGAAGACAACGCCGTCTGCGCCGCGCAGTACCAGCTTGCGCGTGGCGTTGTAGTAGACCTGTCCCGGCACGGTGTAGAGCTGCATGCGCGTGCGGAACCCGGATATCGTACCGAGATCCAGCGGCAGGAAATCGAAGAACAGCGTGCGGTCCGTCTCCGTGGCCAGCGAGACCATCGGCCCCTTCCGCTCCTCCGGCACGAACGCGTGGATGTACTGCAGGTTGCTCGTCTTGCCGGACCGGCCCGGTCCGTAATAGACGATCTTGCAGGTGATTTCGCGCGTGGAATAATTGACCAGCGACATCGTTTGCCTCTACTGATCCGGCGAGTTGATTTCCAGGCCGGCTTCCAGGTCCCGCTCGAAGTTCTCCTGGTCCGTCGCCTCGTAGGCCACCGTGAACTCCGGCAGCGCCGCGATCTGGTTCTCGAGTGTGTGATAGAACAGCTGAACGATGCCGAGCGATGAGTCACCATCGAAGATGGCGACGACGATCAGCTCCTCGACCGGCGTGCTGAGCGGGGCGAGGAAGAGCTGTAGCTCGTTGCCGCCGTGGTACAGGTGCTCCCAGCGCGGAGCCTTCGTGATCTCCGCGAGTGCCTTGGCGGACGCGTGCGTCGCAGCCGCGAGCGATGCGACGTTCATCACCTCGTAGCTGCGCGTGAAGCCGTGCTGGCCCAGGACCTGGCCCGCCCCATTGATGAGCAGCGCCGTGCGCACATGGGACTCGCGCACGAACTCGTTCATCGGGCCGCGCAGCGCCTTCACCAGCTGCGGCAGGTCGGTTCGCCTCATGCCAGGGACTCCGCCGCGCGGTGCGCCTCGAGCCGGACGAGTCCCAGCTGTGCCGCCCGCTCCGCAACCACCACGATGATGACCTCGCCGGCATCGACGGCGATCATGTGTCCCTCGTCCGCGTCCACCTGCAGTGTCGTGAGCCGGCCGAAGTCCGCGTGTTCGCTCGCCTGCGCCGTGCGCTGGAAGAGCGATGCAGCAAGCGCTGCGACCGCCGTCCCGGACACACCCTCGGCAAGCTCGGCCACCACGGGCACGCCCGCCTGTGCATCGACTAGCAGCGCACCGCGCACACCGCTCACGCGGCTCAGCCGCTGGACCGCGGCGTTGTAGACGTCGATCATGCGTACTCCTCCAGATACCGGAGTGCGATCTCCTGCGCCTGTCCCGCGCTGCGCAGCATCCAGCCGGACGGCGCGGTTCGCCTCCCGGCCAGCACGACATACGTGCCGGGACGGACGGGCGCGACGTGCAGCATCGCGACACCGGCCTCGATCAGCATACCGCGCCAGTCGCCGAGTGCGAGATGCGCGACCGTTCTGCCGGCCTCGGCAATCGCGGGGCCGAGCATTGCACCGAGCGAGTCTTCACTGCCGGGTGTGCCGCGCGCCATGGACCCGGCGAGCACCAGGCCGTGCGCGTCGATGAGCAGCACGCCGAGCAGCGGACCCGTCGCCGTCAACGAGTTGAACACGGACATCGGATCGGCGAAGTCGAGGGCGAGCGAGCGCGCCCGATCCGCGCTGGATGCGGGTGCGGCAAACGCGGCCCCGGCCGGCTGCGCGGGAGACGTGCCCGCGGGACGCGATCCCGTGCTCGTCGGACTGACGAGGTCTGCGCCGGCGGGACTCATCCACGCGTCGCGGAAGGAGGGATCCGCGGCGATGACGGGACCTGCGCCTGTCGATGTGGCCCGGTTCTGCACGTCCATGTCGTCAGGCGACGCGTTCGTGGTGACCGTACCCGCATGCAGCTCCTGCCGTGTGCCGAGAACCTGCAGCGCTTCCTGCACGGTCGCGTCGTGCGGCCGCAGCAGTGCTGCGCGCTCGAGCGCCTGGCGCGCGCGGCTCAGCTGGTCATCCTCGAGATAGCAGAAGCCGATGCCGCGCAGCGACTCGAAGTGGTCGGGATCGATGCGCAGCACCATCGACCACTCGTCCGCCGCCTTCGCGCGGTCGCCATCCTCGAGATAGAGGAGTGCGAGCAGCGAGTGCGCTTCGGCGTGCGTCGGGTAATGCTCGAGACCGCGCAGACACAGCTGCCTCGCCGCTTCGCGCTGACCCTGTCTGCGGTAGGCCCGCGCCAGCGGGAGGAACGCCAGCGATGTCGGGTCGCGCGCGACCTCGTCGCTCCAGCGGCGCAGGTCTGCAGGTGCTGGTTTCTTCATCGATTCACGCCGTGATCTCGTGCGAGTACCTGGGTCAACGTTCGAACCGCGCCGAGCGCATTGCCCACCATCTGCCGCGGCTCACCGGGCGGCGAGAGCCGCATGAATGTATCCCACGCCTTCGCCGCGCGGTCCAGCTCGCCGGTCTGTACCGCGGCAAAACCCAGGCGATAGTGCGCGTCCGCGGACAGCGGGTCGAGTGCGACGGCGCGCGTGAACGCCTCCGTCGCCGCGCGCATGCGGGACTGCGCGAGCAGCGTGCGTCCGGCGAGGATCGCGAGCTCGACGCGATCGGGATACGCAGTTTCCAGCTCGCTCGCCAGCCGCTGCGCCTCGTCCGCCTTCCCTGCCGCCAGCAGTCCGTCAACGCGGTCCGTCACCTTCTTAAGCTCCATCTCCGGGACGCGGCTGTGATGCTCGTTCACATGCACGACGCCCGTACTCACAAGGCCGTAAACGATCTTTGCGACATCGAACTCGCTGCGACCGAGGTCCGCGGCCATCTGCCGGACATCGCGCTCGCCGTCGATCTCTGCGAGTACTTCCCATTCGTCGGCCTTCAGCTCGAGCGGCGTGCGGTCCCGCTCGTTCGGCGGCGCGAGCACCGGCACCGCTTCGGGATTCGGCACCTTGGACTCGAGACGGGTCCACTCGTCGATGCGGCGCGCGCCCTCCATGAGCAGCGACTCGACGCGCACGCGCGCCAGCAGACGCTGGTCACCGATCTCGCCACGCTCCTCGAACTTGAAGTAGCCCTCCCCCCACGCCATGATCTCGAACACGGTCTCTTCCATCTGGAAGCGAAGCTGGCGCTCGAGCTCCTCCTCACCGATGCTGCCCATCTCGAGCAGGATCTCCGCGAGGCGGCGTGTCGGGTCCGTACGCTGGATGTCGAGCGCGCGGTCCAGCTCGCGCTGCGTCAGCTTACCCGCGCGGATCAGGAGCTGGCCGAGCCGGCGAGTCGAGCGGCGGCGAACTGCGAACACGATCGCGCCCTTGCTGAAGTGCAGGATCGCCTCGTCATTGAGCCGGTCCGACCGCACCGTGAGCACGCCAGTCTTGTGCGCGAGCTCGAGCAGCTGGAGCACATCCTGGATGCTGAGTTCTTCGAGCGGTCCTTCAATCGCCACGCGCTACGCCTCCTGCCCGGCGGAGACGCGCTCGAGCAGGCGGCGGGCCGTCCCGTTGTGCGGCTCGAAGCGCAGAACTCGCTGAAGTGCGACGGCGGCCTGGTCGATCATACCGTCCGCTTCCAGCACAGTGGCGAGCTTGATCAGTGCGTCCATGTGATACGGATCGAGCGACAGCAGGTCGACGAGCACGTGCAGTGCGTCACGCTTGCGGTTGTGACGTACGAGCAGCTCCGCGAGACCGAAGGCGGCAGGGCCGTAGCTCGGCAGGGTGGAAAGTGCGCGTGTGAACTCCGCTTCCGCTTCCTCCGCACGGTCCTCCTCCATCAGCAGCGTGCCCAGCTGCGTCCGTGCGGCGACCGCGCTGTCGTTCAGCGAGATCGCTCGCCGGAGCGCGGACTCGGCACCGTCCGGATCGCCGGCCGCGGCATACGCCGCACCGAGCTGCGTGAGCAGTGCCACGTCGTCCGGCGCGTGGATGCGCGCGCGCTCGAGGATGACGGACGCGCGCGCGTGGTCACCCAGACGCTCCGCTGCCTCGCCCAGTGTGCGCAATGCCTGTACGTCGTCGGGTGCGGCCTCGAGCAGTGTCTCCGCCAGCTCGGCGGCCTGGTCCGGCCGGTCCAGATCGAGCAGGGAGCGAGCTGCGCCGAGCAGTGCGCCACGCCTGGCCTCTTCCTGGTGCGCGGCATTCTCAGAGCTGGAGATCTCGCTCAGCAGCGCATTGAACCGCTCCACCGCTTCGCCGGACAGTCCGCGCTGCAGGTAGATCTGGCCCTGCAACAGCAGCACGCTCACCTTGTCGGCGCCCGCCATGGACGCGCGCTGCGCCGCCGCCGTCGCCTCCTCGAGATTGCCGCGATCCAGTGCGGCCTCCGCGTCGCGCAGCCACTGCCCGGGTGATGCCGCCGGTGCGTTCGCATCCGCCGACGCAATGCCGCCCGTGCCGCCGGCGCCGTCCCCCTCGAACACGGCGTCGAGTGATTCCGGCCGGAAATCGAATGTCGGGATCTGCTCACCGGTCTCCACGCGCTGCGCGACGTCGAGCTCGGGCGCCAGCACGCTGGCCTCCTCGAACTGCAGATCGATCAACAGGCGGAATCGGGGTGCGGGGATATACGGGTTGAGGTCGAGTGCGACCTTGGTCTCGCGCAGCGCTCCCTGGTAGTCACCGAGTGCGGAGAGCGCGAAGGCGAGGTGGTAGCGCGCCTCGGGCAGGCGCGGATCGACTTCGACCGCACGCAGAAGTGCGGTGCGCGCGTCATCGGGCGCATTGAGCTCCATGAGCAGGATGCCCAGGCCGGTCCAGGCGTGCGCAGAGCCCTGGTCGACGGTGATCGCCTGCTTGTACGCCTCCAGGCTGTCCTTCCGCTTGCCGGTCCGGTGCAGCATCAGCGCGAGGTTGCGCCAGACGTCGGCGAGTGCACGAGCGGCCGAGAGCGCAGAGCGGAACGCGTCCTCGGTGCGCGGGTCGCCACGGTGATGACGGACGACCGCGAGGTTGTTCCACGCCAGAGCGTAGGCAGGATCGATCTCCAGCGCCCGGTTGTATGCTGCTTCTGCGGCGGCGAGGTCGCCCGCCTGGTGCTCCGCGACGCCCAGCTCGTTCCACAGCTTCGGGCTCGTCGGCTCGACTGCGATCAGGTGGCGGTAGATTTCCTTGGACTCCGCACCGCCCCCGCGCAGCAGCAGCATCTCGCCCTGCGCCTGCTGCACGAGGAAGGTGTCCTCACCGCGCTCCGTCGCCAGGCGGAACTCGCGCAGTGCCTCGTCATACAGCGCCTTCTGACGGAACGCGAGGCCGAGGTTGTAGTGCGCGAGTGCGCCGCCCTCCGCAACGCCGGGCTTCTGCGACCGCTCGCCGATCAGCTCTTCGTAGCGCGCGGCGCTGTAGCTGTCGAGCGAGAGGCCGGCTTCCGCCTTGTTGTACGTCGGGTTCAGCTGTGCGGCGCGCGCCTGCGCCGCATTCGCCATGTCCGTCTGGCCGATGTCACCATAGACGAATGCAATGAGGTGATAGGCATCCGACATGCGCGGATCCAGCTCGATCGCGCGCTCCAGCGGCTCGCGCGCATCCTCGCTCAGCCCCCGCTGGTACAGCACCTCACCGATCTGGAAATGGATGCGCGCGTCGTTCGGCGCGAGCGTGGCGGCGTGCTTGAGGGACGCGAGCGCAGCATCGAGATCTCCGCTCTTCAGCTCCGCACGCGCCAGCCGCTGGTGCGCCATCGGGTCGCGCGGCTTCGCCTTCACCACGTGGTTCAGCTGTGTGATCGCCTCACCGAAATCACCCGCGTTGTAGTATGCGCGGGCGAGTGCTTCGCGGGCCTCCAGGTCCGCGGAGTCCAGGCGCAGACGGTCCTTCAGCTCCGCGACGTGCTGATCATAGTAGCCGGTGCCGAAGTACGTGATCTGGAGGTTGCGTTCGGCGACGCGCATGCGCGGATCGACGTCGAGCGCGCGCGCAAAATGCTCGATGGCATCCGAGTACAGGCCCTTGTTGTAATAGACCACACCCAGGTTGTTGTGCGCGCCTGCATCATGCGGATTGATGCGGCGGGCGAGGCCGCGCAGGATCTCGAGATCGCGGACGGAGCGCGGCGAGGGCGTCGCCGCGGGCGGGGGCGCATTCGGATCCGACCGGTCGGTCCATGGTACGGCAGCAGGTTGCGTGTGCGGCAGCATACTCATCAGGCGAGAAGTCTCATTTCGCGCAGCATCACCTGGAGCGAGGCGTCATCGGGGATGAGCAGGAAATGCGCCCGCAGCTGGGCGTCCCCCAGGCTCATCTTCGTATTGGCGCAGAAGACGTAGTCCTTTTCGTCGCCGAAATTGAGATAGCTGGTGCTCATGATGGCGCCGGCCATGTCGATGGCGAATCCCGGGATCGACATGATCAGCAGCTTCCCCATGAACTCGGAGAGCGCGCTCAGGTAGGCGCCGACGATGATATTGCCGACCTCCATGATGGCGGACTGGTGGGCATCATCGAAGCCGTCGGGGAACGGCGGCTCCGCAACACCGAGCAGGATGCTGGTGAGGGTGACCGCGCTGTTGCCCGGGAACACCTGGACGGTCCGGCCGGTGATGTCACCCAGCACTTTCATCATCACGGCCGCCATGACCTCGTCCGGCTCGCCCAGCATGCGGTCCACTTCCTCGAGCGGCACGATGCTGACCTCCGGGACCTCGATCATGATGCCACGCCCGGTCATCTGGGACAGGGCCGTGGCCGCGTGGCCTGCGCCGATATTGGCGATCTCGCGCATGGCGTCCAGCTGCGCGGCATCGAGCTGCCTTATATCCATGTCGCCCCTACATCACACTCAGCGGGTCCAGCACCAGCGCCGGTCGCCCGTCGTCCAGCAGCGTGGCGCCCGAGAAAAACGGGAGCGTGCCGACGGCCGGATCGAAATTCTTGACGAGGATCTGTTCGCGTCCCACGAGCTCGTCGACCGCCAGGGCAGCGCGACGATCCCCCATCTCCGCAATGACTGCCGCACCCTCCCGCACCGACGT
Source organism: Longimicrobiales bacterium (assembly GCA_036377735.1). Taxonomy (GTDB): domain Bacteria; phylum Gemmatimonadota; class Gemmatimonadetes; order Longimicrobiales; family RSA9; genus DASUXU01. The sequence goes on from DASUXU010000129.1 coordinate 17,210, forward strand.
GTCCGCCTGGAGCATGCGCCGCAGCCGGACGAGCGGGAGCATGCCGTCGCGAAGACGAACCTGCTCACGGTCCCCATCCCTCTGAACATTGTCCGACAGCTCGATCGCCTCCGAAAGGTGCGTCAGCGGAATCGCGTAGTCCTCCCCCGCCACGCGCACACGGAGTGCCTGCGCCAGCGCCAGCGAGATCGGGAGCCGGATCATGAACGTGGTGCCCGCCCCCTCCAGTGAGTGCATCTCCACTGCGCCGCCCAGCGCGCGCACCTTGCTGACGACCGCGTCCAGACCTACGCCACGCCCGGACAGCTCGGTCACCTCGTCCGCGGTCGAGAAACCCGGATGAGACAGCAGCCGGAAGATCTCCTCGTCACCGGGGTTCGTGGCGGAACCGGGCGGAATGAGACCGGCGGCGATCGCCTTTTCCACGACGCGCGCCCGGTTGACGCCCCGGCCGTCATCCTCCAGGACGACGCGCACGCTGTTGCGCTCTCGCTCCGCGCGCAGGACGAGCTGTCCACGCCGGGGCTTCCCTGCCGCAGCACGCTCGTCAGCCGGCTCGATGCCGTGGTCCACGGCGTTGCGCAGCATGTGGATTAGCGGATCGCCGAGCTCGTTCAGGATCGACCGGTCCAGCTCGATCTCATCGCCCTGCATCACGAAATCTACTTCACGGCCCGCGGCCCGCGCCGCGTCGCGGACCACGCGCGGCAGACGCGCGAAGGTCTCGCTCAGCGGCACCATCCGCATGGTCAGCACCTCGAGCTGCAGCTCGGACAGCAGCGTGCGCATCCGGTCTACCACGGCCGCCTGACCGTTCCTCGCCCCGCCCTGCGTGCGCAGCCGGTTCTGCAGAATCGACAGCTCGCCCAGCGACTCCTGCACGCCATCCAGGCGGTTCTCATCCACGCGGACCGTGCGCGCCTTGCGCGTCGCGCGCAGTGCGCTGCGCAGCTCGGCCGCGGTCTTCGCAACCGTCCTCGTCTCGTCCGCCGCATGGAACATGACGCTCTCGACGTCGCCCGCCCGGCGCACCATCTCTTCGACCGCACTCTCGTCCGCCCCGGCGAAGAAGAGATGCAGCACGCCGTCGTAGTCGTCCGCGAACGTGTGCGGGTGCGCGCCCAGGTAGCCGGTGACATCGGCCAGGCTGCGGATGATCAGCAGCGCGCGCGCCGACTTGATCGGCGCATCCTCGCGCAGGCGCACGACGCCGATGCGTGAAGTGCCGGCAGGAAGGATGACGTCCGGAGGGAGCTCTGCGGTCGGGCGGCTGGCCGCGGCCGCGGCCGGGGAGGTGGTGCCGCCGTCGAGCTGCGGCGTGACATTCGCAACGGCGTTGGTGACTGCATGGTCGAGCTCGTCCGCCTGGCGGAGCAGCCTGTCGATCAGTACGGCGTCCGGCTTCAGTGAGCCGTTCCGGACCTGGTCCAGCGTATCCTCGAGACGATGCGCGAGCTGTGCGACATCCACGTAACCCATCGCGGCCGACAGGCCCTTGATGGTGTGCGCTGAACGGAACGCCTCCGCGACCGCGTCCGTCGAACCCGACTCCAGCTCCAGCAGGGTCCGGCCGAGCGTCCGCAGGTGCTCCTGCGTCTCCGCAATGTAGAGGTCGAGGAACCTGCGCAGGTCCATCCCGCGTTCAGCCCATCACGCGCTGGACGGCCTCGAGCACGCGCGACGGCTGGAACGGCTTCACCACGAAATCCCTCGCCCCTGCCTGGATCGCCTCGATCACCAGCGCCTGCTGACCCATCGCGCTGCACATCAGGATCCTCGCCTGCGGGTCATCCTTCATGATCGCGCGAACCGCATCGATTCCGCCCATATCCGGCATCACGATGTCCATTGTCACCAGGTCCGGCTTCAGCTCGCGATAGCGCGTCACTGCCTCCGCACCCGTCTGCGCCTCGCCCACCACATCAAAGCCGGCACCCTTCAGAATGTCAGCCAGCATGGTGCGCATGAACAGCGCATCATCACAGATCAAGACGGTCTTCGCCATCCGGTTTTCCTTGTATCAGGTGAGAATGAGCAGGCGGTCGAGCAACTGGTCCGAGTCCAGGGCCGTGAATGCACTGCCCTCGAACTCCCCCGTTCCAAGCATGAGATGGCGGTCGATACCGATCCGACCACCCTTCCGCGGCGGCGCCTTCACCTCCGATGGCGCGACCGCGATCACTTCCTCCACGACAAATGCTGCAATCCGTTCGCCGTATTCGACTACGAGCACACGGTGATCCTCCACCGCCGCGCTTTCACCGCCCAGCACGGCACCCAGATCGAACGCGGTCACCACCCGGCTCCGCACGCCGATCAGGCCGCACACCTCATCGCCCGTCCCCGGCAGCCGGGTGAACGGCAAGGGGGTGAGGATCTCGCGTACACGATCGAGTGGCAAACCGAGACGCCGACCGGCGCACCAAAAGACCACCCACTGGGGAGCCGTGGGAGGGTTCGGACCGACTTCGGCAGCAACGGCGCTACTGGACACCCATTCCCGTCGTTGATGGGACCCACTGCGATGCCGCGTATCCTACGCAGTGATCAGGGGCTAGGCGATTGAAAATACGACGCTGCAAGGGTGCGGGTCAACGGACATCGAGGGGCTGATCAGCCCATGCGAGGGCGGCGGCGAGATCGTCGGGCAGAGGTGAGGTGAAGTGGAGGGGTTCACCGGTACGCGGATGGGCCAGCGAGAGCTCCGCGGCGTGGAGAAACTGGCGGGACACTCTGCGGGCGAAATTTTTCGCCCACCCCTGGGCGGGTCCGCTCATGCCGCGCGCCGCACCACCGCCGTAGACGGCATCACCAACGACTGGGTGTCCGATATGGGCGAGGTGAACACGGATCTGGTGAGTGCGTCCGGTCTCGAGCTCAGCGCGCAGGAGGTCGGCCGCGGGCCAGACGGCCATGCGGGTGAAGTGCGTGACTGCGTTGCGGCCCTCCGCGAGGACAGCCATGCGCTGCCGGTCATTGTGGGACCGCGCGATCGGAGCATCCACCGTGATGTTGTCCTGCCGCAGATGTCCCCAGGCTGCGACCTGATAGATGCGCTTCACATCGCGGCGTTTGAGTGCGGCGGCGAGGACGCGGTGGGCCTGGTCGTGCTTGGCAATGAGGAGAAGGCCGGATGTGTCCTTGTCGAGGCGGTGAACGATACCCGGCCGGAGCACGCCGCCGATGCCAGAAAGGTCATCCAGGTGGTGCAGCAGTGCGTTGACGAGCGTGCCGCCGCGGTGGCCGGGTGCCGGATGCACCACGAGGCCGGCCGGCTTGTCGACCACCGCAATGTCGGCATCCTCGTAGACGATCGTGAGCGGGATGTTCTCCGCTTCGACGGTGGAGGGCGCCGGTGGTGGAACGTCGATCTCGATGAGGTCGCCGGCCGCGATAATGGCGCTCTTGCGTGGAGGCGTGCCGTTGAGGCGGATGTGGCCGGCTGCGAGCAGCTGCGCGATGCGGGAGCGTGAGAGCCCGGGAACGTGTGCGGCGATGTAGACGTCGATGCGCGCACCAGCCTCGGAAGCTGTCAGGCTGGTGGTGTGCGCGCCGGCGTCATCCGCCATCCCGCTGCTCCTCTTTCCAGAGCGAGAGCGCCAGTACGATTGCCCCCGCGGTGACCGCCATGTCGGCCACGTTGAACACGGGCCACCGCATGGTGCCGATCCCGACATCGAGGAAATCGACGACGCCGTTCTCGGAGCGGACACGGTCGATGAGGTTGCCGATGGCGCCCGCGCAGATGAGCGAGATGGACGCGAGGCGCAGCTTGTCCTCGACGGGTGTGTAATAGAACATCAGCGCGAGTGCGATGAGCGCGACGAGCGACAGCACGAGGAAGATCTCCCGCGAGTACGGCCCGAGCTGGATGCCGAATGCGGCGCCCGTGTTGAAGATGTAGGTGAGGCGCACGTATTCGCCGATGATGTCGCGCTGCTCGTAGACGAGCATGTTCCGCTGCACCAGCGACTTGGTGAAGATGTCCAGGCAGAGTACCCCCGTGAGGATACCTGCCATGATCGTCGCCTTGCCCGCGCTCAGTCCGCGCACTATCGACTGCGGCATGCCGCCGGCTTCCGTAACACTGTCCACACGACTGCTCCTTCTTTCATGCATGCGCCAGGACAATGGAAGCCGGGTGGCCGTCCACGTCGAGCGCTGCTGCCGTCTCACCGGGTGCGCTGCGCACCTCGATGTCCACTGCGAGTGTTTCGCCGGCGATGTACTCACGGTGTGCCGCGACGGCGTCCAGCACCGGCGGCGCACCGTCGATCTTGACCCGGATGCGGTCGCTCACCTCGAATCCCGACTCGCGGCGCAGGCGCTGGATCCGGTTCACCAGCTCGCGCGCCAGGCCCTCTCGACGCAGGTCGTCGTCCAGCGTTGCATCCAGCGCGATCGTGCAGCCGCCGTCCGTTTCGACAATCCGGTCGCCGGCCGCTTCCTCGATGATGTCGAGGTCCGCCAGCGTGATTGCGTGCCGCTCACCTTCCAGCTCGATCGACGCTTCCCCGCCCGACCGCACGGTCCGCAGTGCGCCGCTGTCCAGGTCGCGGATCAGGCCGGCGGCCTGCTGCGTCCGGCCTCCGAACCGCTTGCCAATATCGCGGAAACGGGGGTTGGCGCGTAGTGCCACCAGTTCGTCGGCTCCTTGCAGAAACTGCACCCGCTTCACGTTGATCTCGTCGCGGAGCACCTCGAGCAGCTCCTCGGACAGCAGTGCCGGCGTGGGCACGACGGCCTGGAGCGTGCCGAGCGGCTGACGCACGCGGATCTTCACGCGCTCCCGCGCCGCCCGCCCGAGCCTCGCCAGGATCCGGACCACGTCCATGCCGTCCTCGAGGTCCCGGTTCGTCTGTTCTGCGACGGCAGTCGGGAACGGTGCGAGGTGCACGCTCGTGCCGGTGAGTGCGCGGTGCAGCCAGTCCGCGTGGAACGGCGTGATCGGCGCGATCAGGCGGCTCAGCGTGACCAGCGTCGCATGAAGTGTGGCGAATGCTGCACGCGTGTCGGCCGCGTCTGCACTGCCCCAGAACCGGTCGCGGCTGCGGCGGACGTACCAGTTGGACAGGTCGTCGACGACAAAGTCCGCGATGCTGCGCGCGGCGTGGGTGACCTCGTACGCGTCGAAGTCCGCACCGACACTCGCAACCAGCGAGTTGACGCGTGACAGCACCCAGCGGTCGAGCACGGCGGGTGTCTCATGCGACGGCGTCTCTGCGGCCGGCGACCAGTTCTCGAGGTTCGCGTACAGCGCAAAGAACCGGTACGTGTTCGCCAGCGTGTCGAATGTTCGACGCGCGGACTCCCCCAGCGCCGCCGGGTCGAAGCGCTTCGGCACCCACGGCTGGCTCACGGTCATGAAGTACCAGCGGATCGCATCCGCACCGAACGTCGCTATCGCCGTGTCTGGATCCACGGTGTTGCCACGGGACTTCGACATCTTGAGCCCCTCGGCGTCCAGGATCTGGTCGTTCACCACGACGTTCCGGAACGCGGGCCCGAGGTCGAGCATCGTGGAGATCGCCATCAGCGAATAGAACCACCCACGCGTCTGGTCCACGCCCTCGCAGATGAAGTCCGCAGGAAAATGCGTGCGGAACTTTTCCTTGTTCTCGAACGGGTAGTGCCACTGCGCGTAAGGCATCGAGCCGGAGTCGAACCACACGTCCACGACCTCAGGCGTGCGCTGCATGGTGCCGCCGCACTGGCAGGGCCACTGTACGTCGTCGATGTACGGGCGGTGCGGGTCGAAGCCCTCGGGCAGGCCGCCGGCACGCTCCGCGAGCTGCGCCAGGCTGCCTATGATCTCGCGGTGCGCGTCATCCTTCGTGCACACCCAGAACGGCAGCGGCGTGCCCCAGTAGCGCTCGCGCGAAATCGCCCAGTCGACGTTGCCCTCGAGCCACTCGCCGAATCGGCCGCTGCCGGTTTCCGGCGGGTGCCAGCCGACCTGCGCGTTGTTCTCGATCATCTGCGCGCGCACCGCAGTCGTGCGGATGTACCACGAATCGCGCGCCATGTAGATCAGTGGACTCGAGCAGCGCCAGCAGTGCGGATAGGAATGCACCTCGAGTGAATAGCGGAACACGCGGCCGCGCGCGCGCAGTGCGTCGACCAGCTTCTGGTCCGCTTCCTTCACGAACATCCCGCCGACTTCTGCCATGTCCGCGCGGAAGCGGCCGGCGTCGTCCACGGGGCGCAGCATCGGCAGCTCATGACGCAAGCCCGCGGCGTAGTCGTCCGCGCCGAATGCGGGCGCCATGTGCACGATGCCCGTGCCGTCGCCCGCGGTTACGAAGTCCTCCAGCACGACCTGCCATGCGCGGCCGGTGGGCTCTGCGGCAATCAGGTCGAAGGGCCTGCTGTACTTCGTACCTTCCAGCTCGCTGGCGGTAAACCGCTTCACGACCCTCGCCTCATCGCCGAACAGCGCCTGCACGCGCGACTCGGCGAGGATCAGCGTGCGCACGCCGCCCTGCGGCGCGGGCCATTCGACTTCGACGTACTCGATGGACGGATTGATTGCGAGTGCGACGTTGGACGGCAGTGTCCACGGCGTGGTGGTCCACACGAGGAACGCACGGCTCGGATCGCTCTCGAGCGGGGCGGTGAAATAGATGGACGGGTCTGCAACGTCCTGGTACCCCTGCGCGACCTCGTGCGAGCTGAGCGCAGTGCCGCAGCGCGGGCAGTACGGGACGCTCTTGTAGCCGCGATAGATCAGGCCCCGCTCATCGAGCTGCTGCAGGATGTGCCAGACGGACTCGATGTATTCCGGCTCGAACGTGACATACGGCTTCGAGTAATCCAGCCAGTAGCCGATGCGCTCGGAGAACTTCTCCCAGTCCTCCTTGTACGTGAACACACTCTCGCGGCACACCTCGTTGAAGCGTGCGACGCCGATTTCCTCGATCTGCCGCTTGCCGCTGATGCCGAGCCTGCGCTCCGCCTCGATCTCCACGGGCAGGCCGTGCGTGTCCCAGCCGGCGATGCGCGTGACGTGACGACCCTTCATCGTCTGATAGCGACAGACGAGGTCCTTGATCGTCCGGCTGATCATGTGGTGGATGCCGGGCCGCCCGTTCGCCGTGGGAGGACCCTCGTAGAATACGAACTCCTCCCCGGCCGCCGTCTGCTCGAGCGTTTTCCGGAAAAGGTCTTCTTCACGCCATGCAGCGAGTACTTCTTCCTCGAGAGCGGTGGGGCTCCCGGGATACGTTGGATATTTCAGCTTTCAGTTCTCCTCGTCATCGATGATGGCGTCGAGCCACCCCTTGGGGGGCCCGCCATCTCCATCCTCATCGGCGGCCTCGTCAGCCAGCCCGTCGTCGCCGACTTCATCATCCAGATCCAGTCGGTATCCGGCCTTGAGCGCATTCTCGAGAAGCGCGGTCGCGTCATGGTCCGGCGCGCCGGTCTCCTCCTCGGGCTCGAGACCCTCGACCATCTGAATGCCTGCCAGGTCATCCGTGCCCGCCTGGTCCTCGACGGCATCATATGCGATCTCGGCATATGCGACCTCGTCGTGCGAGATGCCGTCGTGGAGTGCGAGCTCATCGGCGACGACGGGATCGTCGATGTTCACGCTGCGTGTGGCCGGGCCCGGATAGTCCTCCCAGTCGTCGACCGGCTCCGGCGCGAACGGCTCCTCTTCCGGGTCGGGCAGGATCTCGACCTCTACCGCGCCCATCACGGTGGCGACGGCGTCCAGCTCGAGCGGCGGCGGTGCGATGGTAAGCCCGAGATCGGAGGCATTCTGCGGGCTCTGCTGCTGCGGTCGACTGCCCGGGAACACGGGCGCATTCGAGCCTGACTCTGGCTTCTTCTTCACGGTGCCGCCGCGGTCCTCGCCCGTTACTGGACCGCTGCGCTTCCCACCCTGCGGTGCGGCCTTCGCGGCGGTCTCTGCGGGTGATGCGCCCTCCTCGAGTGTGTCTGCAATGGTCTGCAGCTCCTCCATCTCGCGCGCGAGGAACGTGCGGTAGCTCTGGATCAGCTGCTGCTGGCGCGCGCGCAGGCGGCTGAGCGCCTCCTCCTCGCGCTGCATCGCGTGCAGCGACTGCGTGCGCATCTGCGTCGCTTCCTGCTCCGCTGCCTTCAGCGTCTGCTCGGCTTCGGCATTCGCCGAACGCAGTGCCTGCTCGGCCTCGGATTTCGCGGATTCCAGCACGCGCTCCGCCTCCTGCTTCGCGCCGCGCGTCATCTGCTCCGCCTCGGCCACGGCCTGCGCGCGCACGCCTTCGCGCATCTCCTGCGCCGTGACGAGCGCGTCCGTGAGCGCCTTCTCACGCTCCCGATGCTCGGACAGCTGCGCCTCCGCGCGCGTCACACGCTCCTGGAGCGTCGTGTTCTCACGCACCAGGTCGTCCAGACGGTCCGCGACGATGTCCAGGAAATCATCCACAAGGGCCGGCTCATAGCCTCGCAGCGCCTTGCGGAAATCCCCCTTCTTCTTGCGGACCTCGAGTGGTGTGAGATCGATCATCGCTGCCTCTCGCCGAAAAGGACCGTACCGAGGCGGACCATAGTGGCACCTTCCTCGATCGCGATCTCGAAATCGTTTGACATACCCATCGACAGATGTTCTGCCTTGAACTGCGGCAGCTCGCGCGCGCACTGCTCGAACGCCGAGCGCGTCGCGCGGAATGCTGCGCGCAGCGTATCCTCGTCATCCGTAAACGGCGCCATCGTCATGAGTCCCCGCACGCGCACATTCGGCAGCGCACAGACCAGACCCGCAGCATCCGTCGCAGCAGCCACCTCAAAGCCGCCCTTCGTTTCTTCGCCGGACGCATTCACCTGCACGAGCACGTCCACAACGCGCTCCTGGCGCACGGCTTCGTCGGAGATCTCGCGCGCAATCCTCTCGGAATCCACGGAGTGGATCAGGTCACACAGCGGCAGCGCCTGACGCACCTTGTTGCGCTGGAGATGACCGATCAGATGCCACTCGATCCCCGCGTTGTCGCCGAGCGCGGCCTGCTTCTCAGCAAGTTCCTGCACGCGGTTCTCGCCGCAGCAGCGGAGTCCTGCGTCGCGCGCTGCGAGCACCGCATCCGCGGGATGTGTCTTGGTAACCGCGACAACAACCACCGCATCGGATCTGCCGGCGCGGTCGCCTGCGGCGGCAATGCGCTCGGCGACGCGCGGCCAGGTGCTCTCCAGCCGATGGCGGTACGTCACGCAGCACTCCATGATAGACACACGGACGCCGGAGAGGCCAGAGTGCAGTCGCATACCGTCATCACGGCATCGACCCCACCGCCTGCAGCTTGGCACCCGAGAGGCTGAGCCGCACCCGCTCGAGGCTCACGTTGCGCTCCAGGCGGCCGCGGAACGCGAGCGAGATCTGGGACGTCTCCTCGCTCACGACGACCACGAACGCGTCCGTTTCCTCCGACAGCCCGATCGCCGCGCGATGTCGGGTCCCCAGCGTCTTGTCGCCGAGCGCGAACTGGGTCAGCGGCAGGATCACGCCCGCAGCCATGATGGTGTCGCCGTCGATCAGGACCGCGCCGTCGTGGAGCGGACCATATGGCGAGAACAGGGACACGAGCAGGTCTGACCCGATGCTCGCCTGCAGCCGGGTGCCCGTCTGCGCATACTCGTCGAGCGAGATCTCGCGCTGGATGGCGATGATGGCGCCGATCTTCGCGCGGGCGAGCCGCCCCACCGCATCGGTCAGCTCGTCCGCGACCACGCCCTCCTCCATCCGGTTGAAGCCCCGCAGCATCCGGTTCTGCCCCAGCCGCGCCAGCCCCGCGCGCAGCTCCGGCTGGAATACGATCAGCGCGGCAATCGCGCCGTACTCCAGCAGCTTCTCCATGATGTAGCGGATCAGCTCGAGGTTGAGCAGCCGCGCCAGGAAATACATGGCGCCGAGCACGAGCAGCCCGATCAGCATCTGGATCGCGCGCGTGCGCGCCAGCACCTTCAGCACATAATAGATCGCCGCGGCGACGATCAGGATCTGGACGAAATCCCAGAATCCCGGGAGCAGGATCAGGAAGTTCTCCATGACTCCCTTCCGGCATTACGCACGGCTTCTGCGACGGCGAGGCCCCTTTTGACAGCAGCCACGTCGTGAACGCGAAACAGGCGGGCGCCACGCTCGAGCGCCGCGCAGCACGCGGCCACGGTTCCCTCCAGGCGGTCCTCGACCGGAAGACCACCTGCAGCATCACCGGTGAAACGCTTGCGCGACGGTCCGACCAGCACCGGGAAACCCAGCGCGACGAGCGCCTCGAGATGCGCCAGCACCTCGAAGCTGTCCTCTGTGCGCTTGGAGAAGCCGAGCCCCGGATCGAGAACAATGGCGTCGTTCCTGATACCAGCCGCGTTCGCCTTCCCTGCCGCGGCGCCGAGCTCTTCGCAGACCTCCCTCATCACGCTGTCGTACTGCGCGTGCGTGTAGCTCGCCATGGTCGAGACCGTGCCGCGCGAGTGCATCAGGATCACACCGGCACCGTGCTCGGCCACGACGTCCGCCAGCGCGGGGTCGAGACGGAACGCGCTCACGTCGTTGATGATCGCGGCACCCGCGTCCAGCGCGCGCCGCGCGACGTCGGCCTTCGTCGTGTCGACGGAGATCACGGCATCAGGGGAGTTCTTCACCACGGCGCGGATCACTGGGATGACACGCTCTGCCTCGTCCCCCGCCGCGACCTCGTGTGCGCCGGGGCGGGTGGACTCACCGCCGATGTCGATGATGGCCGCGCCCTCCGAGAGGAGGCGCTCCGCATGCGTGACGGCGGCCTCCACACGGTCGTGGCGGCCGCCGTCCGAAAACGAGTCGGGAGTGACATTGAGGATACCGACGAGCACCGGTCGATCGAGGGACAGTCTGCCGCGTGCAGTGCACCACTCCGGACGGCTCGCGGGTGCGTGGATCATCAAAGCTTCGTGTCAGTCTCCGGCTGTACGACGATGCCCGGACGGCCCGGCTGTCCTTCGCCGTTCGACGGGTTCAGATGACGCAGCTTGTCCGCATACTCGCGCGCCTGCCGCACCAGCTTCGCCTCCGGCAGCGGCTGACCGGCGAACAGCAGCATGATCTCCTCGCGGTCGATCGTCTCGCGCTCCAGCAGTGCTTCCGCGATCTGCTCGAGTACCGAACGGTTGTCCGTGATGCACTTCACGGCTGCGCTGTACGCCTCGTCCAGGAGGCGCTTCACTTCCTGGTCCACGCGCTCCGCGAGCCTCGCCGACACGAGTGTGCGCTGGCCGATCTCGCGGCCCAGGAAGACTTCCTGCTCCGAGTCACCCACGGACATCGGGCCGACCGCGTCGCTCATGCCGTAGTTCGTCACCATGCGGCGCGCCATCGCCGTCGCGCGCTCGATGTCGTTACCCGCACCGGTCGTGATCTTGTCCGGACCGAAGACGATCTCTTCCGCGGCCCGTCCGCCGAACAGCATGATCAGGCGGGCAAGCAGATACTCCTTCGTGTAGGAGTGACGATCCTCTTCCGGCAGCGACGCCGTGATGCCCAGTGCGCGGCCCCGCGGGATGATCGTCACCTTGTGCACGGGGTCGTTGCCCTTCACGAACAGCGCGATCACGGCGTGTCCCGCCTCGTGATACGCCGTGTTCGTGCGCTCCTCGTCGGACAGCACCATGGAGCGGCGCTCCGCGCCGAGCATCACCTTGTCCTTGGCGTGCTCGAGGTCGTCCATGTACACCTTGTCCCGCTCACGACGTGCCGCCAGCAGTGCGGCCTCGTTCACGAGGTTCGACAGGTCCGCGCCGCTCATGCCGGGCGTCGCCTTTGCCAGCGTACGAACGTCGACATCGCTGGCGAGCGGGATCTTCTTCAGGTGCACGCGCAGGATCCCCTCGCGTCCCTTCACGTCCGGCGCGTCGACGACGACCTGGCGGTCGAAGCGGCCAGGACGCAGGAGCGCGGGATCGAGCACGTCGGGGCGGTTGGTCGCGGCGAGGAGGATCACGCCCTCATTGGACTCGAAGCCGTCCATCTCGACCAGCAGCTGGTTGAGCGTCTGCTCACGCTCGTCGTGCCCGCCGCCGAGGCCGGCGCCACGATGGCGGCCGACCGCGTCGATCTCGTCGATGAAGATGATGCACGGCGCGTGCGTCTTGCCCTGCTCGAACAGGTCGCGCACCCGCGATGCACCGACACCGACGAACATCTCCACGAAGTCCGAGCCGGACATCGAGAAGAACGGACGCCCGGCCTCACCTGCGACCGCGCGCGCAAGCAGCGTCTTGCCCGTGCCGGGCGGGCCGATCAGCAGCACACCCTTCGGCAGACGGCCGCCCAGCCGGCTGAACTTCTGCGGATCCTTCAGGAACTCGATGATCTCCTGCAGCTCATCCTTCGCCTCGTCCGCGCCGGCGACATCCGCAAACGTCACCTTCGGCGTGTCACCCGTGAGGAGACGCGCCTTCGACTTGCCGAACTGGAACGCCTTCGAGCCGCCCGCCTGCATCTGACGGATCATGAACAGCCAGAATGCGAGGATCAGGATGATCGGCCATCCCTGGAGGATATAGACCCACCACTTCGGCTTGTCTTCCTTCGCCCGCACGCGCACATCCTTCGCGCGCAGGTCGTCCATGATCCGCTCGCTGTCCTTGATCGGCAGCAGTGTCACGAACTCCGTGATGCTCGTGTTCTGCTCGCGCGCGATCGGATTGCGCAGCACGCCCTCGATCTTCTTGCCCTCGATGATCGTGACCTGCTCGATGTTGCCGGCCTGCAGCTGCATGTTGAACTCGGAGTACGGCAGGTCCGTCACCGGCTCCTTGTTCTTCGTGAACAGGCTGACAACCAGCATCGTCACGATGATCATCATCATCCACAGCGACGCCGATCGGCTCCAGCGTCCCCATCGTGACGGCTGCGTCCCCCCGTTGTTCTGATCCTGCATGTCCCTCTATGTCCTTGAATGCCGCCGGCACGCGGGCGGGTTACAGGCTCGCGATATACGGCAGATGACGGTAATTCTCGGCATGATCCAGTCCATACCCCACCAGGAACTCCGATGGTGCATCGAAGCCGACCCAGCGCGCGTCCCACGTCAGGTTCGGAGCGATCCGCTTGTGCAGCAGCGCGCACAGGTCGAGACTCTTCGGACCCCTCGCTTTCAGCAGTGGATACAGCCGGTTCAGCGTATTGCCGCTGTCCACGATGTCCTCGACCAGCAGTACGTGTCTACCCGCGACCTCCGTGTCCGGGTCATACACCAGGCGGACATCGCCGCTGCTCACCGTCCCGCTGCCATAGCTGGATGCGACGAGGAAATCGACGTGAAGGGGGCGCGCGATCTGGCGCACCAGGTCCGCGAGGAAGATGAAGGAGCCCTTCAGCAGCCCCAGCACCAGAAGGTCCTCGCCGGCTGGATACGCGGCCGTGATCTCGCGGCCCATCTCCGCGACCCGGCGGGCGATATCCTGCTCAGTGTATGCTATGCGACGGAATTCCTGGAGCCCGGTGCGGGCGCGGACGTCGGCCTCGTTCGTCATGCCTCCAACCTGATTCGGAAAACCGGCGACCCGCCGACCGGGTCGCCTCCTTCACTGCGTGCAATACCGGGCAGCCACAGCACCCGCGCCGGATCCTTTCCGGGGTCCGGCTCGCTGCCTTCGGCGAGGACCGGCACCAAAGAGCGGTGCGAGCGCCCGATCCGCCGCTCCGCGAACAGCTTCTTCAGCTTCTTCGACCCGTGATGGAGCCGGATCCGGTCACCCGGCAGCCAGCCCCGCAGCTCGAGCGGGAAACGGAGAGAGCCGGCGTCGAATGCGACGTCGGCTTCGCTTTCCCCGATATCGAAGCCCCACCGGACACGCACCCGCCGGCCGCCGATCACCACTTCCGCAGTTCCGCCATCTGGTGCCGGAATTGTGAGGCATTCGACTGCCGTATCACGGACCGGGTCCCCCGATCCGGACGCCAACACGGGGGCGCGGCTCAGAAGCAGGCGGTCGAACTCCCGCGCGAGCCGGATCCCGCCGCCCAGATCCACCCGCCTGCCGCTCGATCCGGTACCGACAAACGAGACACCCCGGCGGGTGCCTGACCGGTCGAGTGGTGAACCGAGACGGGCCGCCAGGGTGCGCAGAACACGCGCGTGAATGGTGTGATGATACCCACGCAGAATGGTGCTGGCAAGCGTAAATCCACTCTCATCACTTGCGATGATGACGTCGTTCAGCACGGTCCGCAGCTCGCGCCGCCAGCACGATTCCGCCTCCGCCGCGAGTCGCCCGATCTCGAGAATCGTCGCTGGCGCGTCCCTGCTCTCCCCTGTCAGTGCAGGGACAAGCGTGTGGCGGATCCGGTTGCGTGCAAACCTGCAGTCGCGATTGGTCGAGTCGTCCCTCCATGCGACGCCGTGCTCGGCGGCGTACAGCTCGATGGCCGCGCGATCGAAGGGCAGCAGCGGCCGGGCAAGGCGGCCGCGGCGGGACGGGATGCCCGCCAGCCCGCGCGTGCCCGCACCTCTCGCCATCCGGAACAGGATCGTCTCGACCTGGTCCCCCGCGTGATGCGCGGTAAGGATCCGGTCCGCGCCCCAACTGTCAGCCGTACCCTGCAGAAAATCGTACCGCGCGGTGCGTGCAGCCGCTTCGCCTGCCGGCGTCGACACGGCGCGGCCGGTGAAGCATGGAACGCCGGCCTTTGCGCATTCCGCTGCGACCCAGGCCGCATCGGCCGCGCTCTCTTCACGCCACGAATGATCGAAATGCGCGGCCGCCACCGTCGCGCGCGGGAACGCCGCGCGGACCATGTGCAGCAGCACCATCGAGTCGATTCCGCCTGACACGGCAATCAAAACGCGGCCACGCGGCGGCACCAGCCGGGTGGCAACAGCATGTCGGCGGAATTCGGCAGCGTCCATGCCGGAATATAACCGAACCCTTAACCGTTAACCGGACCACCCTTCGGAGTGTCGGGATCGACACGTTTTGCCATGGAGGCGCCCCGATTTCGAATTATCCTGAAGGCAGCTCACACGGAAGCCGCTCAGCGCGCGCCGTGGGGACGCGAATCGAGATCGATTTCCGGACATTCCGGTGATCGCCGTACGGTTGCGCCCGACGCGAGCGGCTACTCCTGGCCGGGCGTGCGACCGGCTGAATCCGCACCATGTGCGGAACGGTCAACTCCGGACGATCGAAGGGTGGTCCGTAAGTCCCGTAAGCCCAGGCGGTGGAAGATGGGGATGGCGATGTCGGGGCGGTCGGTGAGAATGCCGTCGACGCCATAGTCGAGGAGGCGCTCCATGTCAGCGGCGTCATTCACGGTCCATATATGGACGGGTATGCCGTGCGCGGCGAGGTCCCGGACGAGGCGCGGGGAGACGACTCGCCGCCCGTTCCAGTCCTCGGGCATCTGGACGGCGTCCGCGGCGAGGGAAAAGAAGCGAGCGAGATGTAGACGGTGCGCCGCATAGAAGCGGCGGAGCTGTTCACCGGAGGCGCTGCGCGGGCCATGATAGCCGGCGAACATCGTGCGGTCGCGATCATACATGCCGGCTGCGATGACGCGGTCGGCCGCGCGAAGGCGGTCGATCGCGGCGAACAGCGGACGCTGCGCGGCGCCGTCCTTCACTTCAACAATGAAGCGCATGTCGGGAAGGCGCTCGAGCACTTCATCGATTGTCGGGATGGTGATGCCGGTGCCGCGGAAAGGGAAGCTGCGCCCGCCGTCGCGTGAGAAGTTGTATCCCGCGTCGAGCGACTGCAGCTCGGCAAGTGTCCTGTCAGCCACAGGCCCGACACCGTTCGTGGTGCGCTCGAGGGTCGGGTCATGCATGACGACGCAGTGGCCGTCGGCACTGGCGCGGACATCCAGCTCTATCCAGTCTGCGGCCCAGTCGCGCGCGGCGCTGATGAAGGCAGCGAGCGTGTTCTCTGGCATGAGGCCGGCACCGCCGCGGTGCGCGATGAGGAACGGTCCGCCGCGCAGCGATGGATGGGCCGCGTTCACTCAGTCCTCGTCGTTGCGCGACATCTCGATGCGGTCCACTCCGTCGACCGCCAGGCCGTGCAGTCGATAGAGCACCAGGTCGATCAGCCGCTCCGTCATCTCCCGCTCCAGCCGCCTTCCTGGTGCAACTTCCGGCAGGAGCTCCAGACAACGCGTCGACAGAAACAGCAGCACGTCCTCCACGACTTCCGGGCGGGGTGTCGCGGGGACGGGCGAATTCGCATTCGCCTGCTTCAGCAGCAGTCCGTCCATGAATGCCAGAAAGCCGGGGAATGCGAACTCGACGAGCTCACTCCCACCCGACGACATCTCTTCCGCCGTGAGCTTCTCCCACTCCAGCTCGTTCCAGTAGAGCTCTTCGGCTTCCTCGCGGAGGTACGCCCGGCGGTCGGCCGGCAGGCCTGAACCGCGCGGTGGTACCAGCGGGTGCTGCAGGAGATGCTCGAGTCGCGCGCGGCGGCGTGCGAGGAAAACGTCGGGGTGCAGGCGGCGTGGCGGCTGCGGCGGCTGGGCGGAGTCAGATGTCGTCATGCGCGCGCAACGTAACCGGCTGGAGCACCGGCGGCAAACCCGACCGGACACTTTTTGCGCACTTCGTTTCGCCGCCCAGACAGCGCCTCCGCGGCGCCCTCGCGGCGGCTAAGCGGCTTCGGGCGTCAGAGCCGGAAGCTCTGGAACAGCCGTTTTTCGCCCTCGCCCTCGATGAGTGCCTCGAGCTCTATATAGGACTCCAGGCCGCTGCCGCCGAGCTTCTCGCGGAAGAGCTGGTCGAGCTGGAAGACGCCGGCTGAATTACTCATCTCGATCCGCAGCCGTACGGGTTTGTCCTCCCCGCGTTCGATGTGGACGGCCTCGATGGCGGCGGCGGAAATGGAGTGGATGCTGACCGACCCCTGCGAGAACGGGATGCGGGATCGTCCCTTGGCCATGTCGAGCGCGTCGGCGATGCGTACGACACCAGCTTCGAGCGTGAGCGGCTTCCCGCCTGCGCGGTGCGCGATGATGGCGTGGAGGATCTCGGAACGGATGATGGTTGCGGCCCGCGGTGGATAGAGTCCGTCGAGCAGCGAATGCAGCTTGTGGTTGGCGAGGAAGAGGGAGAACGACTCGTGGTCGGATCGATGGATGGACATGCCTGTGTCGTGCAGCAGACAGGCAGCCGCTACGACCACCTCGGCTTCATGCGGACCGAGCTGATAGTTGGCCACGATCGACGGCTCGACACCGCCGTCCAGCAGAAGCCGGAGGATACGGATCCCGATGTTCATGACGATCTTCACGTGGACGGGGCCGTGGTCTGTCATGCCGAGGCGTTCGATGGCGTTGACGTTGGCGGCGAGCCAGGTGGCGTAAAGATCGTCGTCGGCGTTGACGCGCTCGATGAACTCGTGGAGCTGGGGGTTGTGGCGGTCGGGTACGTTCATGACGACCCGCCGCTCGAACCGTTCGTCTATGCTGCGGCCGAACAGCCCCGTCTCCTCGATCTCGCTCATCTCTCCTCCGTAAAAAACAGGAAGCGTCACAGGGCGAACCCTGTGACGCTTCCGTGTGCAACTATCGTGACTCTACGGCTCAGGCCGAAGCTGCAGCCTTGCGCGCACCCTTGCGGGCGCCACCGCGCTTCGCGGCGGACTTGCGAGCCGTCTTGCGGGCACCACCGCGCTTCGCGGCGGACTTCCGTGCGCCGGTCCGCTTGGCGGCCTTGCGCGTGCCCTTCTTGGCGCCTGCGCGCTTGGTCGTCCGCTTCGCGGCCTTGCGCGTGCCCTTCTTGGCACCTGCGCGCTTGGTCGTCTTGCGTGCGCCTGCGCGCTTCGTGGCCTTGCGCGCACCCGCGCGCTTCGCCGTCTTACGTGCGCCCGTACGCTTTGCGGTCTTACGGGCACCCGCGCGCTTCGTCGCCTTGCGGGCGGACTTCTTCGCCGCCTTCCGGGCGCCTGTGCGCTTCGTTGCCTTCTTCCGTGTTGCCATTTCCTGTCCCCTTGATAAGGTGGCCGAGTGACACCCGCGAGGTCTGTACAAACCGGATTTCGGTTGTGTCCTCGACGGAAATGTCGTGTGACAGTAACTCCAGCGTATATACTCGCACGCGAATATGCAAGAATTTTATTTCAGCATCGTCGCCGAACGCGTCGTCGAAGATGCGTCGGCGAATGTCGAACGAACATCCTCCGACGGCATCCGCGCACCCGCCGAACTGCGTCGCTCGCGTTCGCGACCGGTTCAAAGCGGGACCGTTCTGATACTTTTTTCACAGCCCGGATAAGCATGCAGACGACCCGCCAGGCTATGGTTCGGCGGTCATGATACTTTCACTTTTTGAAGGCATGATGCATACTGGTAACGCGCGCACACGCGCGTGCCTCGTGACGGTCGCCCCTCCGACGGGCCGATAGTCCGCACTTCCAGTCGCTCACTCCAATCCGACGGCATCCGATGAAGTCATCCAAGCACATTGTCATCGCCGTGGCGGTCGTCCTTCTGCTGACGGTCGCGGGCGCAGGGATCTATCGGCGGGTAACCGCTGCCAAGGCCGCCGATGATCCTGCCGGGTCGAGCGCTGCCCGCTCCGACCTGCCGGACGTCGCATCCGCATCGAGCCGCTTCGATGCAGACGCGCCGGTTCCGGTGGAGGGTGCGGAGGTACTGCAGGGCGAGATGGTGATGAACGTGAGCGCGAACGGCGAGGCGGCATCGCGGCGGTCGACGATCGTGCGGGCCCAGGTGGGCGGACAGATCCAGAGCATCCGCGTC